>JANXBA010000032.1 GCA_025062075.1 Aquificaceae bacterium
AGGCCTGCGGGACCAGCGGTATGAAGGCGGGGATGAACGGCGTGCTGAACTTCTCCACCTGGGACGGCTGGTGGCTGGAGGGAGGAATAGAAGGCGTCAACGGCTGGGGCATAGGACCCAAACCCGCATGGCAGGACATGACGGACGCCCGAGAACAGGAGGAGCTGGAAGACATTTACGGAAAGCTCACCTATGTCATCCTGCCCACTTACTACAAGCACAAGGACGAGTGGGTAAGGCTGATGAAAAACAGCATAGCCACCATAGGACCCTACTTTAACACCTACAGGATGGTGAGCGAGTACATCAGCAAAGTCTACAAGATAGGCCTAAAGTGAGGGGGGGGAGATGATAGCCTACTTTGCCATGGAGATAGGGTTGGAGGGGTATATCGCCACCTACGGCGGAGGTTTGGGCATTCTGGCCGGGGACACTCTCCTGTCCTTTGCGGACCTGGGCGTGCCCGCAGTTGCGGTCACCTTGCTCTACAAGGGAGGATACCTGCACCAGCGTATAAGCTCCGCGGGCGAGCAGATAGAGCAGGACACCAAGTGGGACTGGAGCAAGTACTTAAAAAAACTGGACTTGGTCTTTGAAGTGCCCTTCTCAGACAAAACGCAGCGCGTCGCCTGCTGGGAGTACGTGGTGCGTTCAAAGGGCGAGGTGCGAGTATTCTTTTTGGATGCGGACTTAGAGGGCAACGACCCAGAGATAAGACGGCTAAACCACCGCCTGTATCTGGGGGACGGCATACACAGACTAAGACAAGAGATACTCTTAGGCATAGGAGGCTACAGACTTCTCAAGGCTTTGGGATATCAGCCCAGCGTGTACCACATGAACGAGAGCCACTCCGCCTTTTTGGTGGTAGAGCTCCTGAGAGAGCTGGGCAGTCTTGACAAGGTGCGCAGAAGGTGCGTCTTTACCACCCACACGCCAGTCCCCGTAGGCCATGACAAGTTTCCCCTATCCATGGTCCAGGAAGAGCTAAAGCTCTACAACCACATGGACTGGGAGCAGGAGGCGCAGGAGGGCCACATAAACCTGTCGCACCTTGCCATAAGATACTCTGGCTATGTGAATGCGGTCTCTTTCAAGCACATGTTCGTCTCCCGGAACATATTCCCCGACTGTCAGGAGATTGACTTTGTTACCAACGGCGTCCATCACCGAAGGTGGATACACGAGGAACTCAGAGAGCTCTTTGACCGATACATACCCAGCTGGGATACGAACCCTAACCTACTGCAGGGCGTCCATTTAGTGCCCTCTCACCTGCTCTACGAGAGGCATCAAAGAATAAAGCAACAGCTGGTTAACCTGGTCAACAAGATGACCGATGCCAGCTTCTCTGACGACGTGCTCACCATAGGCGTGGCCAGAAGGATAACGCCCTACAAGAGAAACGACCTCATACTCAGAGACATAGAAAGGCTCATAAGGATTGCGGAGAGTTGCGAAGGTTTGCAGATAGTCTTCGCAGGCAAGGCCCACCCAAGGGACGAAGGAGGTAAAGCCATCATAAGGAACATTTTAGAAAAGGCTCTCTACGTAAAAAACCGCACCAAACGGCTCAAGATTGCCTTTTTGGAGAACTACGGCATAGAGATGGCCAAGCTCTTGGTGTCAGGGTGCGACGTGTGGCTGAACAACCCAAGAAGGCCCTTAGAGGCCTGCGGGACCAGCGGTATGAAGGCGGGGATGAACGGCGTGCTGAACTTCTCCACCTGGGACGGCTGGTGGCTGGAGGGAGGAATAGAAGGC
>JANXBA010000010.1 GCA_025062075.1 Aquificaceae bacterium
CTCTCACAGGCCAGAAGAGACAAGAAGAGAAGAAGGACAAAACCCTTCATGCCTTATAATTTTACCTTGCCCTCATGCTACTTCAAGCCTTGGAGTACGCCTTTCTGTTTGCTTTGGGTGCATCTCTCGGGAGCTTCTACAACGTGCTCATATACAGGCTCCCCAGAGGCATGTCGCTCCTTTCGCCCCCTTCTCACTGCCCTCACTGCGGAAGGAGCATAAGGTGGTTTCACAACGTGCCTATTGTCTCCTACTTGGTGTTAAAAGGTAGGTGTGCATACTGCGGTGGCAGGATTTCTCTCAGGTATCCGCTGGTGGAGACCGCCGGAGGTCTTTTGGCGGTCCTGTGCAGGTCGAAGTTTGAAGAGCCTCTGACCGCCTTGGTCTTTTTTGTGTTCTTCTCCATACTTCTGGTGGCAAGCCTCATTGACTGGGACACCTTTCTCCTGCCTGACAGTTTGACGCTGGGAGGACTTGCCTTTGGGCTTACTGTGGCACTCCTTCGTCAGGACTTTACCCTATTAGAGAGCCTTCTGGGAGCTCTCGTGGGCGGTGGCGGTTCTCTTTTGGTGTACCTTTACTACGCCAAGGTGAGAAAGATGGAAGGTTTAGGCCTTGGGGATGTAAAGCTCCTGGCCTTTGTGGGTTCCGTGGCGGGAGTGTGGGGAGTGGCCTATGCGGTCTTTCTGGGTGCCCTTTTCGGACTTGCCTACGCCTTGCCCATAGTTCTAAGGCACAGAAGTATGAGCTTTGCCCTACCCTTTGGTCCTTTCCTGTCTTTGGGCGTTTTCGCAGGTATTTTCTTAGACTTGAAGACCCTCCTCTTTTAGTTGCCAGCAAAAGAGCTCCCTGTAGAGCTCTGAGTCCAACCTTCTTGCCCTGTGCCTTTCTCTGGGCACCTCTTCAAGCTCTACGAAGTAGAGGCAGTTGGTGACGCACTTGGACACGCAGGAGGGCAGAAGTCCGCGGTCCACTCTGCGGTAGCAGTAGTCGCACTTTTCCACCTTCATGGTGTCAGGGTTGAAGGCTATAGCTCCGTAGGGGCAGGCTACGATGCAGGCCTTGCAACCGATGCACCTTAGCTCCTCCACGTAAACTATGCCGTCCTCCCGCTTTCTCATGGCAGAGGTAGGACAGGCGTACACGCAGGGTGCAGGGTCGCAGTGAAAGCAGTTCATAGGCAAGAAAAAGGCATCCGCCCTGTCGCCCAAACCGCCCACTCTGAAGACCTTCATCGGTCTTATGCCAAAGTTTTCTAAGCCCTTTTCCTGTTTGCAGGCTACTTCGCACGAGAGACAGCCTATACACCTGTCCAAGTCCACAAGCATGACGGGTCTTTTCATGCTTTAATTATAAGTGTGAGCACGCCTCTCGTAAGCATAATAATGGGCAGTCTGTCCGACTGGGAGTGGTTGAGACCCGCCTACGAGGTGCTCAGGGAGTTTGAAGTGTCCTGCGAGGTGAAGGTAGTCTCAGCCCACCGCACTCCGGAGCTCATGTACCAATACGCCAAAGAGGCAAGGGAGAGGGGCATAGAGGTTATCATCGCAGGTGCGGGAGGTGCGGCGCACCTGCCGGGCATGACCGCCAGCATGACCACTCTGCCAGTCATAGGCGTGCCCGTCCCTTCCAAGCACCTGTCAGGGCAGGACTCTCTCTACTCTATCGTGCAGATGCCTGCAGGCGTGCCGGTGGCCACCGTAGGCATAGGAAACGGCACCAACGCAGGGCTTCTTGCGGTCAGAATACTGTCTCTAAAGCACGGGGAGCTCCAAGAGAAGCTCATAGCCTACCAGGCCAGCCTGCGCCAGAAGGTAGAAGACATGAACTTAAGACTGAGCCAAGAGCTGTGATATAATAGCCAAGTTTAAAGGAGGTTTTACCATGAGTCTCGTGCAAAAGCTGGAGGAGTTATACATTCCTAAGAAAAACTACCCTGACTTTAAGGTGGGCGACACAGTGAGGGTCCACTACCGGATAGTGGAAGGGGACAAGGAAAGGGTCCAGCCCTTTGAGGGCGTGGTCATAAGGATAAGAGGTGGGGGTCTTGGGAAGACCTTCACGCTACGTAAAGAGTCCTACGGCGTGGGCATAGAAAGAACCTTCCCCTTCTACAGCCCCAACATAGAGAAGGTGGAGATAGTCAAGTACGGCAAGGTCAGAAGGGCAAAGCTCTACTTCCTGCGCAAGTACAAGGGCAAAGAGGCGGTAGGTAAGATAAGGGAGGTAAAGCCCTGGGAGGTCAAGAAGAAGGCATGACCGAGTACGAGAAACTCTACTGGGAAAAGGGTCTTCTGGTGGCAGGCGTGGACGAGGCGGGAAGGGGTCCGCTGGCCGGACCTCTGGTTGCCTGCGCGGTTATCCTG
The DNA here is from genome assembly GCA_025062075.1 of Aquificaceae bacterium. GTDB lineage: Bacteria > Aquificota > Aquificia > Aquificales > Aquificaceae > Pampinifervens. The sequence continues at coordinate 2,367 of JANXBA010000010.1, forward strand.
CCCCCCTTCACGGAGGCTTTTATAAACACAGACTCAAAGGGGATGAGCCCCAAGGACAGGGAGGAGGCCTACCAGCTCATAAGGGAAAAGGCACTCTCCATAGGGACCGCGGTGGTAGACTCCGCCCTCATAGACAGGGTGGGCATAAGCAGGGCAAGTCAGCTCGCCTTCAGGAGAGCTCTGGAAGACCTAGACCACTCCTTTCATGTGGTCATAAGCGACTACATCTCGGTGGAAGGCTACCAGTGCCTACCGCTGACCAAGGGCGACCAGAGGAGTCTGAGCTGTGCCTGTGCCAGCGTGGTGGCAAAGGTGCTAAGAGACAGAATCATGGAGCACTACCACAGGCTCTTTCCCCAGTATAACTTCCTCAAGCACAAGGGCTACGCCACAAAAGAGCACGTAGAGGCCATAGACCTACACAGGGAAAGCCCCATACACAGGAGGAGCTTCTCCCCCATAAAAAACCTCTTCCGCTGATGCACGTGCCCGTGCTCCTGCAGGAGGCGGTCCACCTGCTGACGGAGGTTGGGGGTGAGCTCTTCGTGGACTGCACGGTGGGCTTGGGAGGGCATGCAAGGGCTATACTGGAGAAAAACCCCAAAGCCTATCTGGTGGCCATAGACAGAGACCCTTACGCCCTTGAGCGAGCAGAGGAAAACCTGCGAGCCTTCGAGGGGAGGTTTAGCCTTTACCACGCCAACTTCGCAGACCTGGACCAGGTGTTGAAAAAAGAGGGCATCTCCCATGTGGACGGCTTTCTTTTTGACCTTGGCGTCTCCATGCTACAGCTCAGGAGCGACCGAGGGTTTTCTTTCCAGAGGGACGAGCCCTTGGACATGAGGATGAACCCCCAAGAGGACCTGACCGCCTACCATGTGGTAAACCGCTACGGAGAAAAAGAGCTGGAGCGTCTCATAAGAGAGTACGGTGAGGAGCCCTACGCCAAGAGGGTGGCCAAAGCCATCGTAACCGCCAGAGCAAAAAAGCCCATAGAGACCACCGGGGAGCTGGTGCAGGTGGTGAGCTCCGTCCTGCCCTACAGGGGCGGGAGAATAAACCCAGCCACCAGAGTCTTCCAAGCCATACGCATCGAAGTAAACGGGGAACTGCAGGCCCTTTCCTCCGCCTTGCCTAAGTGCTTAGACTTTCTGAGAGCGGGCGGTAGGCTGGTGGCAATCTCCTTCCACTCGCTGGAGGACAGGATAGTCAAGAACTTTATAAAGGCCCACATGAAGGTCTTGACGAAAAAGCCCGTAAGACCCAATATTGAAGAGGTGAGAGCCAATCCTGCGAGCAGAAGTGCCAAGCTGAGAGCGGGGGAGAAGCGGTGAAGCACCTACTTTTTGCGGTGCTACTTCTCTTGGTGAACTACCTCTACTCCGCCTACAGCCTGAGCGTCTCTCGGGAGTACGCAAGAAAGGTGACAGAACTAAAGCGCGAAAGGGAAAGGGGCTTGCTCCTGCAGGCGGAGATTGAAAGGTACGTAAACTACAGGACTGCCAAGAGCTACGCCGAGTCCGCGGGCCTTGGTCCCGTTGACTGGAGCAAGGTCAAGGTGGTCAAGTTCTCTCCTTAGGCACCAGCCTGTAGAACTTCTTCTTACCTACCTGAAGCCTGAGCTCTTGCTCCACCTGTATTTCCCTAAAGGGGTCTTCCACCTTCTGTCCGTTGATTTTCAGACCTCCGCCCTCCACCAGCCTTCTGGCGGAGTTCTTTGAGGGCTCAATCCCGAGCTCAAAAAGGAGCTCGTAGAGCTTCTGGCGGTAGCCTTTTTCCACCTCTATGACCGGTGCCTCCTCGGGAAACTCACGCTGGGAGAAGGTTCTTTCAAAGAACTCTCTGGCGCGCAGGGCGGACTCCTCCGAGTGGTAGCGGGCCACTATGTACTGGGCCAGTCTCTTCTTTGCCTCCATGGGGTGGAGCTCTCTCTTGAAGCTCTCCACCTCCTCCCTGCGGTAGTCGGTCAGTAGCAGGTAGTAGTCCCACATGAGCTCGTCGGAGATGGACATAATTTTTCCAAACATCTGCTCCGGCTCCTCCGTAAGACCTACGTAGTTGCGGTAGGACTTGGACATCTTGCGCACGCCGTCCAAACCCACCAGCAGGGGCAGGGTTATGCACACTTGGGGCTCCTGCCCGTAGCTCCTTTGCAGGTCCCTTCCCACCAGCAGGTTAAACCTCTGGTCCGTCCCACCCAGCTCCACGTCCGCCCGCAAAAACACCGAGTCGTAACCCTGAAGCAGGGGGTAGAGAAACTCGTGAACGTAGATGGGCACCCCTTCGTGGAAGCGCTTGGAGAAGTCCTCGCGCTCTAACATGCGGGCAACCGTGTACTGACCTGCCAGCCTTACAATCCCCTCCGTCCCCAGCCCGGAGAGCCATTCGCCGTTGAAGAGCACCTGAGTCCTTTCAGGAAGGAGCACCTTAAACACCTGACGCTCGTAAGTGCGGGCGTTTTGGAGTACCTCTTCCCTGCTGAGAGGGGGTCTGGTCTCGCTCCTGCCCGTTGGGTCTCCGATGGTGGCGGTAAAGTCCCCTATGACAAAGAGGACTTCGTGTCCCAGCATTTGGAACTGCCTCAGCTTTTGCAGGAGCACCGAGTGGCCCAAGTGCAGGTCCGGGGCGGTGGGGTCAAAGCCCGCCTTCACGCGAAGGGGCCTACCCTCTTTAAGCTTTTTCAGGAGCTCTTGTTCCTCTATTATCTCCACCGTGCCCTGTCTTATGAGCTCCAGCTGTTTTTCTGGGCTTAGCATGCTAAGATTATAAGAAATGAGAACAGAGTTCCTGCTGGGCGGTGAGTGGGTTCGTAAAAAGGAAGACATGCCCGTGGTTTACCCTTACACGGGCGAGACGGTGGCAATGGTCTCAAGGGCGGAGGAGGAGGATGTCCAAAAAGCCATAGAGCTGGCAAAAGAGGGACACAAAGAGATGGCCTCCCTTACCCCCTACGAGAGGTACGAGATACTGACCAAGGCCAGTCAAATCCTCAGCCAGCGCTCCGAGGAGATAGCCAAAACTCTGGTCATGGAGGTGGGCAAAACCATAAGGGAGGCTAGAACGGAGGTGCAGAGAGCTCTGCAGACCTTGGTGTTTTCCGCAGAGGAGGCCAAAAGGGTAGGAGGTGAGGTGATACCCATAGACGCCCACCCCAACGGCAGAGGTAAGGTGGGCTTTTACCTGCGTGAGCCAGTGGGCATCGTCTGTGCCATTACTCCCTTTAACTTTCCCCTGAACCTTTCCATGCACAAGGTGGCACCAGCCTTGGCCTGCGGTAATGCGGTGGTGCTAAAGCCCTCGGAGAAAACCCCCCTGACCCCCTTACTGCTCGGAGAAATCCTCTTGGAGGCGGGGCTTCCCCCGAGAGCTCTGAGCGTCCTCCCCGGCTACGGCGAGGTGGGCAGGGCCATGACCACTCATCCCGAGGTGAGAGTGGTCTCCTTCACGGGTAGCAGAAAGGTGGGGGAGCTCATAACCAGACAGGCAGGCATAAAGAAAGTGATTCTTGAGCTTGGCTCTAACTCCGCCCTGATTTTGCATCGGGATGGGGACCTAAAGAGGGCGGTCCAGAAGACCTTGCAGGGTGGCTACGCCATAGCGGGGCAGGTGTGCATATCGGTGCAGAGGGTCTTCGTCCACGAGGAGCTCTTCCAGACCTTCCTCCAAGAGCTAAAGAGTGCACTATCAAGCCTTAAGGTGGGAGACCCCATGGAGGAGAGCACGGACGTG
>JANXBA010000026.1 GCA_025062075.1 Aquificaceae bacterium
AAGCGTAAAGAAAAAGCCTTGGGGCTTTGTGGTGCAGACCAACCGCGGAGACTACGAGGCCAAAAAAGTGGTGCTCAACACCACCATATGGAGGGCGGGAGACCTGGTGGAAGAGCTTAGGGACTACTCTGAGCTTGCCAAGAGACGCTACGCTAAGCTCTGGGGAGCTTTTACCATCTACCTTACGGTGGAGGGAGACCTCCCTCCGGACTTTGCTCATCATCACTTTATACTCCTGAGAGAGCCCATACCCTACACGGGGAGCAGGTCGCTCTTTCTGTCCGTATCCGAGCCGGATGACCCCGTGCTGAGCAAGGAAAGGACCAAAAGCGTTACTGTCTCCACCCATACCAAGCTGGAGCTTTGGGAAGGTCTGTCGCAGGAAGCTTACAGAGAGAAAAAAGAAAAAGCCACTCAGCACTGCTTGGAAGTGATTTACGCGCACATACCCGCCCTGAGACATATAAAGAAAATAAAGGTCATGGCGGGCACGCCCCGGACCTTTGAGAGGTATACGAGCAGATACAGGGGCTCGGTGGGTGGCGTGCCGGTCACGAGGGAGAACTTCCCCTTCGGGTATCCCTCCCCCTTGACGCCGGTGGAGGGAGTTTACTTGGTGGGCGATACGGTCTTCCCAGGTCAAGGCTGGCCAGGCGTGAGCATGGGCGTGGTAAACCTGCTTAAGTTCTTGGAGAGAGACTTTGAGCTATGCTAAAGGTTAGGCTCAGGGAGTGGCTCTACATACTGCTACTTGCCCTGCTTCTGGGCTTTTCTATTTCTGGGTTCGTGGCGAGCCTGCACGGCGAGGCGATAGGACCTGTGGTTGCCTTGGGAGTTCTCACCTCCTGCTACATCTTTGCCCTTTCCCTGATTACCACCGAGATATACAACCGCTGGCTTATAGCGTGGGTCCCAAGCCCGCTGAGGACGCCTTTCAGCCTTCTTTTTGCCTTTCTCTCCGGGTTCGTAGGAGCTCTGGGTGGCTACCTTAGCAACGAGCTTTTGGGCATAACCTCCATAAAACTCTCCTTCAAAAAAGCCCTTAGCCTGTCCTTTTTTTTGGGAGTTATGACCTCCTCTTTGGGCTACCTACTTTACAAGCTCCTGTCTTTGCAGAGAAAAGAGGAAGAGAGCCGGGGCCTCCTGCTGGAAGAGCACATAAGAAGTTTGGAGGCCCAGATAGCACCCCACTTTATGTTCAACACGCTCAACGCAGTGGCCGAGCTGGTCTGGCAGGACCCGGCAAGGGCAGAAAGGGCCATCCTGAGCCTTGCCCGGCTCCTGAGAAAGAGCCTCCACCTTGAACCCTACATAACTTTGGAGGAGGAGCTGGAGCTCTTGAAGGACTACTGGAGCCTAATGAGCCTGCGCTTTGTGGGCTCTATAAGCTTGGAGATTCAGACAGACCCGAAGATGCTGAACCTGAGAGTGCCCAAGTTCTCCCTGCAGGTGCTGGTAGAGAATGCGGTCAAGCACGGACTAAAGCTGAGACATGGTTATGTGAAGGTGCGTGCCTACCGAAGAGACTCTGAGCAGGTGGTGGAGGTGGAGGACAACGGCGTAGGCTTTGAAACGCTGAAAGAGGGCGTAGGACTTAGAAACCTCAGGAAACGGCTTGCCCTGTGTGGTGGTAGGTTGGACTACCGCTCCGAGGACGGGACTACCTGCTTTCGCATGCTTTTCAATGGAAGGTAAAAAAAGACCCATCAAAGGTAAAGCGGTAGAGTACACCAGAGCAAGGCGCGCAGTAAGATTTACAAAAACCACAAGGAGGTGCGAGTCATGCAACTGCCAGAAGCCTTCAGATTTATGAGGATAGGTTGGTGGGTAGTTCACATAGTGGGTATAACCTTGGTCTTTCTGCTGGGCAGATGGACCGCCTGAAAAACGCCGACCATGCCTTGCCTCCCCCTGATGGGGTCCCTTCCACCCCTCGGGCCCCTTTCAAAACTCTGACGGAAGCTTACTTCTTAGGCTACGTGCCAAGGCCCTTGGCTCTCATGTGCGTGGGGGAAAATCCTCTGGCGGTAGCCTGGCACGCGCCTATAAACAAAGACCCCTTCCTCTACGCAGTGGCCATCGACAGGACCAACCACAGCCACCGCCTTTTAGAGGAGGGCAGAGACTTCACTCTGAACTTCCTCTCCGCAGACTACCTGGAGGACCTCCTCCTCTCTGGCCAGCACCACGGAGACAAGCTAGACAAGTGGAAACTCTTTAAAAGCCTAAAGCCCGTGAGGGCTCTGAAGGTCAACGCCCTGATGGTAGAGCAGGCCCTACTGGTGTACGAGTGCAGGCAGGAAGGCCTCATAGGCTTTGCGGACCACAGCCTGCTCGTAGGTAGGGTGGAGCTCTTGCACTACAAGAGGGGCAAGCTCAAGCCCGACAGGGTCAGGTACCCTCTCCACATGGGCAAGGGCTACTTTAGCAAAAACTCAAGAGCTTATACTCTTAAGAGATGAGGAGGAGCCTTTACAGGCTTTCAGGCTTTTCCTTCTTCGTGCTGGGAACGGCGGGCATATTTTTGCCCCTAGTGCCCACTGTGCCCTTTTACCTGCTTGCGGTGCTCCTGCTTAGCCGTTCCTCCAAGAGGGACATAGTAAGGCTCAAAAGGTTACCCTTCTTGGGTAAAAAGGTCTACCCCTACATAAGAAGGGCGGTAAAATTCCTCAGAAGATGGACTACGCAACCGCCAAGTTCCTCCACCTGATAGGCATCTTCGTGTGGGCCAGCGCCTCCTCCTCCCTGGGCCTTTTCCTGCTCTACTCTACCCACAGGCCTACCGGCTGTAGCCAGCAGGTCCTGAGAGACTTTTATCGCTGGATGACCAACTTGGAAATAGCTGGCTTCGTCCTTGCCCTAAGCATGGGCTTTTACATGCTTTACCTAATGGAATACCGCTTTGACCTGAGTTGGCTCAACAGAAAGCTACCGCTGGTGCTGGGTGTTCTCCTTCCCCTTGAGGTGCTGAACTTTTGGTTCGTCAACTTTCACATTCCCAGAGCTCCGGACAAGCCCCGTGCCTACAGGCACTACGACCTTTTCGTCTACGTGGTGGCCCTACCTCTGCTGGTAGTCTCCTTGCTGGTCATTTACCTGGCGGTGGTAAAGCCGTGAGGGCGGTCTACCTCTTCAAGAGAGACCTGAGGGTGGAAGACAACAGGGGCTTTTCCTACGCCTGTCAAAGACACCAGGAAGTCCTCCCTCTCTTTATCTTTGACCCTCAGATTCTGGAAGAGCTCAAGGTCCAGGGAGAAAGACTCAGCTACTTAGTCAAAGCGGTAGAACAGCTCTCGGAGAAGATAAAGCTTTACTGCCTTTACGGCAAGACTGAAGACTGCCTGAGAGAAATCTTCAGAGTTTTCAGGCCTAGCCACCTCTATACTACTTCTTCCTACAGCTGGAGCGGGAGAGAGAGAAACCAGCTCGTAAGGCGAGTCTGTCATGATTTTGGAGTGGAGTACGTGGAGGTCTTTGAAAACTTTCTGGTAAGGCCGGAGAGCGTTCCCCCAAGGAAAGTTTACACGCCCTTCTACCAAGAGTGGAGCAAAAGGGTGGACGTGCAGGTGGCAGAAAGACCCAGCCCCAAGGTGCCCGAGCTCCCTCTGCCCACCTTAGAGCAGGTAAAGCCCCTGCTAAAGCTCCGACCCTTTGAGGCCTTTGACCCAAGAGCCTGCAAGGAAAGGCTGGAGAGCTTCCCCTTTGAGAGCTACGAGGAGCTTCGCAACTACCCTGCCCTTGACGGTGCTTCCAAGCTCTCACCCTGCATAAGGTTCGGCCTCTTGTCTTTGAGGGAGATTTACCGCCAGGCGCAGGGCAGGAGCGAGCAGTTCGTGAAAGAGCTGGGCTGGCGAGAGTTCTGGTATCACGTAGCCCTGCACTTTCCAGAGGTGAAAGACACGGAGTTTCAGGAGAAGAGAAGGGGCATCCCTTGGGAGAACAGAGAAGAGCACATACAGGCCTTTCTGGAAGGGACCACCGGATACCCCATCGTGGATGCCGGAGTGCGCCAACTCCTGCAGGAGAAGTGGCTTCACAACAGGGTGCGCATGATACTTGCCAGCTTTCTCGCCAAGGTCCTGCTCGTAGACTGGCGCATAGGAGAGGCCTTTTTCAAGGAGCACCTGCTGGACTACGACGAGGTAGTCAACGTGGGCAACTGGCAGTGGAGTGCCTCCGTCGGGGCAGACCCCAAGCCCTTCCGGCTTTTCAACCCCATCCTCCAGGCCAGGCGATACGACCCAGACTGTGGCTACATGAAAAAGTACCTGCCTGAGCTGGCTCATCTGCCCTGCGAAGAGCTCCACGACCCGCTGAGCTACTCCCTGCCCTACCACCCGCCCGTGGTCAACTACTACCAGCGCATCAGCTTGGCCAAAAAGGCCTACGGCGTACCCTCGTAGGGAACAAGGCTTTCTAGGGCTTCTTCTCTTTCTTTGCACTTCTCACAGCGACCGCAGGGAACTATTCTGTCTCCTTGCCTGTGTGGAAGAATGCAGGAGAGGGTCTTCTCCAGAGGCACGTGCCCTGCAAAGCGTCTTACTACCTCTCTTTTGTCCATGCCCATGAAGGGCGTCAGGAGCTCCATGCCCAGGAGTTGTCTGAGGTTTTGCATGTACTGAGCGTTGTTGTCGGGAAAGGGATAGATGCCCAAGCTACCTATGGCCACGCGCTTGATACCCTTCGCACTTGCGTATATGCCTGCGCAGGTAACAAGGCCGAGGTTTCTCAGAGGTATGTAGAGGTCCTCCTCGTGCCTTCTGCGGTCCAAGGGTTCTGGGTTCAGAAGGTTTATAGCTCTCAAGGGTAGGAGGTTCCTGTAGCTCCTCTTTGCGTGTCGCCAGAGCCTCCTGGCATTCTCCAGCTCCAGGCTCTCCCAAAAGTAGCCTGCCCTCACATAGAGGGGGTAGACCAGCCAACCCTTTCGCAGGTACAGGTAGAGCAGGCAGGTGCTCTCCACCCCTCCGCTGAAGAGCACCACCACCTTAGGCACACTCTCCTGCCACATGCCGTCCGCTGTCGAGACAGATAATCTCACCTGTCATGCTCTCCACTTCCAGCAGGTACTTGCTCAGCTTAACCACGTCCTGCAAAGATACGGGCCTCTTAAGTGGCGTCTTGTTTATGTACTCTTCCCACTTGCTGTCAGGTATGTCAGGAGGCTTAAGGGTTGGTCCCAGGGCAATGGCGTTTACCAACACATGAGGTGCAAACTCCTTGGCCAGCACCTTGACCGCAGTGTGCAGGGCACCCTTGGCCAAGAAGTAGGCGGAGTAGTTCCTGTAGGGGGTGGTGTTCGTAGCCCAGTCTCCAAAGGCCACTATCCTACCCTTTATCTGACCTTGGTTTCTCAGCATGCGGAGGTAGGCCTCCCTGCTCATCACCAGAAAGGCTTGGGCTATGGGCTTGAAGTGGAGCTCTATATGCTCCTCCCGGAGTTCCTCTATGGGCGTGGGCTCGTAAGGGCTGGAAAGGTGCAGGAAAGCCTCTAAACTTCCCAGGGCTCTCAGGAGCTCTTCCATCGCCCTGCAGGCCTCTTCCCAACTGCTCAGGTCTGCCCTCGTGCTTACCACCCTGCCGGGAAACTCCTTCTCAAGGCTCTGCGCCACCCTTGCGGAGCTCTTGTAGACCAGACCTACGTGCCACCCCTCTTCTAAGAGCCCCCTGGCTACCTCGTATCCCACCCTCCGCACGCCCGTGATGATGGCTCTTTTCATAGCTATAATTATAGGTCACAAGGTGGACAGCGGTTCTGACAAAAGACCCTATCGCTGATAAATTTTATGCAATGGAAAAAGTTTTCATCTACGACACCACTCTAAGAGACGGCTCTCAGGCAGAGGGCGTGAGCTTTTCCATGGAGGACAAGCTCCGCATAATCCAAAAACTGGACGAGTTTGGCATAGACTACGTCGAGTGCGGATGGCCAGGGGCCAATCCTAAGGATACGGTGCTCTTTGAGCGGCTCAAAAAGTACAGAACACGGCACGCCAAACTGGTGGCCTTCGGCTCTACCAGAAGGCCCAACAAGAAAGTGGAAGAAGACCCGCAGGTGGAGAACCTAATAAAGTCCGGAGCCAGCGTGATAACCATCTTCGGCAAGAGCTGGGACTTCCACGTGGAGGAGGCGCTAAAGACCTCCCTGGAGGAGAACCTTTCCATGGTCTACGACACGGTGAGCTTTCTCAAAAGGCACGTGCAGGAGGTGATCTTTGATGCGGAGCACTTCTTTGACGGCTACAAGCGCAACCCTTCCTACGCCCTTGAAGTGCTGAGGTCCGCCTCAGAGGCAGGTGCGGACTGGCTGGTGCTGTGCGACACCAACGGCGGGTGCCTGCCCCAAGAGGTGTACCACATCACAAAAAAAGTGGTAGAGGCCCTGCCCGGGGCAAAGATAGGCATTCACGCCCACAACGACTCGGACACGGGCGTGGCAAACTCCCTCATGGCAGTGCTGGCAGGGGCCAGACAGGTGCACGGCACCATAAACGGCATCGGGGAGAGGACGGGTAACGCCAACCTCTGCTCAATAATCGCCAACCTACAGCTGAAGATGGGTTTTAGGGCGGTGCCAGAGAGCTCTCTGAAGAAGCTCACCGAGCTGAGCCACTTTATCTCCGAGATATCCCACATGCCCCTGCCCAGAAACATGCCCTACGTGGGTGAGAGTGCCTTTGCCCACAAGGCTGGCGTGCACGCCTCTGCGGTGATGAGACACGCCGGCACTTACGAGCACATAGACCCGGCTTTGGTGGGCAACAGGAGAAAAGTGACCGTCTCAGACCTCTCAGGCAGGAGCAACGTACTCTACAAGCTCAAAGAAATGGGTATTCAGGTGGAGGAGAAGTCTCCAGAGCTCCTCAAGCTAGTGGAGAAGATAAAAGAGCTGGAAAAAGAAGGCTACCACTTTGAGGCGGCGGAGGCCTCCTTTGAGCTCCTCTGCAAGAGACACTTCGGTCTGGTCAGAGACTACTTCCAGCTGGAAGCCTACAGGGTGCTCATAGCCAAGAGGAGCGGGGACAACCTGCCGGTGTCTGAGGCCACGGTAAGGCTGTCTGTGGAGGGCGTAAAACAGCACACCGTAGCGCTGGGCAACGGTCCGGTGAGCGCCCTTGACAGAGCTCTCAGGAAAGCCCTGGAAGAGTTCTACCCAAACCTGAAGGAAGTTCAGCTCATAGACTACAAGGTGAGAATAGTAAACGAGTCCGAAGGGACGAAGGCTCGCGTAAGGGTGCTCATCGAGTGCACTGACGGCAACAGAAAGTGGGGCACGGTGGGCGTCTCGGAGAACATCATAGAGGCCTCTTGGATAGCCCTTACCGACGGCCTGGTCTACAAGCTCCACAAGGACGAAGAGGAAGGTATAATTTAGGGCATGAAGCGCATTCTCCTGCTCCTGCCTTTTCTGCTTTCCATGGCGGAGCCCCTCAAAGAGCAAAAGTTTAGAGTAGAGTTAGAAGACAAGGGTGGCACAAAGCACAGCCTGAGGGGGCTCGTCTGCGGTGGTAGAGCTTACCTCAAGGTCAGGGAGGGGAGCGTAGACTACTCGCTGGAGTTTTCCTCCATAAGAAGCATAGAGGTGCTCTCTCAAGAGGGACAGCAGATGAGAGTAAGGGTTTCTTTTAAAAACCGGAGCTCTAAGGAGTACACCCTGCCCTCGGACCTTTACTGCAAGGGTAACGCGCTTGGGGGCGAGGCAGGCTTTTTCCTGCGAGACATCAGGGCTATATTTATCACGGAGGAGAAGTAAAGATGAAAAAGCTAAAAGTGCTTGGACTGCTCGTCGCCACGTTCGTGGTAGGCTTTCTGCTGGGGAGCGCCGGTGCCTCTCAAGCTAACCGCCAGGAGGACGAGTACAGATACTTCCGTCTTCTGACTGATGTGTTCAAGACGGTAAAAGAGAACTACGTAGGCGAGACCAGCACTCGGGAGCTCATATACGGTGCCCTCAACGGTATGATGAAGTCTCTGGACCCTTTCTCCGCCTTTTTCACCCCCGAGCAGTACAGAGAGTTCCGACAGGAGACGGGTGGTGAGTTCGGAGGCGTGGGCATAGAGATAGGCATGGAAAAGGGCAGACCCATAGTCATCTCCCCCATTGAGGGCACGCCGGCCCACAGGGCAGGCCTGAAGTCCGGTGACGTGATAGTGGAGATAAACGGCGAAGACACTTCCAACATGACGCTGATGGACGTGGTCAGAAGGATAAGGGGTAAACCCGGCACAAAGGTCACCCTGACCATCCTAAGGAAGGGTGCGGACAGGCCAGTAAGGGTAGAGCTCGAAAGGGCCACAATCAAGGTGGAAAGCGTCAAGTGGACTAAGCTGGAGGATGTGGGCTACATAAGGCTTTCTCAGTTTACCGAGGGAGTAGGCAAAGATGTAGAAAAGGCGGTAAAAGGTCTCACCTCTCAGGGAGTTAGAGGTATCATCCTTGACCTGCGCAACGACCCAGGAGGGCTTCTCGCGGAGGCCATCAACGTATCCGAGCTCTTCCTCAAGGAGGGCAAACTTATCGTGTACACGAAGACCAAGAAAGGGGAAGTCAGTCGCTACTTTGCCAGAAAGAAGCCAATTTTGCCGGAGAACATGCCCTTAGTGGTGCTTATAAACAGGGGCTCTGCCAGCGCCTCGGAGATAGTAGCGGGTGCCCTGCAAGACCACAAGAGGGCGGTGATAGTAGGTGAAAAGAGCTTTGGCAAAGCTTCTGTGCAGAACATTATCCCCCTAGAAGATGGCTCCGCCATAAAGCTCACCGTAGCCCACTACTACACCCCTCTTGGCAGGCTCATAGACAAGAAGGGCATACAGCCCGACGTAGAAGTGAAGATGAAAGAGGAAGAAGAAGAGAAACTGCAGGAAGTGATAAGACAGAAGAGAATTCAGGGGGCTTCTGGTCTCGTCCTTGAGCCTGCTTTGGACCTACAGCTCCGCACTGCGATAGAGGTCATCAAAAGAGGTTATGCACACACTGGCCGTTGAAACCTCCTGCGACGAGACAGCCCTGTGCATATACTCGGAGGAAGAGGGAGTAATAGGGGACATCCTGCTGTCCCAGGCACAGCTCCATGCGCGCTACGGTGGCGTGGTGCCTGAGCTCTCCGCTCGTGAACACACCAGAAACCTCCTACCCCTCTTGGACCAACTGCTGAGAGACACGGGCTTTGACCTGAAAAAGTTAGATTTTATCTCCTTTACTCTCACGCCGGGCCTCATTCTGTCTCTGGTGGTGGGCGTCAGCTTTGCCAAGTCCTTGGCTTACTACCTGAAGAGACCTCTCGTGCCCGTCCATCACCTGGAGGGACACATCTACTCGGTTTTTCTCCAGGGGCCCGTGGAGTATCCTTTTCTCGCCCTCATAGTCTCGGGCGGTCACACTGACCTGTATCTGGTAGAAGGCTTTGGAAGGTACACCTTTCTCGGTGGCACGCTGGACGACGCAGTGGGAGAGAGCTACGACAAGGTAGCAAAGCTCGTGGGACTTGGCTATCCCGGAGGCCCTGTCATAGATAGGCTGGCCTCTCAGGGTGAGCCCATATACGCACTCCCAAGACCTCTGGTGGAGGAAGACACTCTGAACATGTCTTTTAGCGGTCTTAAAACGGCGGTGAGAAGGCTCGTGGAGCAGGGAGAATACCGAAGAGAGCACCTGTGTGCCTCCTTCCAGAGTGCGGTGATGGATGTGTTGGAAAGGAAAACCCTATTGGCCCTGCGCCAGACGGGCGTCCGCAGACTGGTGGTGGTGGGGGGCGTCTCCGCCAACTCAGAACTCCGGAGGAGGTTTACGCAACTTTCCCAAAGGCACGGCTTTGAACTGCGCATACCTCCCCCCAGGCTGTCCACGGACAACGCCCAGATGATTGCCTACGCAGGCATGGAGAGATTTAAAAGAGGCATAACCGCACCTGAAGAGGTAAACCCAGAGCCCAACACTCCTTTAGAGGTCTTTGGGAAGAGCTGGAGCTAATCACAGGAGCTTTCTCACCGAGTAGCCTCTTAGGAAGTCCTCCCCCGACATGCGTCTTCCCTTGGGCGAGATAAGTTCCAGAACCTCCACCGCCCCCTGACCACAGGCCACTACCATTCTTCTGTGCCCTATGAGCTCTCCCGGCGCACCCTGACCCTCTACTACTCTTACTTTAAGAACCTTGACCCTTTCTCCTCTGTCCGTGTAAGCGTAGCAGTTAGGATAAAGGCCTCTTACCCTGTCTTTTACGCTCTGGGCTTGGGCCTTCCAGCATATGCGGAGCTCTTCCTTGCTTACGGGCGGGGCGTAGGTGGCCAAAGAGTGTTCTTGGGGCTCTGGGGTGATTTTTCCCTCAAACCAGAGCTTGAGAGTGCTCAGCAGGAGCTCTGCCCCCTTGTGGGCGAGCCTTTCGGAGAGAGTCTCCAGGTTGTCCTCTGGGTCTATCTGCTCTTCCTGCCGGGAGAGTATGGGACCTGCGTCCATGCCCTCCTCCATCAGCATGACCGTGTTGCCCGTCACGGACTCGCCCGCCATCAGAGCTCTCTGTATGGGAGCTGAGCCCCGGTAGCGAGGCAAAAGGCTGGCGTGCAGGTTTATACAGCCGTAGGGCGGGCGTCTGACCACCTCTGGGGGCAGTATCTTGCCGTAGGCGACCACCACCACGCACTGGGGGTCTAAGGCCTGCACGAGAGGGGCAATCTCGGGCTTTTTTTCTGGCTGGAAGACTGGAAGACCCAGACCTTGGGCCAACACCTTAACGGGCGGTGGCGTAAGCCTCTGACCCCTGCCTGCGGGCCTGTCAGGCTGGCAGACAACTCCAGCTACTTCGAACTCCTGAGCGAGCCTCTGCAAAGAAGGGACTGCAAACTGAGGTGTGCCAAAGAAAAGAAGACGCATCCCCAGTATTATAGAGCCCCGGCTCCTTTATACTAAAGCCCATGAGGGTCCTCTACGAAGGAAAAGCAAAAGTGCTCTACGAGATAGAGGGAGAGCCAGACAAGTGCCTCGTGCACTTCAAGGACACTGCCACCGCCTTTGACGCCACCAAAAAGGCCCAGATAGAAGGCAAGGGCGTCATAAACAACACCCTCTCCAGCCTCCTCTTCCGGCTTCTGGAAGAGAAAGGCATAAGAACACACTTTATCAGGCAGGTCTCCGACAGGGAGATGCTGGTCTGGCGCGCCAAAAGGTACGAGCTGGAGGTGGTGGTGCGTAACATAACCGCCGGCAGTCTCTGCAAGAGACTGGGTTTAAAAGAAGGGCAGAAGCTAAAAAGACCTTTGGTGGAGCTCTTCTACAAGAGGGACGACCTGCACGACCCGCTCGTATGCAAGGAACATGTCCTCCTGCTTGGGCTCGCAAGCAGGGGAGAAGTAAACAGCATGGTCGCCATCGCCAAGAGGGTAAACAGGGTGCTCAAGAGCTTTTTCAAAGACCGTGGTCTTCTACTGGTGGACTTTAAGTTGGAGTTTGGTCTTCTGCCCGACGGGACGCTGGCGGTGATTGACGAGATTTCCCCCGACACCTGCAGGCTCTGGGACATAAAGACCGGGGAGAAGTTGGACAAGGACAGGTTCAGATTTGACCTTGGGGACCTGATGGAAGGCTACAGAGAGGTGCTCAGAAGGCTTCAAGGGGGGTAGACCAACAGCATGACCCTTCCCATCTTCTCCCACATCCTGTCCAACTCTCGCTCGCCTACCACCTTGGCCCTCTCGTAGCCCGTGTGTAGCAGAAAGCTCCTTTCCCTGTAGCCCACTACCACCACATAGTGGGGGTTGCTGGTGCCAAACCTTCCTGTCTCCAACAGCAGTATGGGAGGAATGCCCCTGTCTATGAGGCTTCTCAGGTCCGAGAGTTCTCCGCGACGAGTCTCTGCCCTTAGACCCTTCTCCTTGGCGTAGTTCTCCAGGTCCGTTATGAGAGCTCCTTTCAGCTTGGGGTGGTAGACCTTCTCCGCTATGGTCTCTTGAGGGACTTCTATGCCGTAAAAGCTCAGCACTGCGCTGAGGGAGGCAGGACCGCAGAGGCGGTCTTGCTGTCTTACGAAGGGCACCTGCAGTTCCTTCCCGTAGGCCAGAAGAGAAAAGACCAAGAGCAGAAAAGCTATCACCGTATGATAATCTCTTTGTTGAGGAGTTTGAGCAGGACCACGAGCAGGATGGCTATGAGCAGGATGCCTATGGCTACACCTATAGCATCGCCTCCTGCCAGCACCTTGTCGGAGGCTTTAGCCAGCATGTGCACCTGCTCGTCGCTCAGCTGGGAGAGCTTTTGCTCCACCTCCTCCTTGGTAAGACCGTAGCTTCTGAGCTTTTCTTGGAGCTCCTTGCTCTCAAGAGCTCTTCTGACCTTTGAAAGTTCCTGCTCTCTGCCGTGGGAGAGGTGCTCTGAGGCGGGCTTTGAGTCCACCAGACCTGCCAAGGCGGGGGCGGAGTTAGAGAAGAAAAACCACCCTGCCACGCAAAGGGCCAGAAAGGGTTTTCTGAAGAGCTCCAACATGATTTACCTCCTGCGTTTTCTGGCTCTAATTATACTCCAAGGCGTTCCAGCATGAAAACCCAAAGAGGCACGCTGAAAAAGCTCACCACCACGCCAAGCCCTGAGCTGGCGAAGGCCAAGTGGTGGTTAAGACCGTACTTTAGCACCAACGCACTGGCGGTCACCATAGTGGGCATGGAAGACTCCAGCACGGAGACCTTGTAAGCCACCGGCTCAAGAGGTAGGGGCATAAGAAGGAGCACCGCCAAGCTAGGCACCAAGAACATCTTCGTGCAGACCGCAAAAGCGAGCAGTCTCTTCTCCTTTAGCACGAAGGCAAAGTTCAGGGAAATTCCCAAAGAGAAGAGCACTACGGGCAAGAGGGAAGCTGCTGAAAAGTCCACGAACTTCCAGACCTGCTCGGGCAAGGCATAACCCCTCAGGGCAAAGCCCATTACGAGACCCAAAAAGGGCGGAAAAAGAAAAAGACCCCTCAGGTCAAGTCTACCGCTTAGGATAAGAAAGCCCACGGAGGACACCGCCAAAAAAGAGCCCACGTTGTCGTAGATGATGGCGTACTCAAGACCCTGCTGTCCATAGTAGGCAAAGCTGTAGGGATAGCCCAGAAAGGCGGTGTTGCCGAAGGCGGAGATAACCACCAGCGTCTTTAGGTCCTTAGGGTTCAGGCGCAAGAGCCTACCCAAAAAAAAGGCCAAGAGCAGAGAGCAGAGTATGACCAGCCAGGCCCCTGCACCAACCAGAAGCACCTCTCGGGAGAGTCCCAGTCCATGTGCTATTTTGAAGCTAAGAAGGGGCAGGGCAAAGTAGAGCACGTAGTTGACCAGCACCCTTGCATGCTCTTCCGTGAAGACCCCCCACCTTTTGAAAAGGTAGGCCGTGCTCACCGTAAGGATGACCTCAAGCATGGAAAAAGTCTTCTATCTTCCTCCTTATGAGTCCATAAGCTCCAAGGTTGAGCCTGAGGAACTTCTCCAGACTACCTATGGGGAGCAAGTTTTGAGGAGACCTCCTGTCCTGAAAGGACTGGCTGGCAAAAAGGGGCAGTACGCCTGCGGACAGGTCTGCCAACCTCTTTACCAAGTCTATGTTCTGGGGGAAGACCTCCACCCGGGCAAGCCCGTGCAATCCTTCGTGGGGGGAGAGCTTTATGTACCAAGTGTACTTGTCCACCTTTTCCTCCTCTTCCTGCTGTCGCTGGTAGTGGACTTTCAGGATAGGGCTTCTTTGGCCCACCTTGAGGCTATAGAGCAGGTTGAGGTTCACGCGGTCCATGTAGAGCCTTTTTATGCTCTTTACAAAGCCCAGACAGGAGGTGTGCCTGAGCTTGTAGCTGAGCGTGCCGTCGCACACCACCAAGGCATCAGAAGACTCTTTGAAAGCTCTCAGAGCCAAGCGTGTCTCCAGCTCTTCCTTCATGTACCTGTTTACCTCCTGGGTTATCTCTCTGTCTGTCTGTTTAGGTTTGAAGCCCAGCAAGGTCTCCAAGGTGGCACTGCCTCTGAAAAAGAGAATTCTCTCCACCTTCTGGTGTAGGAGGGAGTCTCCAACAAGGTTCAGCCTGCCGTAGTCCACCTTCAGAGCCCCCGCCCCCACGGATACGAAGGCTCCTTCAAAGCTCTCTCCCGTCTCTTCGTCCTTTATGTAGGCCACGCACTCTGTTCGTCGCACGCCGTCCACGAAGACCACGCTGAAAGTGTCCGGCTGGTGTCCACTGTAGGGCCTTGGCTCTTCCAAAAAGTCAACGAACTGGGAGCTCTCCTCTATGTCGGCGGACTCTATCTCCAACGGCTGGTGGGGGCTCAGGGAAAAGGTGTATCTGCCCACGCTCTTCATCTCACTCTAACCTTCTGATTAAAGAGTATTTTAGAGCATCTAACCCTTCGCCCGTCAGGGCTGACACGGCCAGAAAGGCGTATCCTCTTTTTTCAAACTCTGTGCGGAGCTCCTGCAGGTACTCTCTTTCCCTCAGCTGGTCTATCTTGTTGGCCACCACTATCTGGGGCTTGCGGAGTAGCTCTGGACTGTAGCTTTCCATCTCCTTGTTTACCACTTGAAAGGCTCGCAGAGGCTCTTCCAGCCTGCCCTCGGACACGTCTATCAGGTGAAGGAGTAGCCTGGTTCTCTCTATGTGCCTTAGAAACTCGTGTCCCAGCCCTTTGCCCTGACTGGCACCTTCTATGAGCCCAGGAATGTCTGCCAGCACCACCTGACGGTCTTCCACCTGCATAACCCCCAGCACGGGAGAGAGGGTGGTGAAGGGATAGTCTGCCACCTTGGACTTGGCCCGGGTGAGTTTGGATATGAGAGTGGACTTGCCCGCGTTGGGAAGGCCTATGAGCCCCACGTCTGCGATGAGCTTAAGCTCCAGTAAGAGCCACTTCTCTTCTCCCTCTTCGCCTTTCTCCGCATACCGCGGAGTCTGGTTGGTGGGCGTGGCAAAGTGGGCATTTCCCCTCCCGCCCCTTCCACCCCTTGCCACTACGCACCTTTGTCCCTCCTGGGTCAGGTCGCACAGGACTTGCCCCGTCTGTTCCTCTATCACCACCGTGCCCACGGGCACCTCTATGAGCAGGTCTTCACCCTTCTTTCCGTGCTGGTGCTTCCCTCTGCCGTGCTCACCCCTTTGAGCCTTGAAGTGTGCCTGAAACTTAAAGTCGTAGAGGGTGTGCTTTCTGCTTGTGGCCACCAGCACCACGTCACCTCCCTTCCCACCATCTCCGCCCGCGGGACCTCCGAAGGGTCTGTACTTTTCCCTCAGAAAGGCCACAGCTCCGTCGCCACCGTCGCCGGCTTTGACGTGTATTTTTACCCTGTCAACGAACATGAGAAAAAGTATATTTCCCGCTATGCTGGAGATAGAAGGTATAAGGCTGGGCTTTTTCTGCTCCACTCAGGACGGGAAGGTCACCACCAACAGAAAGTTTCATCTGAAAAACCTCACCTTTGAGCGAGTTATGGAGGCCTTTGAGAAGAACTTGCGGGACTTTGAGCTCTTGCTTGACCTTTCCCTTTCTCTGGGCTGTGGCGTCTTCAGGCTCGGTTCAGACATGGTGCCCTTTGCCTCTCACCCCAACTTTAAGAGAGAGTGGCTAAGGCCCATAGAGGAGGCGCTGGTGGGCTTTTCCCGTAGGCTCAAGGACTACCCTATAAGAATTACCATGCATCCGGGCCAGTTTGTGGTGCTCAGCTCACCAAAGGAGCAGGTCCTGAGCGCCTCTCTTCGGGAGCTGGAGTATCACTTCTGGCTCTTGGACAGGCTGGGCGTAGGCAGAGAGGGCGTGGTGGTGGTGCATGTGGGTGGGCTCTTCGAAGGCAAAGAAGGAGCTCTCAAGAGGTTCAAGAAAGTGCTCAAAGAGCAAGGGTGGCTTACAGAAAGGCTCGTGGTGGAAAACGACGAGAGGCACTACACGGTGGAGGACCTCCTGAGGGCAGAGCTCCCCATCCCCATAGTTTACGACCACTACCACCACACTCTTAACCCCTCAAACTTCCAACCCGATGAAGTCCTGAGCACTTGGGGCGACAGAGTGCCTGAGTTTCACCTCTCTTCCAAGCCCGAAGGAAGGCACAGGTTTGGGGAGCACGGAGAGTGGGTAAAAAGGGAAGACTTCTTGGTCTTCTTGAGACTCTTCGGTGGTAGGCGCGTGGACCTGATTTTGGAAGCCAAGGCAAAGGAGAAGGCCCTTCAGAGACTTCTGACGGAGATAAAGTCCATTGGTTTATAATTGTGCCTTTAGCGGGTGTGGCGGAACTGGCAGACGCGCAGGACTTAGGATCCTGTGGGCATTAGCCCGTGAGGGTTCGACTCCCTCCACCCGCATTACGCTGAGGAGGTTTGGATGAAAGTTAGCACGGAAGAGAGACAGGGACTTTTCAGAGCCCTTAAAGTAGAGGTGGAGGGCGACATAGTAAGGTCTGCCCTGGACGAGGTGTACAACTACCTAAAGCAAAACGCGGAGATAGAGGGCTTTAGAAAGGGCAAGGCACCCTTGTGGATAATAAGGGTAAAGTTTAGAGACTACGTGCAGGAAGAGGTGGGCAAGAAAGTGGCGAACGCCACCCTGTCCGCCGCCATACAGGAGAGCGGGCTAAAGCCGGTGGCGGATGTTTACTTAGAAAGCGTTCAGTTGGAAGAGCCCAATCAAAAGCTCAGCTACACCGTCTCCTTTGAAGTGCCCCCCGACTTCGAGCTTCAAAACATAGAAGGGTTGGAAGTGGAGATAAAAAAAGTAGAGTTCAGCGAAGAGATGGTGGCTAAACGCATAGAGGAGCTCAGAGAAGAGCATGCCCTGTGGGAGCCCGTGGACAGAGAGGTAAGAGAGGGCGACCTGGTGATGGTAGAATACAAGGTGCAGGACCTGGAAAGCCGAGAGAGCACCCAGGGGGAGACATCTGGAGTTATAGGGACCAATACCTTCAGAGAAGAGGTGGAAAAGGCCCTTCTTGGTAAGAAAGAAGGGGACACCCTCACGCTAGAAGAGCTCGCTCTCTACAACCTGCGGGGAGAGCCCGTAGGGAAGGCAAAGGTGGAGCTCAAGATAAAAAGCGTGAAAGAAAAGGTTCTACCAGAACTGGGCGACGACTTTGCAAAGGAGCTAGGTCTGGGCGAAAGCTGGGCGGAGGCCCAAGAGAAGATAAGACAGGAGGTAAAGGCAAGCCTTGAGAGCGTAAAAAAGGCCATGCTGGCAGAGGCTACCGCAAACAAGTTAGTGCAGATGCACAACTTTGAAGTCCCCCAGACCCTACTGCAGAGAGAGGTGGCTCTTCTGGTGGAGAGAAGGGTGAGCCAGCTTTCCCAGTGGGGCGTAGACCCAAAGTACGTGGACTACCGGGCTCTGGCCAAAGAAGTCACACCGCAGGCGGTCTTCAACATAAAGCTCAGGTTCATACTGGAAAAGTACGCCCGAGAGAAGGGCATTCAGGTAAGTGCGCAAGAGCTCCAAAAGCGCACGGAGGAGCTCGCCCAGAGCTACGAGAAGTCTCCTGAAGAGGTGAGAGACTTCCTGCAAAAAGAAGAGCTCCTGCCGGTCCTTGAAGGAGACCTAAGGAGAGAAAAGGCTCTGGAAGACATACTCTCCAAGGTGGTAGTAAGGGAGCTACAGGAGGAAGAGCATGAAAGCGTTTGACCAGCTCGTGCCCATAGTCATAGAACAGACCCCGCGGGGTGAGAGAGCTTACGACATCTACTCAAGGCTTCTCCAGGACAGGATAGTGCTCTTGGGCTTTCCCATAGACGACCACATCGCCAACCTGATAGTGGCTCAGCTCCTGTTCTTAGAAGCCCAAGACCCAGACAAGGACATATACATGTACATAAACTCCCCCGGCGGTTCGGTAACTGCGGGCATGGCCATATACGACACCATGCAGTACATAAAGCCGGACGTGGTCACCATATGCCTTGGGCAGGCGGCTTCTATGGGTGCAGTGCTTCTCTCTGCGGGCACCAAGGGCAAAAGGTACGCCCTGCCCCACGCACGAATCATGATACACCAGCCCATCGGAGGTATTTCTGGGCAGGCCACCGACATCATCATTCACGCAGAGGAGATAAGAAGGATAAAGCACATGCTTAACCAAATTCTTGCCAAACATACGGGTCAGAGCTTAGAAAAAATAGAAAGGGACGTGGAGAGAGACTACTTCATGTCCGCCCAAGAAGCCCTTGAGTACGGCATAGTGGACAAGGTAATAGAAAAGAGGAGCTAGCATGGCCAGGAAAAAGCAAGAAACTCAATGCTCCTTCTGCGGACGCTCCCAGCACGAAGTTTTCATGCTTATAGCAGGGCCTAACGACGTGTTCATCTGCGACCGTTGCGTGGAAGCCTGCAGTAGCGTT
Organism: Aquificaceae bacterium; assembly: GCA_025062075.1. Classification (GTDB taxonomy): domain Bacteria; phylum Aquificota; class Aquificia; order Aquificales; family Aquificaceae; genus Pampinifervens. Next base: position 18,309 of record JANXBA010000026.1, read on the forward strand.
ATAAAAGACCACAAAAAGCAGATAAATCAGCAAATGCTTCAGGACATTCCCACGCCCGAAGAGATAAAACGTCATCTGGACCAGTACGTGATAGGTCAGGAAAAGGCCAAGAAGGCCCTGTCGGTGGCCGTCTACAACCACTACAAGAGAATAAGAGCCAAGGAGACAGGCCTGAGACTGGAAGATGTGGAGGTAGAAAAGAGCAACATCCTGCTCATAGGGCCCACGGGCTCGGGCAAGACCCTTCTGCCCAAGACTTTAGCCAAGATTTTAGATGTGCCCTTCGCCATAGCGGACGCCACCACCCTCACAGAGGCGGGCTATGTGGGCGAGGACGTGGAGAACGTGCTGGTAAGACTTTTGCAAAACTGCGGCTACGACGTAAAGGCTGCCCAGAAGGGCATAGTCTACATTGATGAGATAGACAAGATAGCCAAAAAGTCAGGCATAAACCCTTCTATAACTCGGGATGTATCTGGCGAGGGCGTCCAGCAGGCACTCCTGAAGATTGTAGAGGGCACCATTTCTAACGTGCCACCGCAGGGAGGGAGGAAACATCCTCACCAAGAGTTCCTGCAGGTGGACACCACGGACATACTCTTCATCTGTGGGGGGGCCTTCGTAGGGCTTGAGGAGATAGTCAAGCGCAGGCTCGGAAAGTCGGTCATGGGCTTTGAGTCTGAGATAAAACGCTTCGGCGAGGGCGAAAGCCCTCTGCACTTTGTGGAGGCGGACGACCTGATTCACTTCGGCCTCATACCAGAGTTCGTGGGAAGGTTTCCCGTGGTGGCAGTGCTGGAAGAGCTCACTCAGGAAGAGCTCGTGAGAATTCTCTCCGAGCCCAAAAACGCTCTAATAAAGCAGTACAAAAAACTCTTTGAGATGGAGGGAGTAGAGTTAGAGTTTACCCAAGAGGCCCTGGAGGAAATAGCCAAAGAGTCCCTAAGGCGTAAGACGGGGGCAAGAGGTCTAAGAGCCATCGTGGAAGAGCTCATGCTGGATGTGATGTTTGAGATTCCCTCCTTGAGGGATGTGCGAAAGGTGGTGGTAAGCGGAGAGACGGTGAGGAAGCGCCTGAAGCCCACCTACATAATGAGGCAGGCGGTCTAAAGTGTGCTATCCTTTTAGTAGGAGGTAAACATGAAGAGAGTGCTTGTAGTTTTCCTTCTTCTTCCCTTCTTGGGCTTTGCTCAGCAGAGGCTCGCCTGCGTGGACCCCGGTAAGATACTCTCCGAGTCCCAGCTGGTAAAGAGCAAAGAGAACGAGCTCAGGTCAAGAGCGGAGCAGTATCAAAAGCAACTGGACCAGATAAACAAAAGACTGGAGGACCTCAAAAAACAGATAGAGAGCAGAGGCATCGCCCAAAGCGTGCGGGAGCAGAGAATAAAGGAATACCAAAAGACAGAAGCGGAAGGGGTGGAAATCCAGCAAAAGGCCCAGAGAGAACTCTCAGAACTCAAAGGCAAGATGGAAGAGGACATTATAAACAGGGTCAGAGCCATATCGGAGGACATAGCCAAAAAGCAGGGCTTTACCGCAGTGCTTGACTGCTCCGCCTTCGTCTACAAGTCTGCAGAAATGGACATCACCAAGGAGGTCATCCAGAGGTTAGACCAGCAGAGATGAACCTCTGGGAGCTGTCTAAGCTTTTGGAAGGCCAACTGCGGGGCGACGGGGACTTTCAGGTGCAGGGGGTTTCCTCCCCAGAATACCCCAAAGAGGGGACGGCAATCTTCTGCAAACCCGAGCAGGTGGAAAAGCTAAAAGGCATGCAAGTGGCTCTGGTAGTCACCGAGGAGGTGGACTTTCCAAGATACGTGAAGGTCAAAAACCTCAGGCTGGCCCTGGCCAAGTTTCTCTCCCACAGCTACCCAGAGAAGCACCCTTGTGGCGTTTCGCCCAAGGCCCACATAGAGGAAGAGGTTAAGATAGGTGAGAACGCTTATGTAGGACCCTTCGTCTTCGTGGGCAGGGGAGCGGTTCTGGAGGAAGGGGTCAAGGTCTATCCCTTCTGCTACGTAGGAGAAGGGGTGCGAATAGGCAGGGGGAGCGTGCTCTTCAGCGGTGTCCACGTATACCCGGGCTGTGTGATAGGTCAGGGTGTGCGCATACACAGCGGTTCGGTCATAGGGGCGGACGGCTTTGGCTACTACGTGGGGCCAGAGGGCATATTCAAGCTCCCGCACGTAGGCAGAGTGGTCATAGAGGACTTTGTGGAGATAGGGGCCAACACCTGCGTAGACAGGGCTCTCATAGATGAAACAAGGATAGGTAAAAACACGAAGATAGACAACCTGGTGCAAGTGGGGCACAACTGCGTCGTGGGAGAGGCTAACGTGATAGCCGGTCAGACGGGGCTTGCGGGTAGCGTGAAAACCGGCAAAAACGTGATGCTTGCAGGTCAGGTGGCCGTGGCGGACCATGTGAGCCTCGGAGACAATGTGGTGGTATCTGGCAAGGCTGGTGTGAGCAAAAGTCTCGAGGGAGGAAAAGTTTACGGAGGAGTTATCCCCGCCATGGAGTGGTCCAAGTGGAAAAGGCTCTACGCTTATGTATTAAGGCTACCGGAGCTTTTTAAGGAGAAAAAGCGTGAGGATAAGGATAGCCCATAGTCCGGACTCTGACGACGCCTTTATGTTCTACGCCTTAACTGCGGGCAAGGTAGAGACGGGCAATCTCCAGATAGAGCACGTGCTGGCGGACATAGAGACCCTTAACCGAGAGGCCCTAAAGGGCACCTATGAGGTCTCCGCACTTTCTTTTCATGCCTATCCTTACGTGGCAGAGCTCTATCTGGTTTTGCCAAGCGGGGGCAGTGTGGGAGAGGGCTATGGGCCCGTAGTGGTAAGCAGGGAGCCCCTTACTACCCTGAAGGGTAAAAAAGTGGCGGTGCCTGGTACTCTCACCACCGCCTACCTGGTCCTTAAGCTCTACGAACCGAACTTTAAGGAAGTTCTTATGCCCTTTGACCAGATTCTTCAGGCGGTAGGAGAAGGGCAGGTAGAGGCGGGGCTTGTCATACACGAGGGACAGCTCAGCTACCAAGACAGAGGTCTTAGAAAGGTGGTTGACTTAGGCCAGTGGTGGAAACAACAAACGGGCCTTCCCCTTCCGCTGGGCTGTAACGTGGTAAGGAAAGACCTCGGGCTTGAACTCGTAAGGAAAATAGAAAGTCTCGTGAGGGCGAGCGTCCAGTACGCCCTAGACCACAGGGAGGAAGCCCTGACCTACGCAATAGAGTACGCAAGGGACATAAGGGAAGACCTCCAAAAAACGGACAGGTTTGTGGGCATGTACGTAAACAGGAGAACCCTTGACTACGGAGAGGACGGCAGACAGGCGGTAAGATTACTGCTCCAGAAAGGCATAGAAAAGGGTATAATTGGGGCACCGATGCCCGAGACTATATTCAGCGACGAGGTGAGAGGTCCATGAGCTTGCTACCGGAGGAGCTCTCAAAGAGACTGCAGGCACACGCGGAGTACTTTCCACGCAGAGAGCAGGCCATACTCCTGTGCCTTCACGAAGTGCAGGACTACTACGGACACATACCCGCCTTTGCCCTGCAGGAAGTGGCTCGCGTGCTGGACCTGCCGCTGAACCATGTGGAGAACGTGGTCTCCTTCTACGACATGTTTGACAGGGGAGAGCCCGCCAGACACAGGATAAGGGTGTGCGTAAGTGTGGTATGCAACCTAATGAATTCAAACAAGGTGCTCCTCGCCCTAAAGGAACTGCTAGGCATCTCCTTGGGTGAGACCACCAAGGACCGCAGGTTCAAGCTCGTAGGCGTTCAGTGCATCGGTGCCTGCTCGGAGGCCCCCTGCTTTATGGTGGACGAGGACACATACAAGTTCCAGTCAAAGGAGAAGCTCCATGAAGTCCTATCCCGTTACACCTGAGATATACGCGGAGACCACGCTAAACCTACTCCTGAAGAGGGCCAAAAGGCCCAAGGTTCACACCCTTGAGGACTACCTAAAGGACGGAGGCTACAAGGCTCTGGAGAAGGCCCTGAGCATGACACCGCAGGAGATAGTAGACTGGGTGGACAAGAGTCAGCTCAGAGGCCGTGGCGGTGCAGGGTTCCCCACAGGTCGCAAGTGGAAGTTTGCGGTGCAGAACCCCGCACCCAGATACCTCATATGCAACGCGGACGAGTCCGAGCCGGGCACCTTCAAAGACCGCATACTGATGGAGCGAGACCCACACCTTCTTCTGGAAGGTATGGCCATATCCGCCTACGCCATCGGTGCCAATCAGGCTTTTATATACGTAAGAGGAGAGTACACTACCAGCTACTATGTGCTCAGGGACGCCATAGAGGAAGCAAAGCGTGCAGGTTTTTTAGGGAAAAACATTCTTGGCTCGGGCTTTGACTTGGAGATATACGTGGCAAGGGGTGCGGGTGCCTACATATGCGGTGAGGAGAGTGCCCTGATTGAGTCCTTGGAGGGCAAGAGAGGCTTTCCCCGCATAAAGCCACCCTACCCCGTGCAGTACGGCCTCTTTGGAAGACCCACCGTGGTCAACAACGTGGAGACCCTGTGCAACATACCATTAATTGTGGGCATGGGTTGGGAGGAGTACCGCTACATAGGGCCCAGCGACTACCCAGGACCCAAGCTCTTTCCCGTCAGCGGAAAGGTGAAAAAGCCCGGCGTTTACGAGCTTCCCATGAACACCACCCTGCGAGAAGTGATATTCAAGCACGCAGGTGGCACCTTGGGGAACAAAAAGGTAAAGGCGGTCTTCTCCGGAGCTCTGGACTGCTTCTCCGCAGAGGAGCTGGACACCCCCATGGACTACTCGCCTTTTGGCTTTGGTGGAACGGGCACTGTCATCGTGTTGACCGAAGAAGACGACATAGTAAAGGCCTGCCTGTGGGTGGCGGAGTTTTACGCCCACGAGAGCTGTGGCCAGTGCACTCCCTGCAGAGTAGGCACTCACGAGCAGGCACACCTGCTGGAGAAGATTCTCCACGGCCAGGCCCAAGAAAGAGACTGGGAGGGCTTTGACTTCGTAAACGGCCACATCCAGCCTACCTCCATCTGCGGTCTCGGTGCGGTGGCGGGAAGGCTCATCCGCCAAACCATGCAGAAGTTCCCGGAAGAGTGGGAAAACTACAGAAGCAAGCTGCGAGTACAGGTTTAATCCGCCCAAAGAATACACACGGACGCAGAAATCTGCTCCGTATGCGTGGTGGAAGAACCCCGATTGGAGGGAGTCTCCCCAAGAGACCTACGCACAGAAGAGCTCATAGACAGGGTGGAAAGATACAAGGTAAAGGAAGTTATACTGGCAAGCCACCGCTAACTACATAGCCAAGCTCTTAAAGAAGCGGTCCCTCGGCCTGAAAGTGACCAGAATATCCTATGGTCTGCAGTTTGGCTCTTTTGTGGAGCTGGCGGACGAGCTGTCGCCGGAGAAGTCCATAGAAAACAGAAAGTCCTTCTGAAAGTCCTCTCTTCTCAGGATTTTTATGCTTGCCTGCGGTCTCAGCACCTTGAGCCTTCTGGGTATTCCCGTGCTGTAATCCTGCGCATGCCCTCTACCTACCAAAACCACCACTTTGTAGTCAGGGTGTCTGTCCAAGAGCTTGTTTATGGCGTAAGCCATCCCGTTGTCCCAGGCGTTCTGCACATCAAAAAAACTCTTCTCCTCCACCTTAGGATGTGAGGCCAACACCTTTTGGAGCTCCCGCCTTTCCCTCTCTGTGTATTCGATTATGGGATTAGGTAGGCTCTCGTCCCGCACCTTTTCCAAACCCTCCCGCCTTATCCTCTGGACCAGCTCCGAGGAGATATTTATGGCCACCATTCTTATGCCCCTTTCCTTTGCGAACCGCCATATACTGCGGTACATGGCGGGGTCGTAGCCCCACCTTTGGAAGTACTCCGTTCTCCTCAACAGCTCTTCCTCTTCTATCCTGCAATCCACATACTCGTCAAGGACTCTTTGAAAGGGTTGTTGAAACATCTCCATAGCTATGAAGAACTTATGACCTCTGAAGTGCAAGGTTTTTATGATTTCAAGCTGAAAGTGGTGGTCCTCTCTGCTCGTGTGCTCTTCGGGTAGGAATATTACCTGATGCTTGTCGATAATAACCCATGGAAACTCTCGGGCGGTCGTAGAAGGTATCAGAAGAACAAGAAAACACAAAAGTAAAAACATGCTATAATTTTATATCTGAAAAACTTACAAAGGAGGAACAAAATGGCCAGAAAACCCAAGAAAAAAGGCGGTGCTAGGTATAAGAGGGTTGTTCTCTCTTTGCCAAAGAGGCTCTACTACGTGCTCAACGGTATAGCCATGGGGGACGAACGCAAACTCAACAGACTCATAAAGGGCATTCTTGAAGACAAGCTTATGGAGTCTACCGTGTCAGAGCTTGAGCTCTACTTAGGAAGAGGAGAGGAAGAAGAAGAGGAAGAGGAGAAGAACACCCAAGAGCAGGCATGATAAGCGACAGGGTCAGGTCTCTTTCTCCCTACAAGACGGAGACCACGCCTGCCCGCATCAAACTCTCCTCCAACGAACTGTCCCTGGAATTGCCCGAGTTCGTAAAAAAACGCCTGGCGGAGGAGGTCTCCCGCATCCCTTTCCACCGATACCCAGACCCAGAGGCAAGACTTCTGAAAGAGGCCATAGCCCAGAGGTTCGGCCTAAGAGAAGAAAACCTTCTTCTGGGCAACGGCTCGGATGAGCTCATCTACTACCTTTCCATGGCGGTAGGTGAGTTCAGCAGGGGCATCTTCTACCCCGTGCCTACCTTTTCCATGTACGGCATCTCCGCGCAGGCGCTGGGCAGAGAAAGGGTGGAAGTCAGACTGAAAGAAGACCTGAGCATAGACCTCCAAGAGAGCCTGCGGGCAATCAGAGAAAAGAGGCCAGCCCTTGCCTACTTTGCTTACCCCAACAACCCCACGGGCAACTGCTTCGAGGAGGACAAGATAAAGAGCATCGCAGAAGAAGTCCCCTTTACGGTGGTGGACGAGGCCTACTACCACTACTCGGGAAAGAGTTTCGTGGAGCGAGCCCTCAGCAGACAGGACACGGTCGTACTACGCACCTTGTCCAAGATAGGCATGGCGGGTCTGAGAGTGGGCTTCATGGTAGGAAATGAAGAAGTAGTCAGAGAGCTCAACAAGCTCAGGCTGCCCTTTAACATAACCTTTCCTTCTCAAGTTATGGCCCGGCTCATGCTGACCGAGTTCTACTGGCTTATAGAAGAGCACGTAAAGGAAGTAGTCCGTGAAAGGGAAAGGGTCTACAGAGAGCTCCGGAGAATGGAGGGCATAAAGGTCTATCCTTCGGAGGCAAACTTCATCCTCTTTAAGAGCCTACTTTTGCCTGCGGAACAGCTTCACATAAGGTTGGTGGAGGAGGGGGTGCTGATAAGGGACTTCTCCCACATGGTGCCCCAGTGTCTCAGGGTAAGCATAGGCAAGCCTTGGGAAAACGACGCCTTCCTTGAGGCCTTGGAGAAAGTGTTAAAAACTCTTGACAAGTGAGAATTATTTTCATATAATAAAAAGTAAACTCTAAGGAGGTGAAGTCATGAGAAAGGTAAGCAGAGAGGAGATACTCAACATATACGAGTACGAGAAGGTGCGTCCTCAGAAGGTGCAGGAGATAATCGAGCTCAAAAAGCACAGGAGGGTTTTCATAGAGCCTTGGGTGCACCTCGTTTTTGAAAACAGGGATACGGTGTGGTTTCAGGTTCAGGAGATGATAAGAGCGGAGCGCATGGTCCGGGAAGAGGAGATACAGCATGAGCTGGAGGTCTACAACGAGCTCGTGCCCGACAGGGGAGAGCTCTCGGTGACCATGTTCATAGAGATACCAGAGGCCAGCGAAAGGAGACGCATACTGCCACAGCTGGTGGGCATACACGACCACCTTTACTTCCACATCGGAGGTAAGCACACGGTCAGGGCGTTGCCAGACGAGAGGAGCAAAGAGGACTACGAATACGGGAAGGCGGCGGTGGTGCACTTTCTCAAGGTTAAGTTTACAGACGAGCAGGTAGAGGACTTCAAAAGAGAGGAGGTCCGCATAGAGATAAGCCACCCCAACTACAGAGCCCTAACCATTCTACCGCAGGAGGTAAAGGCGGAGCTTATAAAAGACCTGACCTCCGAGTAAAATATTCTCTTATGATAAACGTCTATGCCAGCGTGGGGGGCGTCTTTAAAAAGTTTGGTCTTGACCAGTTTGGAGACATAAGGCAGGAGGCGGTTATATGGCTTGATGTGGAAAAGCCCGGGGATGCGGAGATAGACTGGCTTAGAAGCGCCATAGGTTTCCAGATGCCCCCCAGGGAGGTCTTTGGAGACATAGAGATAAGCAGTAAGTACAAGGAAGAGGGCGAAGCCATATACATGAACTTGTCTTTTGTGATACAGCAGAAGGAGGACATAAGCGTAGAGCCCGTGCTCTTTTTCATAAAGGGCAGGTACATGGTGAGCATACGCTACAGGGACATACCCAGTATGCTCATCTTCGTAAAAAGGATGGAGCAAGCTCCGGCCAGCTTCCAGTTTCCCGAGGCCATCTTTTCCCAGATAGTGCACATCGAGGTGGACAGGCTCGGAGACAGGCTGGAGATACTGGGAAGGAGGATAAGAAACCTCCGGAAGGAGGTCTTCGTAGAGCAGTCAGAGGAAATCATAAGGGAGATATCCTACTACGACGAGCTCAACATCACCATAAGGGAGACCATAAACGAAAAGCTCAGAATACTGAGCCACTTTGTGAAAAGCCCCAAGGTAAACGCCCAGACAAAGAGGGACATAAAGATTGCCCTGGACGACCTGCACACCCTTTTGGACTACACAAGCTTTTACATGGACAAGCTGGACAGCATTCAAAACTCCCTGCTGGGGCTTATCTCCATAAAGCAGAATGAGGCGGTAAAGGTCTTCACCGTGCTTGCCACCATATTCCTGCCAGCCACCTTAATAGCCAGCATCTTTGGCATGAACTTTGAAAACATGCCAGAGCTCCACTGGCGATACGGTTATCCCTTTTCCCTTCTTCTTATGCTGGGGACTACCCTGTCCCTCATATACTGGGTCAAAAGAAAAGGTTGGCTATGATAAAGAGCTACAGCAGGGAAGACTTACTGATAGGTTTTTTTGTCCTCTTTGCCCTGCTCTACCCTTTCTTTATAACCTTGCTCATTTTTTTGGAGGAAGTGCGGGAAAAGAACAACAAAATGCAAGAACTGCGCGCCTTTTACAGCTTCCTGCTTGGTTTGGAAGAGTGTAGGCAAGAAAGGGCACAGGAGCTCTCAGGGCTTATGGCAGAGAGACTTTCTCAAAGCATGGGAGGTGCGGAGGGCCTGCTGAAAACCTGCAACGCCTACAGGAAGGCTTACCCCTCCGCCCGTGCGGAGGAGAAAACCCTCAGGGAAGGTGAGCTCCAGGTAGAACTCATAAAAAAGGAAAAGGGAATGACCCAGAGGCTCCTCTCCGTGCGCCTCTACTACGGCGGTGAGGGAGAGAGTCTGAAGATAGAAAAAGTAGAGTATGAAAAAGGGAATTGACATAGGGGGGACTTTCGTAAAGGTCTTCTGGGAGGACGGCACTAGGGAAAAGCACTACATAAAGGAGCTGTCCAAAGACAGACAGGCCTTCCTGACGAAGGTCAGAGAAATAGCCCTCTCGGGAGAGCCGGAAGCGGTAGGCGTGGCGGTGGCAGGCTTTACCTCCACGGAGGGCGTGGTCTACAGGTCACCCAACATACCTGCGCTGGACGGCGTAAACCTACGAGAACTTTTCAAGGGGTTAAAGGTCAAGGTGGTCAATGACGTGTCCGCAGGGGCTTACGGCGAGTGGTTTTACGAGCACAGAGACAGCAAGGTGCTACTCTTCGTGGCGATAGGCACAGGATTGGGCGGGGGGCTGGTGGTAGAGGGAAGGCCCTTTTTGGGCGCTTGCGGGTGCAGTTTGGAGCTGGGGCACCACACCATAAGGGTGGGAGGTGAGAGGTGTAGCTGTGGTAGGTTGGGCTGTTGGGAGGCCTACTGCTCCTCCTACGGGCTGGAGAGGACCTACCAGAGGCTCTCCGGCGAGACCCTGAAGGACTTTCACATAGTCCAGAGAGCTCTACAGGGAGAGCCTTACGCTCTCAAGGCGGTGCAGGAGTTCAAAGAGCACCTCCTGACAGGGCTCATGAACGCGGTCCACCTTTTTAACCCAGACAGGGTGGTGCTGGGGGGTGGTCTGATAGACCTCATGGCGGGCCTGCTGGAGGGCCTTGAGGAGGAGCTGAAAGCTACATGCGAAAGCTTACCTGCTAAGTGCCTTCGCCTGTTCTTTTCCCGGTGCGCGGAGTACTGTATGGCACGGGGTGCTCTGGCTCTGAGCCTGACGGACGACACTCAGGCCAAGTTGGCGTAAGCCCTTCTTGCCAGCACTATCTGGTACTTGAGGAAGTTGGAAAAGTCCCGGAGCTCTTGGGCTATTTGCATCATGCGGTGGTGCCCTCCCGTGCGGTAGGTCTCCTCAAGACCCCCAAGAATGAGTCCTATTCTCTGGAGAGGCTCTCTCGGACCTACGCCTTCTAGGAATATGGGACACGCACTCTCTATGGTAGGTAACACTACGCCTATCCAGGATAGGGCCTCCAAGGCTAGACTCAGAGAGTAGTCCACGGGGTAGTCCTCCGTTTCAGAAGAGGCAAGAAGCTGACTTATAAGGTCAAGGAGCTCCACGTTGTAGTAAAGCAGGTCAAAGGCAGTGTTGGTGCTAACCCTTGCTCTGTGAGAGAGCAGGAGCAGGTTTATCAACCTTTCCTGCATGTGCAAGAGCTCTTCAATTCTCTCTACGAGCCCTTTCATAGTATGTACTTGGAAAGCTCCGCGTCCTTGACTATGCCTTCTAGCTTCGCCTTTACGAAGCGAGCGTCTATTATGATTCTCTGACCTGAGAGCTCCGGGGCGTTGAAGGATATGTCCTCAAGGAGCTTTTCCATCACCGTGTGAAGCCTTCGGGCTCCGATGTTCTCCGTGCGGTCGTTGGCCTCCTCCGCTATGCGGGCAATCTCTTCTATGGCCTCCTCCGTAAACTCCAGCTCCACTCCCTCCGTCCTGAGGAGCTCCGCGTACTGCACCGTCAGGGCGTTTTTGGGCTCGCGCAGGATTTTTACGAAGTCCTCCCGCGTGAGCGGACTCAGCTCCACTCTGATGGGAAAGCGACCTTGGAGCTCGGGCATCAGGTCTGAGGGCTTGGACATGTGAAAGGCACCCGCGGAGATAAAAAGAATGTGGTCGGTGCGCACGGGACCGTACTTGGTCTTTACTACGGTTCCCTCCACTATGGGAAGCAGGTCCCTCTGCACGCCCTCTCGAGACACGCCAGGACCGGGGCCGGGCGTCTTGACCGCTATCTTATCTATCTCGTCTATAAAGATTATTCCGAAGTTCTCCGCCCTGTAGATGGCCTCGCGGGACACCTCTTCTTGGTCTATGAGTTTCTCTGCCTCTTCTGACTCAAAGACCTGTAAGGCCTCCTTTACCTTCAGCTTTCTCCTTTTTCTGCCTCCTAGATTGCCAAGCATGTTTTTGAGTTGTTCCTCCAGCTCTTCCAGGCCGGGCGGTCCTGCGATACCTATAAGGGGCACAACCCTTTCTTGAACCTCCACCTCCACTATCTTGTCTTCCAACTCGCCTCTTCTGAGCCTTTCCCTGTACTCTTCTCGCTTACCCAGTTCCTGCGCTCCTCTAATGCCAAAGCTCAGTTGCTGGGGTAGTATGTAGTCCAGAAGTCTCTCTTCGGCCAACCTTTTTGCCCTTTCCCTCACCTCTTGCATCTTCTCCTGCTTGACCATCTGGTAGGAGACCTCCACCAGCTCCCTCACCATGGACTCCACGTCTCTGCCCACGTAGCCCACCTCCGTGTACTTGGTGGCTTCCACCTTCACGAAGGGAGCCTTTATGAGCTGGGCTATGCGCCGGGCTATCTCCGTCTTTCCTACACCCGTAGGACCTATCATCATAAGGTTCTTAGGAGCCACCTCGTCTCTGATGTATTCGGGCAATTTCTGCCTTCGCCAGCGGTTTCTCAAGGCTATGGCTACAGCCTTTTTAGCCCTTTCCTGACCTACGATGTACTTGTCTAACTCCTCTACGATTCTTTTCGGAGTTAGCTCCTCCAGAAGGTCAGAAGGGTATCTCGTCGTCATCCACCTTCTCCCACTCTATGGTTTCCACTTCTACGCTCTTTACCACGTCTTCCAGAAAGCTTTTGAGGTCCTCCGGGAAGGGGAGGGGCTTGTAGCTGAGAGGAAAAACCCTGCGCACCACCTCCGGGGGTGGGTTTCCCAGACCCAGTGCGGGTTCTATGACCTTGGGCAGGCGCTTGGAGGCCTCCAGACAGGCCATTCTGTAGGCCTCCGAGAGTGCAGTCTCTATGTCGGAGAAACGGGCTATCTCCTCCCCGCACTCGTAGAGGACTATTTGGTAAGCCCCCCGCTTAAAAGCCTCCCAATCAGGGACTTCTCTTATGTACTGCTTGCCTTGCCATTCAACGGTCCTGACACAGCTCCTGTCTTTCAACCTAAAGGAGATGACGTAGGTGTCCACCAGATACCTGTCTGCGTAAACATCTGGGAAAAGGTAGAATTCCATAGGTCTTATAATATAACACTGGTGCAGGTCTTTTCCAATTCTGAGCAAGAGACGCTAAAACTGGGGGAGCTGATAGCCAGCTTTCTAAAGGGTGACGAAGTTCTGTGTCTGGTGGGCGAACTGGGTGCGGGCAAAACCACGCTGGTCAAGGGCATAGCCAGAGGCATGGGTCTTTTAGAAGGCTATCAGGTCAGGAGTCCCACCTTTACGCTGGTGAACGAGTACCCTACCAAGAAGGGCCCCCTCATTCACGCAGACCTCTACAGGGTCCGCAACTTAGACCTGTGGGAGTTTGTGGGAAAGGGTGTTTTAGTGGTAGAGTGGGCAGAAGGCCTACCCTTTTGCCACTGCACCATACGTATCCAAATCCTGCAAGAGGGACGCCTCTTGAGCTTCTCCGGCTGTCAGGAGCTCCTTGAAGGGCTCTCCTCTAAACTTACTCAAAGAGACTAACTACGCAGATTGTGTAAGCATATATTATATTTATTTATGGTGGGGGAAAAAAATGGAGCTTGATTTAGTAGAATACGAATTAGACGAGCAGATAAAGAAGCAGGTAGAGGCGACAATGCAGAACCTTCTAAAGAAAACATCCGCAAGCGTGGTAATACTGACCGACGACGCAGGCAGAATAATAGACATAAGAGGCAACGTAAAAAACCACGTAGAAACCGAGTTCATCGCTACCCTCGTAAGTGGCCTTTTCAGTGCCGCTGTGGAGATGAGTAAACTCCTAAACATAGGCCAGCTTGATTTCTTGAATTACGAGAGCAAAGACACGGAAGTGGTGATGAAGCACATACCACCAAGGTTCCTTTTGGGAGTAATAGCCACGAAGAAAACTTCCCTCGGTGGCCTCAGACTCTTCCTGAAGGAGGCTAGTCTAATCCTTAGTAAAGTGTTAGAAAATGCTCAGATGCTGCCTGCAAAGACGGTAAAAATCGACGTAGCGGAGCTGGAGAGAAGGCTAAACCAAATCCTTTCGGAGTAGCGCCATGAAGCTCAAGATTGTCTACTTTGGCTCAAGCCTTGCGGGCAAAAGCACAAACGTAAAAAAACTCTACGAGATACTAAAGAAAAAGGGGCTGGTCAAGGGCGACATGATGGTCATGGAAACTGAAGAGAAGAGAACCCTATTTGTGGAGATGTTCATAAGCTCTATCAGCATAAATGGCTACGAGCTTGAGCTGAAGGTGCTGACCACGCCCGGCCAGTTCAGACTGCATCCTCTTAGAAAGACAATAATGAAGGGGGTGGACGGTTTGGTCTTCGTGGTGGACA
>JANXBA010000046.1 GCA_025062075.1 Aquificaceae bacterium
TAGGTGTAGGGGCATTCTTGACTTATGCAGAAGTCTTCAGGGTTGTAATCGTTGTTCCTGAGCCACACACCCAGCTCCGTCCTTGCCTGTTTCCAGGCTCTTTGGAGCTCTTGTGGTAACTTACCCTTCAAACTCGGATAGTTTTCAAAGAGTAGGCTTAACCGGTCTCTTGCGTTTTCCACACTATTTATCCAGCCCTTGCCGGCGGTCTCGCCACCGGCTAAGTCTCTGAAGTTGTCCCACTTGTAGAGATGCTCCAGGATGACTGCCAGGTGGCTTATGCACGCTTTGAGGTCTGACCTCGCCATGTCTTGTATCTCCTCAAGGAGGTTCTCCCAGTCCACAAGCTCGTAGGCTTTTTCTTTGAGGAGCTCGTAGTTTATCTCAGCCCAAAGGGGAAAGTCTTTGTCGTAGAGTTCTTTGAGCTCTTCTTTGCTTATGGTCTTCACGTCTTTACCTCCTTCCTCAGGTCTCTGGTCATGGCCTCCTCGTAGGTGTAGGGGCACCTTTTTGGTAAGGATACTTCGTCGGGGTCGTAGCCGTTGTCTTCAAGCCACCTTTCAAGACGCCTTCGAGCGTCTATCCAAGCAATGTCCACTTGCAAGGGTAGCTTCGTCTTTAGGCTCGGGTACTTTTCAAAGTCTGCGAGTATGTCCTTCCTTGCGTTGTTAATGCTCTTCATCCAGCCCTTGCCGGCGGTCTCGCCACCGGCTAAGTCTCTGAAGTTGTCCCACTTGTAGAGATGCTCCAGGATGACCGCCAGATAACTTATGCAGGCCTTTAGGTCTGACCTTGCCATGTCTTGTACTTCCTCCAGTAGGTTCTCCCAGTCCACAAGCTCGTAGGCTTTTTCTTTCAAAAGCTGGTAGTTTATCTCAGCCCAAAGGGGAAAGTCTTTGTCGTAGAGCTCTTTGAGCTTTTGCACGCTTTCTACTTCTTTCATGAGTATTAAATATAGCCCTTGCCTACTGGGCGTATTTTTGCTTATAGTTTTACGGCGTGAGGTCGGTGGATATAAGCCACAAGCCAGAGACTCTCAGAAGTGCCTCCGCTTACGGTAGGATAAGGCTCAGACGGGAGACGGTAAGTCTCATACGGGAAGGGAAAGTTCCGAAAGGTGATGTGCTCTATGCCTGTAGGTTGGCGGGCCTGATTGCGGTGAAAAGAACTCCGGAGCTCCTCCCCTTCTGCCACCCAGTAGGCGTGGAGAGCGCAGAGGTGCAGGCAGAGCTCCTGCAAGACTGCGTGGAGGTCTTCTCTACAGTAAAGGGCACCCACAAGACGGGCTACGAGATGGAAGCCCTCACTGCGGTGAGCGTGGCTCTTTTGACTGTCTACGACATGTGCAAAGGCCTTGACGACAGCATGGTGATAGAGGAGATAAAACTCTTGGAAAAGTCCGGAGGAAAGTCTCAGTGGTCCAAAAGTCTTTCGGGTCTTTGCGTGAAAGTGCTCTCAGAGGGAGCCATGCGAGAACTCCTTGAAAGAGAGCTCTCAAGGCTGGGTGCGGTTCTCTGCGAAGAAAGTCCCCAGCTAGTCGTGAGCACGGTACCCTTAGAACTCTCCAGCGTGTGGGGCATATCCTGCGTGGTAAACCAGAAGCTCTTTACCCTTCTGCCCGAGCGGTTAAAGAGGGGCGTAAGGGTGGGCTCTTTCAGAGGAAAGCCCTGCGTGGAGATAGAGGCGGACCAGGAGGTGGTAAAGGCCTTCTTTGAAAGCTTTGGAGGTCTTTTGGGAAATTGGGCGGATGGAGGAGCTGTATAACTGGTTGACCCTGAAGGCAGTAAAGGGTCTGGGAGAAGTTTCCATAAAAAGGCTCTGGCTTAGGTTTGGCTCCGCAAAGGCCATTCTCTGCGCGGACCCATCAGAACTAAGAAGCATCATAGGTATCCAGAGGACGAGAGCTCTCCTCAGAAGGTCGCTGTCCTTTGACCCTGAGCGGGTGATAAAAGTGGTGGAGAGGGAAGGCATAGGCTGGCTTACGCCAGAGGGAGAGCTCTATCCTTCCGCCTTCAGAGAGCTGGAGGACCCACCAACAGTGCTTTTTTACAGAGGAGAACTTAAGGCGGTGCCCATGATAGGTGTTGTGGGCACCAGGAGGCCTGAACTCCAGAGCCTGAGCTTCATAAAGGCTTTGGCGAGGGAAGCGGTGAGCAGAGGCTACGGTGTCTGCTCGGGAGGGGCTCCCGGCTGTGACTACCAGAGTCACGTAGAGTGTCTCTTGGCTGGTGGATACACGGTGTGCCTGCTGGGCATGGGTTTGCTAAAAGCACCTCCCTACCTGCAAAAACTTGTAGGGGAAAGAGGCCTGCTCATGTCTGAGTTCTTGCCCGAGACCAGGGCAGAGGAATACACCTTCACCAAGAGAAACAGACTTATAAGCGGACTCTCCGAGGCTCTGGTGGTGGTGGAGGCTGGAGAAAAGAGCGGAGCTCTCATAACTGCCCGCCACGCCACGAGGCAAAGGAAACCCCTCTGGGTGTATATAGGCAACTCCTCAAGTCAGAGGTGGCTCGGTTGTGTGAAGCTGGTAAACGAGCAAGGAGCCAAGGTCCTACACAGCCCTTCTGCCCTTTTTGGGGAAGCGCCCACGCCGGCTGGCTCACGCGAGCCCATTCTGGCCCTGCTGTCCACTCCCAAGACCTTTGACCAACTTCTGGAGCTCTTAGGTGCTGACCCATCTGAGCTCAACCTTAAGCTCCTACAGCTTGAGATGGAAGGTAAAATAGCCCGGCAGGGCTACTACTACGTGACCCTTTAATACAATCTTAACACTTGGAGTGTAGCATATAGCTACATGAAGATAGCCTTTATATGCACGGGCAACTCGGCCAGAAGTCAGATGGCGGAGGGCTTTGCCAAAAGTTTTGCCCGTGCCTTAGGGATGGAGCTTCTGGTCTACTCGGCGGGCTCGGAGCCTGCGCAGGAGGTAAACCCGCTGGCGGTGATGGTCATGAGGGAAAAAGGGGTGGACATATCCACTCACAAGCCCAAGGGGCTGGAGGCCATACCCTACAAGGAGATGGACCTTATAATCACCCTCTGCGACCACGCCAGTCAGACCTGTCCAGAAGTGCCAGGGGTTAGGAAGGAGCACTGGAACCTGCAAGACCCTGCCAGCTTCGTGGGTTCGGAGGCGGAAAAGATAGAGTTTTTCAGAAGGGTAAGGGACGACATAGAGGAGAGGGTGTGGGACCTTCTGCAAAGTTTACAGCTAAAACAGGGCACTTCCACAAGACCCTAAACACGACGATGCTTCTGAACTACCAGTGCAAAGTGAGGGCAAAAGTGGATAAAGTCCGCTCCTTTTTCAAAGACCCGCAAAACCTTCTGCGGATAACGCCTCTGTCTTACCTTATGAGAGTAGAGCCTTGCGGGGAGCTTAGAGAAAACTTGAGAGTGAGACTTACTTTTGCAGGGTTTCTTCTGATGGAAAGCCTGATAAAAGACGTGAGGCCAGAAGGCTTCACGGATAGAGCTCTGCGAAGACCTCCTTTTATTGAGCACTGGGAGCATGAGCACCTTTTCTTACCTGCAGGCGCCTTAACGGTAATAGAAGACCGTTTAGTGGTGGAGACTTGCCTACCATCTTTCTTGATGAGGGTAGTCTTGGGACTTATGTTTAATTACAGATGCAGGGCTATGAGAAGGCTTCTCGAGTAGAGCCTCAGAAATACGCCCTCGTGGGGACTCTTTTGCTCCCACTGGGAGGACTTCACTACTTTTTTGTCCTTGCGGGTGGGTTTGCCCTGTTGTATGGCATGGCAGGGCTTTTGGAGAAGGCCTCGCTGGAGGACAAGAAAAAGCTCTTTGGAGCAGGGCTCGGGCTTGCCATACTGGGAGGGCTGTGGGCCAAGCACACGCTGAACCAACACGGGTTTGACGTTCCGAGGCTACTGCTCACTTCTTTGATATCCGGGTTTGGACTTTACCTACAGTCCATGTGCTACACCGCCCTGGCAAGGGTGCACAAGAAAGAGCTGTTAGAGCTCGGAGGTTTACTCTTGGTGGTAGGCTCTGCCACTTTTTGGTTTTATGTGGGTTTTTTGCCCCTCTCTGCGGGCGTGTTACTGATTGCTTACTCCTTCTGGAGGTGGTAGCATGAAGGAGATGCTCCTGAAGTTTTTGGCCCTACTGGGTATAGCTCAGGCGGGAAGCCCCATCCAAGAAGGACAGCCTGCTTACCTTTTTAGCCTGAAAAACCACGAGGGCAAGGTGGTAAACCTTTCAGAATACAGAGGAAGGTGGGTGGTGCTCTACTTCTACCCAAAGGCGGACACGCCGGGTTGCACCACTCAGGCAAAGGAGTACACTCGTCTGATGCCCGAGTTTGAAAAGCTAAGAGTCAAGGTCTTTGGCGTCAGCACCGACACTGTGGAAAGCATAAAAAGGTTCAGGGAAAAGTACGGGCTGGCGGTAGAGTTTCTTTCAGACCCGAAGGGGAGCGTGGCAAAGGCCTACGGCGTGACAGTGATAGCCGGCTTCTGCTCCAGAGACACGGTGCTACTGAATCCAGAGCTCAAGGTGGAAAAAATCTACAGGGGCGTTGACCCCTCCGCAGACCCTGGGCGCGTGCTGGACTTCGTAAAGAGCAAAATCAGATAAAAAAATTATATAATCTACACAAAACACAAAAGGAGCGTGCCATGGAAGACCAATTTTACGCAGTCCCTTTCAGCCTTGTGGGCTTTTTCTTTACCAACAAGTCCGTAGAGGAGAGCATAAGAGGAGACCTCAGTCCTGAGGAGTTGGAGAAGCTTCAGGATATATTGAGCAGGTTTCTCTTTACGGAGGGCGTTCAAGTCACTCTCTACCCTTCGGTGGTTCCACCTGACCAAGCGGAGGATGCGGTGGGAGAGCTGGAAGACATGATATTTGGGGAAGAGGAATGACGCGGGCGGTGGTGTGCGGTGCTCTGGGGAGAATGGGCAGGAGCATACTCCGGCTGTCCTTGGAGTACTCGGACTTTCAGGTAGTCGGGGGCGTGGAGCACCCAGACTGCGTGAGCTCCAAAGACCTCGGCGAGGCCACTGGCCTGCAGGAGCTGAAGGGAGTTCTTCTTACCTCCTCCTTGGAGGAGCTCCTCCCTTCCTGTCAGGTGGTGGTTGAGTTCTCCGGAAACCCCCTTGCAGCGCTCTCCCACGCCAAAGTCTCCGCACTGGCAGGCAAGGCAGTGGTGGTAGGCACTACGGGCTTTAGCAAGCAGGAGTTGGAGGAGCTCAGGTCTTACTCCCAACATGCTCCCATACTCTTTGCTCCCAACATGAGCTTGGGGGTAAACCTTCTTTTCCGGCTGGTGGCCATAGTCGGTCAGGTCCTAAAGGGTAGAGGGTTTGATGCAGAGGTGTTGGAAGTGCACCACCGCTTTAAGAAGGATGCCCCCAGCGGCACCGCCCTTCGTCTGGAGGAGATACTCAAAGAGCACATGGAGCTCACACAGAGTGTGTACGCCCGAGAGGGGACTGCGGAGAGAAAGCCCGGCGAGGTGGGGGTGATGGCCCTGCGCGGAGGTGATGTGGTAGGGGAACACACGGTCTACTTTCTGGGCTTTGGGGAGAGGCTGGAGCTCACCCACAGGGCCACTTCAAGAGACGTATTCGCAAAGGGTGCCATAGAGGCCAGTAGGTGGATAAGGGGGAAACCGCCCGGTTGGTACTCCATGTTTGACGTGCTCGGTATATGAAAAAGTACTTAGAGCTCACCCGCTTTGAGCACACTCTTTTTGCCTTGCCCTTCGCCCTTGCCAGCGTGGCCTTGCTCTATGAGGATGTGCCCTCCCCGTGGAAACTTTTCTGGGTGCTTTTGGCCTTCGTCAGTGCCAGAAGTGCAGGCATGGCTCTAAACAGGCTCATAGACCTGCCTATAGACAAGCTAAACCCGCGCACGAGAGACTGGGTCCACAGCAGAGGCGAGGTGTCCGAGGAGGGGATAAAGAGGTTTGCCCTTGTCTCTTCTGGACTCTTTCTGCTCTCTTGTCTTTTTATAAACCTCTACGCCTTTCTGCTGGCACCGGTGGTGCTCTTGCTCCTGTGGTTTTATCCCTACGCAAAGAGAGTTACTCACTACCCACATCTGGTTCTAGGCTGTGTCTACTTCTTGGTCCCTCTGGCGGTAGATGTCTCTTTCAATGAGAGAGTTTCGTTCAACGCAATCCTGCTTGGGCTGGCCATGGGCTTTTGGGTGGCAGGCTTTGACGTGCTGTACTCTCTCCAGGACTACTCCTTTGACAGGGAGCACGGCCTTAAGTCCATACCCGTAAGGTGGGGCATAGGGGGAGCTCTCCTCTTTGCCCGCCTCTTTCACTCTCTAACCTTTTTACTTCTCCTCTTGCTAACTTTTCGGGTTGACTTTCTGGGGCCAGTTTACCTCTTGGGTCTTCTGCTCATAGCAGGCTTTTTGTACTATGAGCACAGGTTGGTAAAGCCGGAGGACCTTTCTATGATAAACAGGGCCTTTTTTACCGTGAACGGGTACGTGAGCGTAGTTTTTCTGGCGGTAGTGCTCTTGGAGAGACTGCTCTAAAGGGCTACCTGCTCCATGACCTCCTTCGGGATGTCAAAGTTGGCCACCACCTCCTTTACGTCTTCCAGGTCTTCTAAGAGGTCTAAGAGCTTGAGGATTTTCCTCGCGGTCTCCGCGTCCTGGACCTGCACCAGCGTGTTGGGCTTGTAGGCTATCTCCGCCCTGTCCACCTGCAAGCCCAAGGTTTGGAGAGCTCCTTTCACGCCGTAGAGCTCCTCGGGCTTGGTGTACAGAGTGTAGGCAAGCTCGCCCACCTCTATGTCTTGCACCCCTGCCTCTATGGCCTTCTCGTAAAGCTCCTCCTCTGAGATACTCTCCTTCGGCACTTCTATTACGCCGACCCGCTCAAAGAGGAAAGAGACGCAACCTGAAGAGCCAAGGTTCCCTCCATGTTTGGAAAGCACGTGCCTTATCTCGGATGTGGTCCTGTTTCTGTTGTCCGTCTGGGTCAGTATCATGAGGGCCACACCGCCCGGGGCGTATCCTTCGTAGAGCACCTCCTCGTAGTTTTCACCGCCCAGCTCGCCCGTTCCCTTCTTTATGGCCCTTTCTATGGTTTCGGAGGGCATGTTCACCTTCCTGGCGTTTTCTATCGCAGTTCTGAGCCGTGGGTTCGTGTCCGGGTTAGGACCTCCTTCCCTTACCGCCACCGTAATTTCTCTGATGATTTTGGTAAAAACCTTACCTCTTTGAGCGTCTATCTTGGCCTTCTTGTGCTTAATCTGAGCCCAGTGACTGTGCCCTGCCATGAGTAAACCCTTACTATTATTATAATGTTTCTCAGCTTTACCTTTGAGGAGATAGAAGAGCTGCTCCGGGAGTACGACCCTGTGCCTCTTTTTGCGGAGTTTGTCGCAGACACGGACACGCCCCTGTCTCTCTACCTCAAGCTGAGGGAGGGCTGGAAGCACAGCTTCCTTTTGGAGAGCGCAGAGGGCGGAGCCAAGTGGGGCAGGTACTCTTTTATAGTTCTGTCCTCAGGGTCTTACTACGCCTTCAAAGAGGGGACGGGCTACCTCTACCGGGAGGGTAGAGTAAGGCTCTTTCGGGAAAAGGACCCCCTCAGGCCCGTAGAGGAGCTCCTGAGGAGCTTCAGGCCCTACAAAGACCGCAGACTTCCTCGCTTCTGGGGAGGGCTGGTGGGCTACGTGGGCTACGAGGTGGTGAGCTCCTACGAGCCGGTGGGTCGCCCAGACAGGGATGCGCTGGAGCTCTTTGACCTTTTCATGGTTATGAGTCAGGTGGTGGTAGTGCACGACAACCTGAGCGGTAGCATCAAGGTCATAGTTCCCCTGCGCAGAGAGGGAGGAGCCCTCCAAGAATACCAAAGAGCCAGAGAGACCATCCAAGAGGTAAAGAGGAGAATATTCAAGACCGCGGTCCAGCCCGTGCACCTCTCTACCTGCGAGCCGGAGCTCCAAGAGTGGCACTCTAACTTTACGCAGGAGGGCTTCATGGAAGCGGTAAGCAGGGCAAAGAACTACATAGCCCAGGGGGACGTGGTGCAGGTGGTGCTCTCTCAGAGGTTTGGAAAGAGCTTCTCGGGAAAGCCGGAGAACATATACCGAGCCCTCAGACACCTAAACCCTTCATCCTACATGTACTACGCGGACTTAGGAGAGCTCAAGCTCGTGGGCTCCTCGCCGGAGGTGCTGGTGAGGCTGGAAGAGGGCAGGATACACACCAGGCCTATCGCGGGCACGCGCAGGAGAGGGCAGACCGAGGAGGAAGACCTTAAGCTGGAGAAGGAGCTCACCCAAGACCCGAAAGAGAGGGCGGAGCACCTTATGTTGGTAGACCTTGCCAGAAACGACGTGGGTAGGGTAAGCAAACCTGGAAGCGTGAAGGTGGAGAGCTTTATGAGAGTGGAAAGGTACTCTCACGTGATGCACATGGTTAGCGACGTGGTGGGCGAGCTGAGAGAGGGGCTGTCTGCCACGGAGGTCCTGAGAGCTGTCTTTCCTGCGGGCACCGTCTCCGGAGCACCGAAGGTCAGAGCCATGCAGATAATCCGAGAGCTGGAGGGGGAAGCCAGAGGGGTGTACGCAGGTGCGGTAGGCTATATCTCCTTTGAGGGCAACATGGACATGGCCATAGCCATAAGGACTGCGGTGGTCTTAGGGGGGCAGGTCTTCGTTCAGGCGGGGGCGGGCGTGGTTGCAGACTCAGACCCCTACGGGGAGTGGCTGGAGACGGTAAACAAGGCAAAGGCTCTCATGAAGGCGGTGCGCATGGCAGAGTCAGTCCACGAAGAGGGATAGGCTCTTCAGCCCAGCCCTTTGCAGGAGCTCTCTCTTTACCATGCTCTTGAGGAGCTCCTCGTTGTCCTTAAAGACCTTGAACTTTTTCAGGAGTTCAGTTCTTTCCTCCCTGGTGAGCCTCTCCCACAGAAGGCGGGCAATCCTGCCTTCTAAGGCCATCAGAAACTCCTCCGCCTCCTTTACGCTCTTTACCTCGGGCTCGGACAGGCTCTCACCCAAAAGACTCTCTGCCCTTTTGAGCTTTTGTCTGAACCTTTCTTTCCAGCCCTCCGCCTCTTTTTGCCTTTTTAGGTAGCGCCTTTTTAGCTTCTTGATTTCTCCAAAGCTCATGAACAGGGGCAGTTTTGACCTCTTCTCGGGCGGGTAAAAGAGAAAGAACTTCCTTATGCCCTCTCGCACCACCTCAAGGGGATAGCCCTCCCTCTCCAGAAAGTTCAGAAACCAGACCTCTCTGGGCGAGAGGAAAAAGCCGCCCCTGAGCTCTAACACCATGTCCTTAAGCTCTCTGTAGTAGCTCATCTTTTCTTCGGAGCACCTCCTGATGGCTCAGAGCGGTTCTGAAGCCCTCACCGCTGAAGTGCGTCCTGACCCCTTCAAAAACCTCCAAGAACTTCTCCACGGGCGGGGGCTGACCCACGCCGAGAGCTCTTCCGAAGGCGGACACGGTGTAAAAGCCCACCGTCTGCAGTTTGCTCTCCTCTCTTATCCTTCTCAGGAGCTTGAGGGTGGTAGGGGAAAGCTCTACTGAGCCCCTTCTCTCCCACAGCTCTTCCACCAGCTCAGTGTCCCAGAGCTCTCCAATCCAGAGCGGTCCCGCCACCAAAAGAGAGCTCCCGCAGTGAGGACAGCTTCTCTTTATCTCCTCTATCTGCACCCCCTGCCGGTAGAGACACCTCTGGCAGTAGAGCAGGTAGCCTACCTTTTGCAGGAGAGCGTCCGCCCTTTTTGCACCCAACTCCTTCTGGAAAAAGACCCTGTAGTAGTGCCTGTAGGAGTAGGAGAAAATCGGCCTCATGGCAAAGTCCATCTTTGACCCCTCTTCCACCACCTTTTTTATGAGTATCCTTAGCCCCACCTCGTGGTAGAACTCTGCACTGAGCAAGGGTCTTGAGCCGTAGCGTCTCAAACAGGTGGAGGGGTAGGTGCCGGAGAGCACCGAGGTGTCGGTGGCGGAGACCGCCAGCACGCCCCGCCTTGCCACCGCCAGAACTCCGCCCTCCAAGAAGGGCACGGGAGAGCCAAAAGGGTCTATGTCCACGTAGTGTATTCCCCGGAGCTCCCTCAGGAAAAGAGAAGCCTCCCTTGAGTGCACCTCCACCCTGTCTTCCAAGGAGTAGCTCCTTACAAGCGCTCTAAAAAAGTCCACCGCCCTCTGACTCAGGTCGTTGTAGAGTGCTCTTTCCACCTTGTCCGTTTCCAACAGCATGCGTAGGAGCCTGACACCGCTGGCGCCCATCGGGTCGCAGACCTTTACCTTGGGAAAAGGCAGGTGCAAAAGCACGAGCAGGCTTATGTCCCTGTTTTCTCTCATGTGGGGGTTGTAGAAGACCTCCATCTCCGAGGAGACCACCTGCGGAACGCAGAGCTCAAACAGCACTTTGCCTTCCCT
Source organism: Aquificaceae bacterium (assembly GCA_025062075.1). GTDB lineage: Bacteria > Aquificota > Aquificia > Aquificales > Aquificaceae > Pampinifervens. Next base: position 10,393 of record JANXBA010000046.1, read on the forward strand.
TAGCATGAAAGCGAGTGGCTCTTTACCGTGTCCACCAAAAGCCTTACCTTTTGAAGGTCCATGTCGGGCATGAGCCCGTGTCCCAAGTTAAACACGTAGAGCGTTCTTCTGGGCAAGCCTTTGAGAAAGTCCCGCACCTTTTCCACGAGGACCTCTTCACTGCAGTAGAGCAGGGCAGGGTCTAAGTTGCCCTGAAGTGCCTTGGAGCTCTCCCGCATGACGCTCTTTATGTCCACCGTCCAGTCCACGGAGAGGACATCCACCGGCAGGTCCTCAAGAGCCCTCAAAAAAGAGCCAGAGCCCCTGTAAAAGTATACAAGTGGCACGGAGGAAAACTTCTTTAGCTCCTCAAAAAGCCTCCTGAGGTGGGTCTGGGCGTAGGTCTGAAACTCCTCGTAGGGCAAATGCAGTGCCCAGCTGTCAAAGACCTGCACCACGTCCGCACCCGCCCTTACCTGCCCCTTTAAGTACTCCACCAAGTTCTCCGTCAGCAAGGACATGAGCCTTTGCGCTTTTTCCCCCTCTTCCCAGAGGAACCTTTTGGTCTTTCTAAAGTCCTTGCTTGAGCCCCCCTCCACCATGTAGGCCATCAGGGTAAAGGGAGCACCGCAAAAGCCTATTACGGGCAAGTCCTTTGCCAGCGCCTTTAACTTGGCTACTATCTCTCCCACGAAGGCAGTCTGGGAAAAGTCTATTTTTTTAAGGCTTTCCACCTTTCCTTCCCAGAAGAGCCTCGGGCCTTCCCCCTCCGCAAACTCCACCCTCACGCCCATGGGCTCTAGGGGCACCAGTATGTCGGAGAAAATTATTAACGCATCCACGCCCAAGAGCTCCAAGGGCAGGAGGCTTACTCTGGTTGCTAGCTCCACGTTCTTACAGAAAGAGAGAAAGTCTTTCTCCTTTTCTCTGAGCTCCCTGTACTGGGGCATGTACCTACCCGCCTGACGCATGAGCCAGACGGGAAACCGGGGAATTTCTTCCCCTCTTAGGCTTTTCAAGAGTAGCATGGCTTTATAGTATAAGCCGGCGTGAGCCTTTAGCCCAGCGCACGCTCGTATATTCTCCGGATGTGTTTTAAAAAGCCGTTGGGGTTTAGGAGCTCCGCCAGCTCTTCTTGGCTCAGTAGGGCGCTCACCTCCGGGTCTTCTAACAGAGCTCTTTCAAAGCGGAGGCCCTCCTGCCAGCTTCTCATGGCACAGCGCTGGACCATGTGGTAGGCCCTGTCTCTGGCTATGCCCTTCTCTGTGAGCCTTACCAGCACCTTGGAGGAGGCGTAAAGCCCGTGGGAGAGCTCCATGTTTCTTTCCATGCGCTCCTCGTGAACCACCAGTCCCTGGAGCATTTCAAGAAAAAGGGTTAGCATGTAGTCCAAGGCTATGGTGGAGTCTGGCAGGATTACCCTCTCGGCGGAGGAGTGGGATATGTCTCTTTCGTGCCACAGGGGGATGTTTTCTAAAGCTACCATTAGGTTTGCCCTTACGAGGCGGGCAAGCCCGCACAACCTCTCTGCGTGGATGGGGTTCTTCTTGTGAGGCATGGCGGAGGAGCCCCTTTGACCTTCTGAGAAAGGCTCGGAGAGCTCCAGCACCTCCGTCCTCTGCAGGTGTCTTATCTCGGTGGCAAACCTCTCCAGCGCGGAGGCGGTAGAGGCCAGGGCGTACATGACCTGAGCGTGTCTGTCCCTGGGGACCACCTGCGTAGACACGGGCTCGGGCTTAAGACCCAGCTCTTTTAGGGCTATCTCCTCCACCTGCGGGTCTAAGTTAGAGTAGGTCCCTACCGCACCCGATAGCTTGCCATAGGAGATGGTCTCCAAAGCCTGCAGAAGTCTTTCTCTGTTTCTTTTCATCTCCTGATGCCAGCTGAGGAACTTAAGACCGAGGGTTATGGGCTCTGCGTGCACCCCGTGCGTCCTACCCATCATGAGTCTGTCCTTGTGCCTCAAGGCGAGCTCTTGGAGCTCCTTTATGACCTTCTCCAGCTGTTCAAGGATTAGGCTGAGAGCCTGCCTGAGCTGGAGGGCGAGGGCGGTGTCCACCACGTCCGAAGAGGTAAGCCCCATGTGAAAGTAGTGAGAGTGCTCAGGTATCTGCTCACCTATGGCGGACACAAAAGCAAGCACGTCGTGCTTGTACTTTTTCTCGTACTGGCTTATGCGCTCTAAGACGCTCTCGTCCACGAAGGTGTTTTCCTCCACGGCCTTCAGAGCCTGCGCGGGCACCTTGCCCAGTTTGTGCCACGCCCTGCAGACCGCCCGCTCCACCAAAAGCCAAAGCCTGTACTTGTTTAAGTCAGACCAGACCTGACCCATTTCCCTTCTGGTGTACCTTTCTATCATGCCTTCCACCTATATCCAAGAGCTTATGCCGTAGGTGAGGTCGTGGTAAACGGAGAGCAGGGCTTTGGCCCCCTCGCCTGCGGAGACTATTATCTGCCGAGCGAAGACGTTGGTGCAGTCGCCGGCGGCGTATACGCCCCTTTCTGAAGTCCTGTTGTTGCAGTCCACGACAATCTCACCCTTCTGGGTGGTAAGCACTCCAAGAGACTGGGCAAGCTCCGAGTTGGGCTTTAGCCCTATCTCCACGAAGACGCCTTCCACCGGGAGCTCAAAGACCTCGCCCCCGCTGAGGTTCTCTAATAGCACGGAGCTCACGCCTTGCTGGCTCCCCCTTATTTCAACCACCCTGTGCCTTAGCAGGGCTTTCACCTTGGGGTTTGGCAGAACCTTTTCTCTCAAGACCTCGTCCGCCCTAAAGAGCTCTGAGTGCTCTACCAAGTATATCTCCCGTGCGTACTTAAGGAGTTGGTCTGCCGCCTCAAAGCCGGAGTTTCCACCGCCTACCACCACCACGCGGGCGTCCTTGAAAAAGGGTGCATCACAGGTGTAGCAGTAGGAGACTCCTCTGCCTGTGTACTCCTTCTCACCCGGCACGCCCAGCTTTCTGTAGTCCGCACCTGTGCAGAACAGGAGGTTTTTCGCCTCGTACTCCTTGCCAGAGAGAGTCTTAAGGAGAAAGCCTTCGCCCTTTCTCTCTACTTGGACCACCTCGTCGTAAACAGGTTGGACGCCCAGCCTTTCCATCTGCTCCATCATCTTCTGCACGAGGACAAAGCCGTCCACCAGAGCGTAGCCTAAGTAGTTCTCTATCTCCCCCGCCTTTACGACCTGTCCGCCTACTTCTCTCGTGATGAGCAGAAAGTCCATCCTCTTCCTCTGGGCGTATATGCTGGCGGATATGCCCGCAGGACCTCCTCCTATTATGGCCAGCTGGTGCATGGTATAAATTTTACCAGGGGCGGGAGGCTACCGCCTGAGGCACTCTCGTCAGTTTAGCATACTGAGAATCTGATGCCTTAACACGTGGCTGGGTTTGTAGTCGGGGGCAAGTTTTACGGCGTTTTCCACCTCTATGAGGGCGTCTTGGAACTTACCTTTCATCATGTATAGCCTTGCCAAGTTTATGTGGGGGTAGTGTCTGGGCTCGTAGCGGGGTGCGGTGATGGCCTTCTTGAGCCAAGGAAGGGCCTCGTCGAGCCTTCCCATGGCTATGAGATAGGAGCCTATGTCGTTGTAGGGGTTGCCGAACCCTGGGTCTATGTCTATAGCCTTGAGACATAGGTCTATGGCGGTCTCCAGCTCTCCCATCATGCTGTATGCCCAGCCCATGTAGGTGTAGGCTTCTGCGGTGGGTTGAAGTTCGATGGACTTCTGGTAAAACTCTATGGCCTTCTGCAGGTTGCCCGCCATGTGCTCCTGAAGAGCCCTCTCCAAGAGCTCCTTTGCTTCCCTGTTTATGTCCCTCATGCCTTTAAATATATGCTTGTCAGAAAAATTGACAACGCTTTACTAAGATTACTCCCACTCGCTTTCCCGAAGGGACTTCTCCAGGCTGGCTGGCACCTCCGCAGGAAGGCCCAAGAGCAGTTTAAACTGCAAGGCGTTGAGCACCGCCTGAGCCCTTAAAGTGTTGTTGAAAAAGACGAAGGTCTCCCTCTTGGGCAGTTTCCTTAGCTTGTCTTTTAGCTTTCGGAGCTCTTCCAGGGAATAGAGGTAGTCGTAGGGCTTTTGTGGGTCTCTTCCGTGGAGCCTCAGGTAGTTTATCTCCCCTACGCCTACCCAAGGACCTACAAGAAAGCCTTCTCCCTTGGGTGCGTCCACGTTGACCATGGAAAAGCCCATCTCCTGAACAAGTGCGTAGAAGTCCGCCTTTTTAAAGCTCTTGTTTCTCACTTCCACCACCTTTGGCAGGCCTCTGAAGGCCTTGGAAAGACCCTTTATGTACTCCACCTGCTCCTGACCGTATCCGAAGCTCTCGGGAAACTGAAAAAGAAGGGCCACAAACCTGTCCTCCGCAAGGACCGGCTCAAGGGCTTGAAGAAACTTCTTTGCCCCCTCCTCTGTGTAGTTTCTCGTGTGGGTAAAGCTCCTGTGGGCCTTGAAGGCAAAGCGCAGGTTGGGAGCTCGGGAGAGCATGCTTTTGACGGTTCCTCTGTTGGGGAAGGTGTAGAAGGAGGCGTTTACCTCCACCACTTCAAAGTGCTTGGCGTAAAAGCGCAGGTAGTCTTCTCTTTTGAGGGAGGCGGGGTAGAAGTTCCCCACCCAGTCCTTGTAATAAAAACCGCTACAGCCTACATAGACCCTCAAGGAATGAACTTGGACTTGAAGTCCTTCAGGGCCTCGTTTAACTTCGTCTTTAGCTGGTCGTCCAGCGTCTTTTTCTGTCTTATCTCCGCAAGGAGGTCAGCCTTCTCCTTGTCCAAGTAGGTGTAGAGCTCCTTCTCAAACTTTCTCACCGAGCTCACCGGGATGTCGTCCAAGTAGCCGTTTGTTCCTGCGTATATGGCGACTATCTGCTTCTCCACGGGGATGGGGCTGTAGGGCTCTTGCTTGAGGAGCTCCACAAGCCTTAGACCCCTGTTTATGGTCTGCTGGGTTGCCTTGTCCAGCTCGGAGGCAAACTGCACGAAGGCTTCCAACTCTCTAAACTGGGCCAGGTCAAGCCTTAGCGTGCCTGCCACCTGCTTCATCGCCTTTATCTGAGCCGCACCGCCAACCCTTGAGACGGACAGTCCCACATTTATGGCGGGTCTTACTCCCTTGTTGAAGAGGTCCGGCTCTAGGTATATCTGACCGTCGGTGATGGAAATCACGTTGGTAGGTATGTAGGCGGCTACGTCCCCTGCCTTTGTCTCTATGATGGGCAAGGCGGTCAAGGACCCTGCGCCCAGCTCGTCGTTTAGCTTGGCGGCGCGCTCTAACAGTCTGGAATGTAGGTAGAAGACGTCACCTGGGTAGGCCTCCCTTCCGGGTGGTCTTCTCATGAGGAGCGAGAGCTGTCTGTAGGCTTCCGCATGCTTGGACAGGTCGTCGTAAACTATCAGGGCGTGCTTGCCGTTGTCTCTGAAGTATTCCCCTATGGTGCAACCTACGAAGGGTGCAAGGTACTGCAGGGAGGCCGGGTCGGTGGCGGAGGCCACCACCACGCAGGTGTAGTCCATGGCACCGCTCCTTTCTAAGAGCTCTATGATTCTGGCGGTGGTGGACCTTTTCTGCCCTACCGCTACGTATATGCAGTAGACGTCCGTGTCCTTCTGGTTGAGGATGGTGTCTATGCATACGGTAGTTTTTCCCGTGGACCTGTCGCCTATAATCAGCTCGCGCTGTCCTCTGCCTATGGGTATCATGGCGTCTATCGCCTTTATGCCCGTCTGGAGAGGCTCGTGAACGGACTTTCTTTTGACCACGCCCGGTGCTATCTTCTCCACGGGAGACCTGTACTCGTACTTCAGAGGTCCTTTGCCGTCCAAGGGGTTGCCCAGCGGGTCTATCACCCTTCCGATGAGCCCATCGCCCACGGGCGCGTCCAGTATCCTACCTGTTCTCTTGACCACCGAGCCCTCTCTTATGCCGCTCTCGCTCCCTAGCACGATGATACCCACGTTGTCCTCTTCAAGGTTAAAGGCAAGGCCCATGACTCCGCCTTCAAACTCCACCAGCTCGTTGGCCATCACGTTCTCAAGCCCGTAGGCTCTTGCCACTCCGTCGCCCACGTAGTAAACCACGCCCACCTCCTCCATCTTTGCGGAGGCTTCAAAGCCCTTTATCTGCTCCTTTAACAGCTGAAGGGCCTCTTCGTAGGTTATGGTAGCCATATCAGACCTCCTGAGCTTTTGACAATATTTTATTACACTCCTCGCACAGAAACCTACCTTTGGCGTCTACCTGCTGGGGGCTTTCGGAGGGGTTCATCACGCAGCCGGGCGTCCCGCAGTGCAGTAGCCCGAAGGTGTGACCCAGCTCGTGGTTCACCTCTTTGCAAACCCTCTCAAAGTATAGCCTCTCCTCTGCACTTGTCAGCCTGAAAGTCCCCACAAGCCCGTGTTCTCCACTCAGTCGGGACAGACCGAAGATAAAGTCTACACCCTCCTCGTAAAGGTCAAAGGGGAAAAGGCCTACCAGCTTTAGCATACGAGGATAGTTTACCCTCGTAAGGAAGTCAAGGAGCACGCCCGCTCTGTGCTGTCTGCGATGCGGGTCGTAAGCCAAGTAGGGCGGTAGGACTATGTGAGAAAGCCTCACCTCACGCTTGAAGACTTCCTTTACGCTTTTTGCCACCGCCAGCAGAAGCCTTTTTTCCACCCCAAAGCCCACAAGGTATATGTAGCTACCTTCTGACACTTCTGAGCTCTCTCACCCACCGGTTGTGCTCTTCCAAAGTCCTGCTGAAGTTGTGCCCACCGCTACCGTCCGCCACAAAGTACAGGTAGTCCACGGGGGCTGGCTCAAGGGCAGCCTTTAGAGAGTCAAGCCCCGGGTTGCAGATGGGGGAAGGAGGAAGCCCGTAGTAGTAGTAGGTATTGTAGGGGTCCTCTTCCCGAAGGTGGCTGGGGGTGAGCTTGCCCTCCCAGAGTCCTTTTCTCTTGAGGGCGTAGATGACGGTAGGGTCTATCTGAAGCTTCATGCCACTCTTTATTCTGTTGTGAATGACCGCAGATATAAGAGGTCTCTCTTCGGGCTTTGCGGTCTCTTTCTCCACCATGGAGGCGATGGTAACCCAGCTTTCAAGGCTCAGACCCTTCTCCGCGAGACGTTGTCTGAGTTCCTGAGTTCTACGCAGGAAGTTTTTGTGCATGGTGTCTATGACCTTTAGAGGGTGGGTGTTTTTGGAGAAAAAGTAGGTGTCGGGAAAGAGAAAGCCTTCCAATGTGTGGGTTTTGAGTCCGTACTTTTTTGCCACGTCTTCAGAAAGGGCATAATTGAGAAAGTCCTCGGAGGAGCATATGCCCTTCTCCTCCAAGAGGCGGGCTATCTCGTAAAGGTCTGACCCTTCGGGTATGGTTACCTTGTAGACCTTTCTCAGACCCTTGCTTAGCTTCTCATAAACCTCCCACGGGAAGACGAGCCCCTCAAACTCGTACTCCCCTGCCTCTATCTTGCCCCTTTTCACGCTCTGCAGAAAGAGAAAGGAGAGAGGACTGCGGATGAGACCCTCCTCGTAGAGGAGGAAGGCCACTCTGAGGGTCGACGTGCCGTAGGCCACCTCCACCGTCTTTTTCTCCAGCCTCACGGGCAGGAAAGAGTAGGCTATCGCTCCTACCAGCCCAAAAAGAGCCAAGAGGGGCGTCCAAAGCTTTATCATAGGCTCTCTAAGTACTCAAGGAGTAGCACGTAGGCGGAGAGGCTGTCTTTGAGCTCTCTCTTTTTCCTATGCCCCTGCAGGAGGCGGTAGGCCTCTTGCGTGGTGTCTCGCTCGTCCCACAGGAGCATGTCCACCTCTTGCGGCATGAGCTCTCTCAGCCTGCTGAAGAACTCCTTTACCTCCGAGGCTCTCTGCCCTTCCCTGCCAGTGGGCGTCAAAGGCAAGCCCACCAAAACCAGGGACACGCCGTGCTCTTTTACCTTTTCTACTATGGACTGGAGCGTGGCCTCTCCCCTGTTTTCCAAACTGCCTACGGGCGTGGCCAAACCCAACCTACTGTCGCCGAGGGCAAGGCCTATGCGCCTGCTCCCGTAGTCTAAGGCCAGAATCTTCAACCCGTCTTCATGCCAGTCACCTTGTAGAGGGGACAAAAGCCTACCGCAGAGGTCCCCAAGAGCACCAAGCCCACAAGCCCAAGTAGCCACCACACCCCACCGTTGGTAAACGCAAGGTAAAGAAGTACGAGCGCAAGGACTACCCTAACGAGCCTGTCCCAGCTTGCCATGTTTTTCTCCATGGGAACACCTCCTTTCTAAAATGATAACCTATGAGGCCCGTCGTTGCAATGATAACGGATTTTGGTCTCAAGGACGGCTTCGTGGGTGCCATGAAGGGCGTCATACTCAGTATAAACCCTCACGTTCAGATAGTGGACATAAGCCATCAGGTGGAGCCCTTTCAGATAGTGCAGGGTGCCCTTCTCCTGCGGGCCCACTTTTCCTACTTTCCGAAGGGCACCTGCTTTCTGTGCGTGGTGGACCCGGGCGTGGGCTCAGAGAGACTTCCTCTGATAGTCAGAGCGGGAGACTACACCTTCGTGGGTCCTCACAACGGCCTTTTTGACCTAGCGCTCAGAAGCATAGGGCAGAGCCCCCGGGCTTACAGGATAGAGAAGTATGCTCTGCCCGCCCCCAACCAGACCTTTCACGGAAGGGACGTGTTTGCGCCCGCCTGCGCCCACCTGACCGTGGGCCTTGACCCTCTTGAAGTAGGCAGTCCCGTTGAGTACAGCTTTTTGCTCCCCTGGGAAGAGCCCTTCAGGGAAGGTCAGTGGCTGGTGGGTCGCGTAGTTTACTTTGACCACTTTGGCAACTGCGTAACCAACCTGCCATGCGGTAGTTACGAGGAAGGGACCTTCAGAAGCTACAGGCTAAAGGTGGTTTCTCACTTCCTCCAAGGTAAGAAAGGTAGTCCCGCCTTGGTGTGCGGAAGCTTTGGGCTCATGGAGCTCTTCCTGCCCATGGACAGTGCCAAGGAAAGGCTAGGGGTCCGCTTGGGCGAGGAGGTGAAGGTCAGACCAGCCTCAGGAGCTCCTGAGTGTAGGGATGCTTAGGGTTGTCAAAAAGGTCAAAAACGCTACCCTCTTCCACCACCGTGCCCTCTTTCAGCACCATGACCCTGTCTGCCACCTCTGCCACCACGCCAAAGTCGTGGGTCACCAGCAGGACGCTCCTTCCCTCCCCCTTCATGTCTCTGAAAAGTTTGAGAATCCTGCTCTGTAGGGAAACGTCCAGCGCAGTGGTGGGCTCGTCCGCCAGCACCAGCTCCGGGTTGCAAACGGTGGCTATGGCTATGCACACTCTCTGCTTCAAACCTCCTGACAGGTGGTGGGGATAGCTCTCGTAGACTTTCTCCGCCTCTTGAATGCCCGCCTTTCTCAGGGCCTGTATGGCCTTTTCTTTGGCCTTGTCGTCCTTGTAGTGAGCCCGGTAGGCCTCTTCCACCTGCGGACCTACTTTGAAAAGAGGGTCCAAGTAGACGGAGGGCTCTTGGAAGACTATGGAAATGTGCCTTCCCCTTATCTTTCTGTATTCTCTCTCGGACAGGCCTACGAGCTCTCTGCCCATGAAGAGCACAGAACCCTTCAGATGTGCCCCTTTGGGCAAAAGCCCAAGAAGAGAGTAGAGCACGGAGGTCTTGCCCGAGCCAGACTCACCTACCAGACAGAGCACCTCACCCCTATTCAGGGAAAAGCTCACCCCTTTGAGCACGTGCCGGTCCCCATACCAAAGCTGTAAGTCCTTCACTTCAAGAAGCATTCAGGAACCTCAAGAAGAGAGGCCTCATCCTGTCGTAGAGCTCAAAAAGGTCCTGAGAGATGACCCTGACCTCCGCCAGCGTCTGCATAAAGTTGGTATCTCCAAACCATCTGGGGACCACGTGCAGGTGAAGGTGGGACTCCAAGCCTGCACCCGCAGCCCTTCCCAAGTTGTAGCCCAAGTTCACACCGTGGGCTTTCATCACCTCTTTCATAAGGCTCAAACAGACCTTGGTGAGCCTGTGCATCTCCAAGACCGTGTCCTCGTCCAGAAGCTGGTAGTCGCCCACGTGGTCTATGGGTGCCACCATGAGGTGTCCGGGGTTGTAGGGGAACTTGTTGAAAATCACGAAGGCCTTCCTGCCCCTGTAGAGCACCAAGTGGTCTCTGAGCTTTTCCTCAGGTTGGGAGGCCGCTTCACAGAGAAAACAGCCCTTCTGCTCGTCTACCTTCTCCACGTACTGACTGCGCCAAGGAGCCCACAGCATCCTCATAGTCTGAGTAGTCTCCTTATGGCCTTGTCTACTTCCTCCTCGGAGGGCACATAATCGTGTCTTTCCAACTCCATGGTGTCTCTAAAGTAGAGCACGGTGGGGAAGCTGAAAACGCCCAGGTCCTCCGCGCTGGTGTGCTTGCTCACGTCTAACCAGTAGAAGTTTATCTTGTCGCCGTACAGCTTCTGATACTTGAGCAGTATCTGGTGCAAAGCCGTGTTCTTAGGATTGTCCGGGGTGGTAAGGAGTGCCACTGCAGGTTTTTCCCCCGCCATCGCCTTCTCGTAAAAGTCCTTGTCGGTGAGCTCTTCAAAGCCCTCAAACATGTCAGCCTCCTGAGAAAAGATTATATTTTTTTCCTCTGGTCTTCCTGCGTCGCCTCTTGGCAAAAAAACTGTCGAAGACGTCCAAAGCCACGTGAAAGACTTCGGAGGCCACCACCCCCAGGGCGAAGTAGAAGACCTCCTCCCGTTGAGCAAAATAACCCAGCAGTTCAAAGGGGTCCAGCGCAAGGAGGAGCTCCGTCAACTGCGGAGCGTATTGCCGAGAGATACCCAAAAGCACAAAGTAGAGAAAAACAAACAAAACTATCAGATAGCCAAGTCTTAGGAAGGTGCCCAGTACGGGCACATGAGAGACACCTCTGTGTCTGGAGAGGAGCTGGTAAGGTCTCCAAATAAATCGCAGGGTTTTCCACCTCCTTGAGGGGTGGGACTGGGGCAGGTCCAAGTCCGGTGAGAGCAAGAAAGTGCCAAGCAGGTAACCTGCGGTGAAGGGCAGGTAAAACTCCTTGGGCGTGTAGTAAAGACAAAAAGGCAGGGCAAGGAGATTCACAAAGTCGTGCTTTTTGCCCAAAGCCATTTACTTCTCCAAGTCCACCAGCAGGAGCGTCCCAGGCCTTCTTCTGTCCACCTTGTACAGGAGCCTGCCCACGAAAGGAGAGCGCACGTGATTGAACAGCGTGCTGTCCCGCAGGAACAGCCGGTAGTCGCCCGCCTTGAGGATAAAGTACTCTCTTGTGCTTCTCTCTGGCACCACCCGCAGAGGCTCTGACAGAAACACAGGCTCAGGAAAGCCCTCTCCGTATGGCTCAAGCTCCTTCAAAAGACCGTAGAGCTCCGTGCCTACTGAAGAGGTGGGCAGGGGCAGGTCCGCGTAGAGTCTTCCTTCCGTCTTCTCAGGGAAGAAACTACTCTGTGCGAGTCTTTCAAAGAGGTCTATGTGCTCTTTTCTTATGGTAAAACCTGCCGCAGAGGCATGTCCTCCCCAGCGCACGAAAAGGTGGGAAAGTGTCTTGAGAAAACTGTAAACGTCCGTCCCCTCCGTGCCTCTCACCGAAGCGGTGGCGTACTCCTCTCCCAGGCACATAACGACCGCAGGCTTGGAAAAGGTGCTGGCAAGCCTGCCTGCCACAATACCCGCCACGCCCCCCGCCCACTCTTGGAGCTTGACTATAAAGAGTTTCTCCCTCTCTTGGCTCTGGACCTGCTTGAGAGCTTCCCGAAGGGCTTCCCAGCTCAGCCTTCTTCGGCGGGAGTTGAAGTATTCCACTTTCCTGATGAGCTCCTTTGCCCTTCTCTCGTCCTGCTCTAAAAGGAGTCTGAAGGAAAGGTAGGGGTTGGCAACCCGTCCTGGTGCGTTGAGTCTGGGCGCAAGGGAGAAGGTTATGTCTATAGAGCTTACCTCTCCTCGGATGCCTGAGTTCTCCATGAGAAGTTTTATGCCCGGGGCATGAAGACCGCCGTGCAGGATGTAGTTTAGCAGTTTCATGCCGTTGTGGACGATTATCCTGTTGAGAGAGCTCATGGGCATCACGTCCGCCACCGTCCCCAGGCAGGCAAAGTGCAGGTAGTGCCTCACATCCACCTCCAGCTGGAGCTCTCTCCGGAGAAGGGCAGCCAGGTAGAAGGCAAGGCCTGAAGAGGACAAGCTTTTAAAGTCCTCCGCTCCCTTCTCCTGCAACTTGGGGTTTACCAGTAGGGCTTTGGGCAGGGTCTCGCCCGGGTTGTGGTGGTCCAACACCACTACGGGTATGCTCAGGTAGGCGAGCTCCTCCACTGCGTTGGTGCCGTTGTCCACGGTAACAAGCAGGTCCGCGTACCTGCTCAGCTTCAGGGCTAAATCCTTCGTAAGTCCGTAGCCCATCCTTCTGGAAGGGAGCACGGGTATGACTCTGGCCTTGGCCCGCTTCAGCAGGTGATACAGAGTAGCCGTGCCCGTTATACCGTCCACATCGTAGTCCCCAAAGAGCACTATCCTCTTGCCCTTGCGCACGTAGTCCGCTATCAGGCTTACCGCCTCCTGCAGGTTAGGTATGCGGTGAGGTGGTAGCAGGTTTCTGAGCCTGTTCTCCAGCGCGGACTCGTCGGCATCTCGGTTGGCCAAGAGCTGAGCCTTGAGATAGCCCGTCTTGCGCACCAACTCTTCGCTGGGCTTTATGTGCTCGCTCAGCAGAACCCACTCCTTTCCAGAAGCACCCTTCATACTCTCTCCAAAGATAAAAACTCTTCGCACCACCGGGAAATGCTACCCGCACCCATGAAGAGAAGAACGTCCTCTTCGCAGGCCTCCTCTCTCAGCTTCTCAAAGAGCTCCTCCTTTCCAGGACAGAAGAGACAACCCGCCCTCTTGGCTAACTCCTGACCCTCCACTCCGTAGAGGTTCTCTTCACCCGCAGGGTAGACTTCGGTAAGAAGGCACAGGTCTACCTCTTTGAGCACCTGCACGAAGTCCTGAAAAAGGTAGTGCGTGCGCGAGTATCGGTGAGGCTGAAAGGCCAGAAGCACCCTTCTGTGGGGGTAGAGCTCCCTCAGTGTTTCTATGACCGCCCTTATCTCCGTAGGATGGTGCCCGTAGTCGTCGTAAACCGGCGCATTTCGGTAAAAACCTTTTAGCTCTAGCCTTCTCTCTGCGTTTTTGAAACTCTCAAGGGCGCGCTTTACGTGCGAGAAGTCTATGCCTGCCTCCAGACACACCGCAGTGCAGGCCAAGGCGTTGTAAACGTTGTGCCTTCCCGGCACGCCCAAGTGAACCTCTCCCAGCCTTTCCTCCTCTTTGAAGACCTCAAAAAGATACCTGCCCTCTACAAGTCTCAGGTTGTAGGCCTTCAGCTGAGCCTGCCCCTTTGTGCCGTAGCTCACCACTCTCCTGCGGGTTTTCTCCCCCACCCACAGGCAGTTCTCGTCGTCCACATTGAGCACCACAAAGCCGTAGAAGGGCACTGCGTCCGCAAACTTCAAGAAGGCCTGCTTTATTTCTTCCAAGTCCTTGTAAAAACCCAGGTGTTCCCTGTCTATGTTGGTAATTACCGCCACCGTGGGCAGGAGCTTCAGAAAACTCCCGTCGCTCTCGTCCGCTTCGGAGATGATGAGTTTGTCCTTACCCAGCTTGGCGTTGGAGCCAAGGCTATGCAAAACGCCCCCTATGAGCACGGTCGGGTCGTATCCCGCCGTGTGAAAAACATGAGCTATCATGGAAGTGGTGGTGGTCTTGCCGTGAGAACCGCACACCGCTATACCCTCGCCCAGCCTGAAGAGCTCCGCCAGCATCTCCCCTCTCGGTATGACGGGCACGCCCAGAGCTTTGGCCTTTACTATCTCAGGGTTGTCCCCCAAGACCGCCGAGGAATAGACTACCACCTGCGCTCCATCCAAGTTCTCCTCTCTGTGCCCTATGTGCACCTTTGCACCTTTTCTCCTCAGGAGCTCTGTGTTTTTGCTTTCCCTGAGGTCTGAGCCGGAGACTTGGTAGCCCATCTCCAAGAGTATCTGAGCTATCCCGCTCATACCTATACCGCCTATTCCCACGAAGTGGAAGCTCCTGACCCTTTCTCTGAACATCTGGTATATTATACCTTCGGGAGTGTCCGTAGCTCAGCTGGACAGAGCGTGGGTCTCCGGAACCCAAGGTCGGGGGTTCGAGTCCCCCCGGACACGCAAGCCATTAGAATAGTAAGCATGAGCCCGTCTGTTACCAAAAAGACCGTGCAGGAAGTCTTCTCGGGAATAAGCGGAAAGTACGACGCCCTTCTCAATGCGGTCACGTTGGGCAAGATTGAACCTTGGCAAAGAGAACTCCTTCAAATGCTCTCGCAGGAGGGCAACCGGCTGGACGTGGGCACGGGCACAGGCGAGGTGCTCCTTAAGTCTCAAAACAGAGGGCTGAGAGTGGGCATAGACCTGTCTTTGGACATGCTAAAGGTGGCCAAGAACAAGTGCGGTGCGTGTAAGTTTCTGGTAGCGGATGCGGAGAGCATGCCCTTCAGGGCGGAAGTCTTCAGCTCCCTGACCCTTTCCCTGGTTTTCAGACACCTCATAGACAGGAAGAGCTTCCTCAAGGAGGCCAGAAGAGTCCTGAAAGAGGGGGGCGAGCTTGCCCTTTTGGACATAAACCGGTTTTCCCTTACGCCTCTGCTGGTTTTCATGATGAGGTTTCCTCTGAGGCCCCTGGGCAGGCTCCTCTTTGGAGAGGACAGATGGAGCTTCTTTATTCATTCCTTGGAGAATGCGTTGAAAATACAGCAGGTAAAAGAAGAACTGCAGGAGGAGGGCTTTGAGGTGGTGGTGGTCCAGAAAAGGCTTTTTGGACTTGTCTACCTTCTCCTTGCCAGAAAAGGGTGAGCTCTTCCAGCTCCTTCTGCTCCTTGGCGCCCTTTTCTTGGCCCTGTGGAGAGTGGAAAAAGAGAACCGCTTCCTGTGGTTTGAGGAGGAGGACGTTTTGGTGCAGGTCGTCGTGCTTTCCCCACCCTACGAAGTGGACTTTGGCCTGCGGGCTACGGTAAAAGTCACTGGAGGCGAGCTCCCGGAGCTCTACGGGAGAAGAGCGGTGCTTACTCTGTACGGGACCAAGGACGTACCCTCAAAAGGCTTTTCCCTGCGGGCCAAAGTAAGGGCGGAAGAGAGAAGCTTCTTCATAAGCGGTAGCTACAGGGACATACAGGAGGTAGGCCTCTATCAGACGGGCGTCCGAGAACTCTACATAAGAAGAGTGGAGCAAAGGCTCGAAGACCAGGAAATAAAGGCTCTGACCCTTTCTTACCTTTTCGGCGAGTCGCAGGAAACTCTTCCTCAAGACATGCAGTACTACTTTCTGAAGACAGGTCTGGTCCATCTTCTGGTCATATCGGGCTTTCACGTGGCCATGGTCTTCTTCGTGCTTAGATACCTAATGCCCTACCCTTACGGACCCTTGTTGGGAGTGATAGGCGTGAGCCTTTACGTGCTCTTGCTCGTTCCTCAAGAACCTCCCGTGCTTCGAGCGTGGCTCATGCTACTCCTGTGGGTGCTGGTAAGACTTCAGCAGGGCGTGCCCAACACCCTGAACATACTCCTGCTGTCCGCTAGCGTGCTTCTCTTTTTTAGGCCAGAGTTCGTGCACTCATATTCGTTCTGGCTCTCCTTTTTCGCCACCCTTTACATTCTCCTGGGCCTACGCCTACTGCCAGAAGGGAACTCTGCCCTCTACAGATACCTGCTACAGCCCCTCGGCGTTTCCTTTTTTGCCTTTTTGGGCGTCTCGCCCTTGCTTCTGAGCTTTACCCACACCAGCATGGGGAGCGTCATATTCAGCCCTCTGGTGGGCTACATGTTCTTTCCCTTTACCGTGTACGGGATTTTACAGATACTTACTTTCTTTAGCCTACCCTCTTTTCCGCTGGAGCTCCTGGGCAAGCTCATCCTCAAGACGGTAAGCCTGCTGTCCGTGTTTGACCTAAGCGTGGAGTTGCCCCTTTCTACCCAGTTTGCTTACGGCTCGAATGTGGTCTTGGCCGTGGGTATGTACATTTTTGGGAAAGTCAGGGAGAAGGACAAGGTTTAAAAACCCCGCGCGGGGCGGGGCTTGGACTTTTAGAACTGCACTTGGAAGGCGAGGGTGAGGTCGGTGAACTTCTTGTTGTTAGGGTTATTGTTTCTGGCTGTAAAATTGGGTTCGACTCTGTCAACCGCCAACTGCAGGAGAGCATCCTGACCCTTAAGGAAGTAGTTGACGGCACCGCCAATTCTGGTGAGCTTGCTCTTTGCCCCAGTTGCTGGGTTTTGTTCAGCGTAGTCGTACTTTATAGCTATGCCAGCCTTCCCAACGCCTATCCTCTGGTCGTTTATGGCAGACACCTGCACGTAGAAACCTCTCCTGTCATCTTTTGCGGTGTTTACGTCTTTTACGTCAAAGTAGGCTGCCTCCCAACCTGCTATGAGATTCTTGCCAAACCTCTGCTCGTGCTTGGCGTCAATGGTGAAAGCGCTCGTGGTGAAAGAAGTTCCAGCAGAACACAGACCAGTGAGTACAGGCTGACACTTCTGAGTTGTGTAGCCCAAGCCGAAGGAGAGCACGTTCTGTCTGCCGAGCTGGGTGTCTCTCAGACCGTATCCTCTCTCTCCCTTGAAGCCCAGCGTGGTGGGAGTAAACTGGACTCTTGCGGAGAACATAAGGTTGTCAGAGCCGGGGGCACCTACGCTGTTGTTGTAGGGACCGTCGAAGACACCTAAGTAGTACTTAAATGGCACATCCTTGCCACCCAACTCGCCCCATATGGCTAAACCTAAGTTCCTGTATCTGCTTGGTCCCCGCAGAGGAGCATCTACCTCAAAGCTAACACCTGCGCGGTAATAGCCCCCAGGAACAGGCGTACCCGAATAAAAATATCCAGTAGGCACCAAGAAGGTGTAGCTGTCCGTGAGGGCAGCTCTTGAGAAAGGCGTTCTGAAAAGACCTGCCTGAACCCTGAACTCGTCCTGGAATCTTATACCTATAAAGGCGTCGCTGGCTCGAGCGGTACCGGGCTCAAAGTCCAAGTTCGCACCGAAGAACATATACTTTCCAACATTGCCGTTGGCGTAAAGCCTTACATTGTTGAGCCTAAAGTCTACGGCGCCCTTGTTGCCTGAGGTCCTCTCGCCCAGAACCTGACCCCAAATCTGGCCCCTGAAGCCCATGTTTCCGCTGATGTCTTCTGCTACTCTAAAAGCAACCGCTTCCGCTCTTTGGGGCAACGCTGCTACGCCCATTAGGGCTGCAACTGCAAGCAGGCTCTTCCTCATCTTGGTACCCTCCTTTGAAAGGTTTTTGACGACTATATGATACCAAAAGGGCGCAAGCTCTGTCAAGCGATTTTCCTCTGTTGCACTTTTTCCAAAGCCTTTAGAAAAGCCCAGTAAACTTTGGCAACACGGCCACTACTTGTAGCAAACGCTACGTATATAGAGCTCTTCTGTAGAGCTTCTTAACCACTAGGTAGCCTACCACGAAGCCCCCTATGTGGGCAAACCACGCAACCCCTCCCATACTCAGGTGGGGCAGAGTTATCAGGCCGTTCACCACCTGTATGAGCACCCACATGCCTATGAAGAAAACCGCAGGCACTTCCATCAAGGTCATGAAGAAGAACACTGGCACCAGCGCCAGTATGCGAGCGCGAGGGAAGAGCCACAGGTAGGCTCCTAAGACGCCACTTATGGCACCGCTGGCCCCTACCATTGGGACGCTTTCACCTCCGAAGAGCAGGCTCACGAAAGCTTGGATGAGGGCCGCTCCCAAACCTGAAAGCAGGTAAAAGAGCAGGTATCTGACCCTGCCTAACCTGTCTTCCACGTTGTCTCCGAACACCCACAGAAACCACATGTTTCCTATGATGTGCAACCATCCGCCGTGCAAAAACATGTGGGTCACGAGCGTCTGGGGTCTTTGGAAAAACTCCGAAGGCACCAGCCCGTAGCTTTCCACCAACTCCTGCATCCTTTCTTCTGGAAGGCTCACCTGATACAGCCACAGGAGAGAGCACAGAGCTATTAGGCCAGCATTTACTACAGGGAAACTCCGATGCGGGTTTGCATCTCTGATGGGTAGCATGCAAATAATTTAAAATCTTTACCGTGCTGATAGCAAGGCAGATAAAAAAGTACTACCGCAAGAAAGAAGTTCTAAAGGGAGTAGACATAGAGCTAAAAAGAGGCGAAATAGTGGGTCTTCTTGGCCCGAATGGGGCAGGTAAAACGACCCTTTTTAACTGCCTTGTAGGCTTTTCCAGAGTAGACGGCGGAAGTATAGAGCTTGAAGGTGAAGACATAACCCACATGCCCGCCTACAAAAGGGCGAGAAAGGGAATCTCCTTTCTACCTCAAGAGCACACTCTCTTCGAAGACCTGACCGTCTTAGAAAACCTGCTCCTGTTTCTTGAATTTTTTGAGCCCAACAAGCAGAGCAGACTAACGAGAGCAGAGGAGCTCCTCGCAGACTTTGGGCTCCTTGACCTAAAGCACCAGAAGGCTGGCAAACTCTCCGGCGGTCAAAAGAGAAGGCTGGAGGTGGCCAGAGCTCTCATACCCAACCCCAAGTACATTTTCTTTGACGAACCCTTTACCGGCATAGACCCTATCATGCTGTCCGACATAAGGTCTATCATGGTAGACCTAAAGCTCCAGAACATAGGCATACTCATCACAGACCACAACGTGAGAGAGACCATAAAGATGGTGGACAGGGTTTATGTAATCAACGAAGGGAGCATACTTGCCCACGGAGACCCTCATGAGGTGAGCTCTCGAGAAGACGTGCGGGAGGTGTACTTAGGGCGAGACTTCCACTGAGAAGGGACCGCCCTTGCCAGCGGTCAGCCTTGCAACTATGATTATCTATGTGATGGAAAAGAGAAGGATAGTGAGCTCTGTAAACCTCAGGGAAGACCGCCTGCCCCCAGGTCAGCGCTGGATTTCCGCACCCATAGTCTACGACATAGTGGACCACGTACCCCAATGGGACATACAGAGCTACAGGTTCAAGCTCTTCGGGCTGGTGGAAAACCCTTTGGAGTACAGCTACGAAGAGCTCCTGCGTCTCCCCTCGGTGGAGCTGGTGGCAGACTTTCACTGTGTGACCCGCTGGAGCGTCAAAGAAATCCTCTGGGAGGGCGTGCAGACGTCTTACCTGCTGAGCCTTGCCAGGCCCAAGCCCTCCGCCAAGTATGTGATGGTGCACTGCCTTGAAGGCTACACCACCAACTTACCTGTAGAGTATCTATACGAGGAGGACAGCCTGCTGGCCTACCGCATGCAGGGGGCTCCTATACCCCTTAGACATGGCTACCCCCTGAGGCTGGTAGTGCCCAAGCTCTACGCTTGGAAGAGCGCCAAGTACGTGTGGGGCATAGAGCTCATGGAGAGGGACGCCCCGGGCTTTTGGGAGCAAAGAGGCTACAACATGAGGGGTGACCCATGGAAGGAGGAGCGATACTGGTAAG
This sequence comes from Aquificaceae bacterium, assembly GCA_025062075.1. GTDB lineage: Bacteria > Aquificota > Aquificia > Aquificales > Aquificaceae > Pampinifervens. The sequence goes on from JANXBA010000046.1 coordinate 29,857, forward strand.
GCTGAACCGTTACCTCTCCATGTGTGGCATCACGTCAAGAAGAAAGGCGGAAGAGCTCCTCCTACAAGGCAAGGTTAAGGTCAACGGGCTGGTAGTGAAGGAGCTGGGCTGGAGGGTGGACCCAGAGAAAGATTTGGTGGAGGTGGACGGGAGAGAGGTCAGGCCTGTGGCTTACCGCTACGTGGCCTTTTACAAGCCCTGCTGTTACTTGTCCACGCTTGGCACTCCTCCAGATGGGAAAAAGACCATCAAAGAGCTCCTAAAAGACATACCCCAAAGGCTCTACCCTGCAGGCAGGCTTGACTACAATGCGGAAGGTCTTTTGCTCCTGACCAACGACGGAGAGCTTGCCCACAGAGTCATGCACCCCAGACACAAACTACCTAAAACCTATCTGGTCTGGGTGCGGGGCAAGGTGCAGGGGGAGACTCTTCGCCTCATGACCAGAGGTGCTACTTTGGAAGACGGCTTTACCAAGCCAGACCGCGTGAAGCTGGTAAAACACCAGAAAGACAAAAGTTTGCTCGAGGTGGTCTTTCACGAAGGTAGAAAGCACATAGTCAAGAGGTTTATCTCGCACTTCGGACACAGAGTGCTAAAGCTCAAAAGGGTTGCCATAGGACCGGTAGAGCTCGGAGACCTAAGACCCGGCCAGTGGAGAGACCTAAGTGGGCAAGAGCTCAAAGACCTAAGAAGGGCCTTGGGGCTGAGCCCGTAGGAGGCGGTCATTTATGGAAAGTTTGCTAAAGCTCTTGGCCATATTTCTCCTCCTCTTTTTCAGCTTTCTGCTGGTCATGAGGCTGGTCGCAGTAAGCAGGAGCAAAAGGATGCAAGGGAAGAGCTTTGACAAACTAAAAGAGGGCATAGTTTACTTCTACTCGGAGAGGTGCGGTGCCTGTAAGCTCATGAAGCCACAGGTGGAGAAGCTAAAAGAGAGGGTGCAGGTGCTGGAAGTGGACGTAGCAAAGCCTGAAGGCTACAAGTTAGCTCAGGAGATGGGTGTAGTGGCAACGCCTACCACTCTGGTAGTCAAGGGAGGCGTAGTGCAAAGGGTCTTCGTGGGGGTGGTAAAATACTCTAGGCTACTACAGGAGGTGCTCTCTTGAGAAAAACGCTTGCGCTGGCCCTGCTGTGTCTGTGTGCCTGCGGTCCAGCGGTGGACTACGCTGGGTCTCCTAAAGTGCCAGTAGAAGTGCTGGGCTTTGAGGAGATAAACAGAAAGCAAGTGGCGGGTGGTAGAACTTGGACGGAGACCGTATACAGGTTCTTCCTCAAGAACAGCTCGGGCGGTAATTGCAAGATGATGGGCGTGGAGTACGAAGGTCTGCACTGGAAAGACCACACCTGCACACCTCCGGGCAACTACGCGCCTCTGGATAATGCAGTGGTCTACGCATACATCACCTCCGGCTTTACCTTTCACAAGTACACGGGCTACTGCGTCACTGAGATAATATACAAAAAGTAGAGGAGGTATTCCTATGAAGTTCTTCTTAGATACGGGCAATGTGGAAGAGATAAGGCAGGCTTTGGATTGGGGTCTGCTGGACGGGGTCACTACCAACCCTACCCTTGTTGCCAAGACGGGGAGGCCTTTTCTGGAAGTTGCGAAGGAAATCCTTCAGCTTGTGGACGGCCCGGTAAGCTTGGAAACGGTTTCTAAAGACACGGAGGGAATGGTGAGAGAGGGCAAGACGCTGGCGGAGTTGGGGGACAACGTGGTGGTTAAAATCCCCATGACGCCTGAAGGCATGAAGGCGGTCCAAATCTTAGAATCTGAGGGCATACCCACCAACGTGACGCTGGTATTCTCACCTGCTCAGGCACTTATCGCCGCCAAAGCAGGTGCCAGCTTCGTATCCCCCTTCGTGGGAAGGCTGGACGACGTCTCTAACGAAGGGATGAAGCTCATAAGAGACATTAAACAGATTTTTGACAACTACGACATGCATGACACGGAGATAATCGTGGCCAGCGTAAGACATCCCATGCACGTGGTGGAGGCAGCGCTCATAGGTGCGGACATATGCACCATGCCCTTTGAGGTCTTGAAAAAACTCTTCCAGCATCCGCTCACCGACAAGGGTATAGAGCTCTTTCTGAAAGACTGGGAAAGGGTGCCAGGAAGGCCCTTCTGAGGGCCTTACTTGCCCAGAAGTCTGACGATGTCGTTAATAAACACAAAGCTCGCAAGAGCCACTATAAGGGCGTAGCCCGTCTTTACCCACACCTCCTTGAACCTGTGGGGTAGAGGTCTTCGGCGAAGCGACTCCAACAGGAAGAGCAATACAAGCCCTCCGTCCAAGACGGGAAGCGGTAGCAGGTTAAACACCGCCAGCTGAACCGATATAAAAGACATCATACCTATGAAGGAGAGAATACCCTGCTGGGCGGACTCTCCCGCCAGCTGGGCTATGGCAATGGGGCCACCCAGCGTCTTTACAGAAAGACTGCCCGTGACGAGACTCCACACCGCTTTGAGGGACAGCAGGCTCAGCAGGTAGGTTCTCTCCACACCTTCCACGAAGGCCTGATGCAACGCCTTGCTCTCTTTTACCTTTTCCACGTAGGGCCCCACGCCCAGCATAGGCATCTTCGTCTTTGGGTCTATCCTTGGGACGAGAGTTTTCTCCTCCACCTGCTCCCCTCTTTTAAGCGTAATGACCACAGGTCTGTCACCGGACTTTCTCACCTCCCTTACCAGCTCGTACCAGCCCTTTACCTCCTGGTGGTTTACCTTCAGCACCACATCACCGGGCCTCAAACCCACCTGAAAGGCGGGACTGTCCTCAACCACCCTACCTATGACCGGCGGAAGGTAGGGCTCTGCACCAAAGTTTGCGTGCCTGGCAAGGCTTTCGCGAGCAGATAGGGATACTTCCTTACCCTCTCTCAGAACCTTTACGTGCCAGTCCTTGCTTAGCACGTTCCTCAGCAGGACCTTTTCCACTTCTCTCCAGCTGTCCACCTTTTGGGAGTTTATCTCAATCAACAAGTCCCCCTCTCTGATGCCCATGCGGTGAGCCAAACTGCCCTCTACCACGTAGCCTACTACGGGCTTCTCAAGGACGTGCTTGGGGATTTCTCCGCCCACAGCGGCCAGAAAGGTAAAGAGGAGCACCGCCAGCAGAAAGTTAAAGAGAGGACCGCCCAGAGCGATGAGAATCTTCTGCCAGTTAGGCTTGGAAGAGAAGGCCCTTGGGTCTTGTAAGTTCTCCTCTTCGCCGTAGAGCTTCACAAATCCACCCAGAGGAAGGGCGGAGATTCTGTACTCTGTCTCTCCGAGCTTTTTACTCAGGAGCACCGGACCAAAGCCCACGGAGAAGGTCTCCACCTTGACGCCGAAGAGTTTGGCCATGAGAAAGTGCCCCAGCTCGTGAACCCATATGAGAACGCCTATAAGCACTAAAAAAGCCACCAAGTATTCCATACTCTATTCCTCCTTCAAGACCTTTATCACCACTTTTCTTTCTCTGGGACCGTCAAACTCCGCCAAAAAGATGGCCTCCCAGGTGCCGAGTAGCAGGTCGCCCTCTTCTATCGGGACTACTCTGGAGTTGCCTATTAGGGCACTCCTTATGTGGGCTGCCGAGTTTCCTTCCGCATGGGCGTACCTGTCGCGCCAGGGTATCACCTTCTCCAGAGCGTAAGCGATGTCCTTCATCACATCCGGGTCCGCCCCTTCGTTTATGAAGACGCAGGCGGTAGTGTGAGGGACATACACTAAGCAGATGCCTGACTTGACGCCCGAAGTCCTAACCACCTGCCTGACTTGCCCGGTTATGTTGACAAAGCTGGTGCCTTCGCCGGTCTTGACCTTTATGACCGTCATGCTACTTGACTTTTATCTTGAAGATGCACCTGTCGTATCCCTGGGCCCTGCAGGCCGTTTCTTTAACGCTCAGCTTTTTCCCGAGGAGCTCGCTCAGAAAGCCTTCAAAGAAACCCGCCATAGGCTCACAGACGGGCTTGTCGCTCTTTCCTACCGCTTCCACCAGTATGGAGCCGTCCACCCTTATCTCCATGCTTTCCAAGTCGTACTCAAAGACGTCAAGCAGTCTGGAAGACTCCGCAATTACTGTGAGAATGTCCAACGCTTCGTCCAGCCTATCCGTGTATATGCCGTACCTTTCCTTGAGTATTCTCGCACCCTTCCTAGCACCGTAATCGGTTGCCTTTTTTATGACCTTGTCCACACCTAAATTGCTCAGCTTGTGGATGTCTCTGTAGCCGTCCACCAACGCCGCACGGTGAACGAGCACGGACTCCCTCTCTATGGCCTCGGCGAGGGCTCTAAACTTGTCCTTCAGATACTCCATCCCATGCTCCTAAGCAGTTCTACGCCTTCGGGGGATATTTTGTCCCTGCTCCAGGCAGGCTCAAAGACAAAGTTTACCACAACATCAGAGAGCTCTGGAAAGTGGCGTAGCACGTGCTCTCTTACGCGCTGGGCGAAGAAGCTTCTTGCAGGACAGGAAGGCACAGTCAAGGTCATGTCTATGTATGCCACGCCCTCCTTGACCTGCACACCGTATATCAGCCCGAGGTTTACGATGTCTAGCGGTATCTCGGGGTCCTTTATGTCTTTTAGCCTCTCCAGTATGGCAAGTTCCATAGCTATTGAATATAGTCTCTACTTTGAAGGTCGAAAGGCCTTTATCCTGCTCTCCTCCGTGGTTATGTAAGGACCACCTATCAGGTCTATGCAGTAGGGGACTGCGGGGAAGACCGCATCAAGGCACACTTTTATGGACTGCGGTTTGCCAGGGAGGTTAATAATCAAGGTCTTGTTTCTTATGCCTGCGGTTTGCCTGGAGAGTATGGCGGTAGGCACTTGCTGAAGGGAGACCTGTCTCATGAGCTCGCCAAAACCGGGGAGCATCTTTTGGCATACCCGCTCGGTGGCCTCGGGCGTCACGTCCCTCGGTGCGGGTCCAGTGCCACCGGTGGTCAGTATGAGACAACAGCCCTCCACGTCTGCCATGTGCACCAAGGTCTCTTCTATCAGACCCTGCTCGTCGGGAATTACCCTGTAGACCACCTCAAAGGGAGAGCTCACCACCTCCCTGAGATACTCTATTATGTATCTTCCGCTCAAGTCCTCGTATTCTCCCCTGCTAGCCCTATCGGAGATGGTCAAAACACCAAACTTTGCCCCGTCCATGGATAGTAGTATAATAGGAAGTGAGGAGGTAGCGATGTTAAAAAAGACGGTTGCGCTGTCGGCCTTTCTGCTTGGTTCTTTCGCCCTTGGTGCCTGCGGGCAAAGTTCCGCCAAGTGCCCTACCAAAGACCAGATAAAGACCTCGGTAAAAGAGTTCATACCCCAGGACTTTAGCGTAGAGTCCATCTCCCCGCTGAAGGACATAAAGGGTCTGTGTGAGGTAGTGATAAAAGTAGGTGCTCAACCGCTGATTTTTTACGTGGACGGGGCAGGAAAGTACCTGGTTGCGGGCAACCTCATAAGTCTCCAGGACAAGAAGAACATCACCCGTGACCGTCAGCAGGAGTTTATGAAGGTCTCCGCCGACCAGCTCAAGGAGTTGGAAAAGCACGTAAACATAAGGCTGGGTGAAGGGAGCAAGTTCGTCTACTTCATAACGGACCCGGATTGCCCCTTCTGCAAGAGGAGCAACCCCGTAGTGGAAGAGTGGGCAAAGAAGACGGGCGTCCAGGTCAGGGTCATCTTCTTCCCTCTACCCATACATCCTGAGGCCTTCAACAAGTCAGTGGCGGTCATATGCGACAAGAAGGGCTTCAAAGAGTACGCAGAGGGTTATACCTCCAAAAACCAGTGCGAGGAGGGCAAAAAGGCGGTGGAGGCCAACCTTCAGCTCATGAACAAGCTGGGCATAGGTGGCACGCCCACTTTTATAGGCATGAACGGCAGGATGCACTCGGGAGTGCCTACCGAAGAGGACCTTAACAAGCTCGTCAACTGACCTCAAAAGTGTAGCATGTAGCGCGTAAAGGGCTCCCAATAGGAGCCCCCCGTAGTCCTGAAGTTGGAAAACCTCCTGAAGCCTACAGAAAGTAGGTCTCTGTCCCACACTCGGCCCGTAAAACCTCCAGCAAGCCCGTAGCCAAAGCCAGCTCTAAGGTTGTAGTAGAGCTCTGAATCAAAAAAGGGCAGTAAAGGCCTGCTAAGGAGTTCTTTGCGATACAGCCCAAAGTTAAAGCCAAGACCTAGGGTCAGGCTGTCCTCAGGTAGCAGGCGTGGATTGGCAAAGGTAAAGAGTTTCAAGAGCTCTGGGCTGATTGGGGACTTCTCCTGGTAAAAGCCGAAGGAAGTGAACACTCTGAAAGTGTAGTCTGGATAGGCGTATCTGAGCCTGTGAAAGAGCTCTGCGTACCCTGCAAAGCCCTGACCTACGTGCCTTGCGTGAGTTGACTTGAAAAAGCTGTACTCAAGGCTGGAAGTGAAACCTATGCGGGGAGTAAAAGACTCAAAGAGGCTCAGAGAAAAGCCGTCTTTCAGGAGGGCAAGCTGGGCGATGAGGCTCTCTACCGCAGGTCTGTTGTAGTAAGTAAAAAGGCTCACATTGTCAAGGCGAAAGAGCTTGCGGGAGATGCCTGCCTCCAAGCCTACAAAGTCTGACACGCCAGTGCCCACTCTTAGACCTACCTGGTAGTAGCCCCAGTTGGTGAGCCTTCTCAGGCTGAGACTATAACGGTGGTAAGAGGAGGGCAAGTTCCTAAAGGCAGGGTTCCGAGAGGAGGCGAGAAAACCGCCTTCGCCCGAGTAGAGAAGATACCACCTCTCCCCCAGCGCCTGTCTGAGAGAGAGCTCGTAGCTCAGGTAGTCAGTCTTCTCCAAGGCTCTGTAGCCTAAACCTACCTGCAGGCGGTTGCCGTGTTCGTGAGTGAGTTGTCTGAGTTGTTCGTAAACCAGAGCGTCCTCTGGGTTTTTCTCCAAACTTTGCTGAGCGTGCCTCATAGCCTCGCGCTTAAACCCTAACCTGCTGTAAGACTCCACCACGTCCCTGTAGGGCAGGACTTCTCTCATGTCTTCCAAGAGCTTGGCTATCCTGTCTCTGTCGTTGTTTCTGAGGGCAAGGCTCAGCTCCATCCAAGGCTTTAGTTCCAGGCGCTGTATGTGTTTGGCGTACTCCGCCCTTTCGTAGAAGGAGTTCACAAACAGGTAGCTCAGGTATATGTCCAGCCACTCCTCCGGCGTGAGCCTTTCCTTGCCTGCCGTGAGTGCCTCTTGGAGTTTTATCGCCGGCAAGATACCTATACCGCTCATTAGTAGGAGCTTAAGCGTCTGTGGCTCTTCCGGAGCTTTTGCCTCCTTAGAGAGATTGCGTGCAAGGGCGGACCTTACCAGGTTGGCTTCCTCCGTCTTGCCCAAGACATAAAGAACGTGAGAGTAGAGTAGCAGGTCTTCCGCACCCTTGTCCTTTACCAAGTCCATGAGCTGTTTGGCCTTTTGTCCTTCCTGTCTTGCAAGGTAGAGGACGGCGAAGTCCCTTGGCAGGTTTTTCTCCTCCTTTGCGAACTTTCTCAGGATGTAGTCCGAGAGCTCCTTGTCGTTGTAGCTCACCGCTATCTGGATGCTGTTGGGCAAGGCCTGCTGGGCATCCTTTCCTTGGAGTGCCTGCAGGAGCAGTTCCCTGCCCTCTTTTCTCCTGCCAGAAGCGTACAGAGCTCTCGAGTACAGGAAAAGCAGGTAAGGGTTGGACAAGACCTTTTGTCGCTCGTAGAGCTCAAAGGCCTTCACTACACCTACCCAGTCTCTAAGGCTACTCAGAGACTCTACCCAGAGAGTAAACAGGTACTCGTCACCAGTCTTTTCGTAGCCCTTTCTGGCGTATCTTACTGCCTTCTGGTAGTCCTTCAGGGCAGAGTAGTGGAAGTAAATTCTCACGTATTCGGGAGCTCCCGCCTTTCCCAAGCGGTCCAAGGCCTCTGCGGTTACTGCGGCAGTTTCTAAGTCTCTCATGAGCCAAGATATGGAAGACAGCCGTCGGTAGTAGGTAATCAGCAGGTCCTCTCTCTGGGTTTCTACCTTGTCAAGGTACCTGCGCAGGAGGTGGTAGTTCTCCTCCATTCTCCTCTGGGCAAAAAGCAGGTCTGAGTAGAGCAGTAGCTCGTGAAGCTTTAAAGGCCTCAGGCTTTCCAGCTCTTTAAGGTAGGACTCCGCTCTTTCTTTCTCTCCGTAGCTAAAGTCCGCCTGTGCAAGGTAGTACAGATAGTCAGGGTCTTTCTCTTTGATGTAGAGCTCCTGCACCACCTTCACAAATTCTTCAACTCTACCTGCGTTCACGTAGACAAAGTAGAGGTCTTCCACTTTCTGCTCTTTCAGGAGCTGTGGATATTTGGACAGCAAATCCACCGCGTAGTCGTACCTCTGCATGGACAGGGCTTGTCTGTACACTTCTGCGATGGTCTCTGGGGTAGGCCAGAGCTCTATGAGTTTTAGCTTGGCCTGCATGGCCTCTTCCCTCTGCCCCAACCACTCGCTTATCTTGCCGTACCACTCCCACCAGTATGGGTCTTCAGGGTACTCTTGAGCGCCCCTCTTCGCCACATCTAAGGCGTTCTTAAGGTCGTTAACCCCTAGAAAGGTGGAAAGAAAAAGCTTAAGGAGTTCCCTTCTGCTCTCCTTGGCCTGAGAAGGTTGAGAAAAGCAGGGAAAAGAGAACAAGAGCAAAAGCAGTAGAAAAGAGCACATTCTGAGCGTCATCTGAGGTGCACCTCCTTCAGCTCCTTGGCAACTTCCCAAGCCAGCCTCGGGTCTCCGGTGGCGTGAGCGGACTTAAGCACATAAAGCGCCATGTCTGTGTCCTTAGCAAACTCTCTGTAGTGAGACAGCATAAAGGCCCTTGCCCCTTCGTAGTCCTGTCTGGCAAAGTAGAGCTCCAGTATTTTTTTAAAAAGTGCCTTCCGCTGGGCGTAGCTCCTGCTGTTGACAAAGAGCCTTTTCTGCTCTTCTAAGAGAGTGCTGAGCTCTACGGGCGGAGCTTGAAGGACTACGCCGTCAGCAGTAGGCTGGGGGGCGCTCAAGCCACTGAGCACCTGCGCGTAAACGGCCTCCCCGAAGGCTCTTCTCAGGTATTGGAGGTTCTCTTCGCGCTTTTCGTCTTTGCCCAGCAAGTAGGTTATGTCCTTTATGTACTTGTCCTTTCTGGCCGGCTCTCTCTTGGAGAGCTCTGAAGCGTACAGGATGGCGTACTTCGTCTCCTGCAGGGCAGTGGCGTATCTGTAGGCTTCTCTCAGCCACTCCAGCTTTTCCTCCAACCTGTAGAGCTTCTCCGCCGACTGCATGACCACGAAGGGTAGGTTCATCTCTGTGGCGCTCTTCTTGATTTCCAAGATTAGTGCCCTGTCCTGGGTCAATTTGAGGGCTGCAAGGAGATACTCCTGCATGAGCTCCGTGCTTTTGTTCTGTCCTGCAAAGTACTTGTGCTTCTGTGCCCTGAAGAGGGCTAAGTAAGCTCTGTCTGCGTAGGGAGTGTTGAGCAAACTCCGGGCTTCCCTCTCCGCCTCCTGCACGTATCCTCCCTGCACCAGACTGTCCACCAGATGAAGCCTGAGGAGGGGGTCTTCCTGAATCTTGAGAAGGTTTCTCACGTAGAGAATGGAGAGCTCCACGTTGGCCCTTTCGGGGGCCAACACGTACTTTTCAAGCCTCCCCCGGGGAAAGAGCAGAAGACAAACTCCGAAAAAAAGAACTACATAAATTACCAGCTCTCTGTCTAAGAAAAACTTATCCCTTACAACGGGCTTCCAATTCTGCATCTCTCTGTTCCCTGTAGCGGATGCGTAGGGCGTCTCCTGAGGTCTCTGCCGAGTAGCCCTTTGGGTTGAGGTTTATCTGACACTGAGGGGCTCGCACTTCCAGCTCCAGAGGCACGTGGGAGACCAACCTCAGTTTGTAAACACCCTGCTGGTAGCTGAAGTGTTTTACTCTACCGTTGGAGCTCACCAAGTTGAAGGAGGGAGGAGCTCCGGACAGAACGAGACGGTACTCTCCGGAAGAGTCCAAGTTTACGTAGGTGCGGTTCTCGTGGTGCCTGTAGCCTACCACGCCCTTGCTCTTGAGCATGTCCACGTGCACCTTGCCTTCTACCCTCAGAGTTCTGAGGTTTCCGCCACCGCGAATCAGAAGGTGGCCATCTACGGTATCTTGCAGAAAGGCGTAGTTTCTAAACTCCAACACCTTCTGGGCGTATTCGGACAGATACATAGGGTTCGTCTCCTGGGACATGGCCCAGTCGTAAACCTTTTTGAGGGCCTTCAGAGAGGATACCTTCTGGACGGAGTAGGTGTGGTAGTAGATGTTTATAGGCTTGATTCTGTAAGGTTTTTCAGTCATCTTAAAGGTGTCAATTACACGCACGAAGCCGTAGTAGCTAGTCCACATCTTGGTGTATATGTTCTCGTTGAGTATGGGGGCGTATATCTGAAAGTAGTCGCCCTTGTTCACGCCCATAGGACTTATAAACATCCAGAAGGGGTCTTTTCTGTTTATCCAGGTGTAGCCTCCGTTCACGTTGTAGACGCCTGCCTCATAGGCCAGTCTGATGGCCTCCTCTGAGGGGTTGGTGTCCCCGGACCACAAAAGCACGACAGTCTTCTTACCCTTGGGGGCAAGCCTCTGGTTTATGTAGTCGATAGAGCCCTGTATTTCCCTACGCAGGTCAAATCGGTAGTTCTTTATGGGAAGGTTGTAGGTGACGGTCGGCTCGTACCTTTTGAGCCCTTTGCTGACCGCCTCTATGTCCTGCCACCTGTATGGGTGGGAGAAGGTGTGGGAAGCTATCTCCACGTTCTCAAGAGCAAAGATAGAACGGGCCACCTCTTCGAGCCTGGCGGACCTTTCGGGGTAGAGGCCGTGGGGGGCCACCTCTCCTTCTATCACGGAGAAGGTGTGGGGAATGGGGTAGGCTTTTATTATCTTGTCTCTGAGCACCTCCCCTAAGTTTTTGGAAGGCTCAAAGTCTGCGTCCCCAAAAAAGGCGTCGCCGTCGATGTGAACCAGCAGAATTCTTCTGCCTGTCTCGGTGGTCACGTCGGGGATGAAGGGCATCTCGCCAAAGACCTTTCTAAAGAGCTCTACGGGCTCTACCGCAAACAGGGTGTGCTCGTCCTTTTGCACTAAAAAAGAGCCCGCAAGGGCATAACCACCCCAAGGGGTCACCGCCAGAGGGTAGAACTCCACGCCTCCTGAAGAGAGCTTCACGTAGGACTTTACCGAGTTTGGAAGGAGCTTTGGTATGTTGTCAAAGACGGGGTTTGTCTCAAAAAAGCTGAAAGAGCTCTCCTTTACCGTGTAGGGCTGTTTTCTGTACGTGCCTACCACTTTTATGTCAAAGTCTTTTAGGTGCCTGTTGTCTTCGGGAAAGCCGAAGGAGTTTAGGAAGAATATTTTTAGACCTTCTTCCTTCTTTTTGAGTAGCCACTTGTGGAGCTTGTCAGACCTGTGCGAGCCGGGCTCTACCACTATACCTGCGTATATGTCCGCCATGAAGTAGGAAAGGCGGTCATCTTGTAGGGCCTTTTCTATCTCCATCAAGACGGGCACGTATCCCAAGTACTCCAGCCAGGGTTGCACAAATCTGCTGAGTTGGGTGTAAGAAGGGTCTGAGTAGAGCTTCTTGTCGTAGAGCATGAGTATTCTTCTGGGCACCAGTCTGTGATAGGACAGGCCCACTATGCGCAGGTATCTGTCGGACACGTAGGGAACAAAGCCCAGCTCTCTTATCCTGTTTGCTGTCTCCGTCTGGAGCTTTCTGTTGGTGGGCTCCACGTAGTCTATGACTATGACCTTGTAGCCTAACTGCTTGGCCTTTTTGAGCCTCTCAAGTAGCCACTGGGTCTCCTCGGGCTTCATAGGTTTGTACTCCTTCTTCTGGTCGTAGGAGATGCCCCAGAAGAGGCTCTCCGCAACCATCGCATCCGCATGGCCCACCAGGGCCTCCATAACTTCAAAGCCTCTGTTGAGTAAGATGAGCTTGCCGGGGTAGGTCTGTCTGAGGGTCTTTACCAGCCTTATGAGGTTCTCCTGCACCTTTTTCAGGTCCCGCTCCTCCTTGAGGAAAAGCTGGTGGCTGTCCAAGGTATCCAAGAAAAAGCCGTCAAAGTCTTTTAGTCTGGGAAAGACGCGCCTCAGGAGAAAGTCCATGCACTCCTCTCTTCTCAGGTCAAGGACCATGGACTTCCAGACCTTGTTTTCTCCGAGCATGCACTCACCTTTTACCTCCTTGAAGTACTCCCTGTAGGGCTCTGCCTCACCCACGCTCACGTAGGCTACGAGCTTTGCCCTGCGGTTTTTCAGGTAGAACATGTTCATGACCCTCTTCGTATGGGGGCTGTCTGGGTCCACCACCAGCCAGTCAAAGGCGTACAGTGCCTCCTCGGGTATGGGGTCTCCGTATATCATAAAGCCCACGGACAGGTGCCTTTCCCTTGCCACCGCCAAGCTAAACAGTATGCATAAAAGTATAGTAATGAACCTCATGTAGAAACCTCCGCAGTAATACTACACCTACTGCAATACTCAGGAACACAGACACCGCAAAGCCGTAGCCGTAAAAGTAAGGTCCCAAGTGTATGCTGAGAAGACTGAGCGTTAGGTTGGAGACCGCAAATACCGCGGTAGTATAAAGGGCATACTTGAGCCTGTCAAAGTAGAACATAAGGGCCACCAAGCTGAGAAGAACCACCTGCAGAGAAGTCCCCAAAAGGAGGATGTTAAACAGGGGAATGTAAACCTTGGGCAGCTTGAAGAGGGTAAAAAGTGGCTCCTGAAGTATCACTACGAATATACTGAATATGAACTGAATCCTAAAAGTGTCCAGAAGCACCCTTCTGGCAGCCCTTATAAGCTCGTCCCCGTAGAGGTATATTCTGTCCAAGGTTGCCCCTTCTTTGACCGCCTTGTAGTACCTGTCGTAGTGTTCCGCAAACTCCCACTCCACCTTCAAAAACATGGCGGATATCCCAGGCGCTATGGACAGGTAGGCCAGGAAAATCGGTATGTCGTAAACCACCGAGTAGTTCAGAGGTCCCAAAGCCGGGGTGCTCGTGTTGGGATTGTACCAGAAGACCAACTTGTCTGCCCACAGGCCAAAGTTGTAGATAAATCCCGTAATTATCAGATTTCTGTACTTTTCCTCCTTCAGAAAGTCAAAGGACAGAAGGGTGTTTGAGTAGTAGTTTCTCAGTATGTACGAAATAAGCAGAGAAAACAGCAAGGAGTTAGACAGAGCAAAGGCAGACATAAGGCCAAACAGACCAAAGTAGACGAGCAGAAAAGACAGGGCAATAAAAAGCAGATAGCTCACCGCATAGGAGAACAGGATGTACTTGTAGCTCTTGAAGCCGGTAAGTATGGTATTCAGAGTCCACAGACCCATCAGGACGGTAAAAGAGAAGTTAAACGCCATAGCAAAGAGATAGCCTGTATGAGGTGCGAGCACGAACATACTGAAGAAGAAAGACAGGACAAAACCCACCGACATGTTTATCAAAACCGCCCCCATCATGTTGGGGATTATGCTTTCCGTCCTCTTTAGGAATATCGTGTCCGCCAGAAAACGGATAAGGTAAAGAGTGCTAAAACCGCTCAGTATCAGACTAAAAGCTACGAGGTGGGTTACCGCAACCTGAAACTGGGTCAACTCTTCCCGCCTCTCTACAAAACTGTAAGCGAAGAAGTTAACCAGTATCAGGGACATGATGGTTATAAAGTAGGGTCCAGAGCTCAGGGCAAAGGAGTAGCCGAAGGCGGCCACTACTGCGGACAAACCCCTCTTTCTGAGAATCTTCTTCAGTTCAAAAGCTATGCCTGCCATGTTAGATACTTTTTGTAGAGCTGTCTGTAGTTTTCCAGAAAGTCCTCCTTTGAGTAGAATTTTCTCACTCTGGTGAGTGCACTTTTCTGGCACCCTCTCCACAGGGATTCGTCGGTAAGGAGCTTTGCGTAGCTCTCCGCCAGAAGATTGGCGTCGCGCACCGGTGCAATCTCTCCTGCCTTGCCGATGGCCCTGTCCTCCTCGTTCAAACCGCCGTATATGAGCTGTCTGCAAGAGCCCACGTCAGTAGCCACGCAGGGAACCCCCGCAGCAAACCCTTCCAGCACTATAAGAGGCATGCCCTCACTGATGGAAGTAAGGGTCAGCACCCCTACCTTAGGCAGTATCTCTACCGTCTTTTGAAAGCCGAGAAACTTTACCTTGTTTTCCAGCCCCATCACTTTCAGGAGCTCCAAGCACTCTTTGTAGTACTCTGGGTCTTCGTCGGTGGGACCTACTACCCACCCTTCCGCCTCAGGCACCTTTTGCACCAACAGCTTTATTGCCTTTATGAAGGTCTTTACATCTTTGATGGGCACCACTCTACCTATGAGGGCCACCACCTTTGGAACGCCTTCGGGACGCTTCTCCAGAGCCTTTGAGTAGAGCTGTAGGTCTACTCCGTTAGGTATGACCCTGCACCTTTCTGGGTCCGCACCGTAGCTTATCTGTATCCTTTTGGCATCTTCAAAAAGGGATATAATCACGTCCGCCTTTGAGTAGGCTACGCCTCCAAGCCTGAAGAAGAAGTTAATCCAAACCTTCTTGGTGCTGGACATATCCCCCGAGCTTTTGTGTATGTAGAGCCTTTTGTCCTTCAACCAGTCCGCACCGAGCAGGTCTATTTTTCTCTCTCGCGTGTATATGCCGTGCTCCGTGAGTATAAATGGCTTTTTTCTACTGGTTTTTAGCAGGGCGGACAGGAAGCCTGCGTAGCCGGTGGAGGGACTGTGCACGATGCCAAAATCACCCACCTTGGTGGCCACCTCCGAGACCACCCATAGAGGGGCGTGAAGGTTCCTCACGTTCCAGAAGTAGTCCATGAAAGACTCGGTCATGGCATACCTGGAGTACATGTGGGTTATGTGCTCCCAAGCTCCCTTGCTGTAGAGGAAGTCTTCGTACTTCACTGTCTTGGTTAAAAACTCCGGACTTAGAGCGTCTTCTGGGACGCCTCTGTTTTCCTTGAAGCCTATGTGCATTTCGGTGATGTGCTTGAAAACCTTTTCCTTATCCTCTATGTACTTTGGTTTAGGTTTTTCTCGCTCTTCAAAGAGGTACGCCACCGCAAGGTAGACTAAGTTGTCTGGCAGGGTGTACCTTATGTCTCCGTAGTCCTGGGCCCTACCCCCTAAAAAGACCACCCCAAAGGAAAAGTCTTGCAGGCCGTTTACCAAGTCGTGTATCCAGGTGGAGACGCCCCCCCTTATGTAAGGGTAGGTTCCTTCAGCCACCAGCAGGACCTGAGGTCTGCCTTTATCAATCAGAACCTTCATGCCTAGGCTCCCAAAAAACCTTCAAGTAGTATAGGGCAGGGTTGACAGAGTATTTGAGATACTCCGCACTTTCCCTGAAGATTTCCTTCACCTTATCGTAGTACCCCATACCGAAGTAGGCCTCCGCCAAGTAGGGCATATACCGTGTAGGATGCACGTTGTTGAACTCTTTTGCCTTTAGCAGAGCTCTCTCCGCCTGCGGATAGTTTCCTCTTGCGAGCTCAATCTTGCCCATGTGTATGTAAAATTCTGCGTTCTCCCTCTTCTCCATCGCCTGCATTAGGTACTCCTCCGCCTTCTTCAGCGTGAGCCTTTCCAACTCCTTGTCCAGTATGCCAAAGTAGACCAAGTCGTAGTAGCTCCGCGAAAGGTCGTACAGGAGGAGAACCCTTTTGTCTTCTGAGTCCTCCTCTTCAAGCCTCTGGATTAGGGCGTTTATCCGGTCCTGGATGGACTTTTCTAACCTAAGAAGCGTAGAAAAAACAGAGAGTCTAAGCTCGTCGTGCTCGCCACTTACAACTCGGGAAACGTAGGCCAAAATGCGAGGATTTTCTGCGTCAACAATGAGGGAAGATATGGAGCTCAGCTTTTGTTCGCTGACGCCACTTAGCCTGTTTAGTAGGTACAGAGGACCTTCACCAAAGGTGTTCGTCTTTAGAACGATGTTGCTCATGAAAAGCTCTTCTACGGAGAGAGTTTCCACGTCTAGAAAGGTTTCGGCCTTCTGTCTCCTTAAGAGATACAAAGTCATCACCAAGAGCATGATGTAGCCAGGTACGAACAGAAAGAAGCCCAGAGAGGTTAGCAACAGGAAGGCTTTTAGCCTGTTTTTCTTGTAGCGCTTTGGCAACAAAGTCTGCAAGAAAGAAGCCACCAAACCACAGGCAAAGGCATGAATCATCAGTATCATGAGCACATGGCGCAGGTCGTTCACATGGAAGAACATACCTACTACCGCAGTCTCCAACAGGATGGAATAGAGAATGTTCTTACCCACGGCCTTGTTTTAAATATATTACTTTAAGCATAAAATAAAAACCGCACAGGAAGGCGCATGGGCGATAAGTTTCCAGAAAAAGGCCAAGAGAGGGCGGTAGACTACGAGGAGATAGACCTGCTAGAGCTCCTGCTAATTCTGTGGAAGAGCAGAAGACTCATACTCTTGTTAACTCTGACCTCCGCGCTTTTGGCCTTTTTGCTTGCGGTGATTGTGCCCAAGACCTACACCTCCAAGTCCGCATTAGCCCCAGTGCCCAGAGGCCTTAGTGACTCTGCCATTCTTCTCTCTATTTATGCAAACGCTCCCGTGACCATTGATTTGGAATCCTCAGAATTGGACATAAAGCGTACTCTTAAAAGCTACGAGCTCAGCATGAGAGTGATAAGAGAGCTGGGGCTTGAGAGGGAGCTCAGGACCCGCAGTAGACAAAGCCCAGAAGAAATCTTGGAAAGGTTCAGAGACAGAGTTAAGATAGTGCACAGGGAAGGCGTGCTGTTTATATCAGTGGAGTGGAACGACCCAGATAAAGCCAAGAGAATTAACGAAAGCATCTTAAAAAACCTCAACCTTTTGCTCAACGAGAAAAAGACGGAGAGAATCAGCTACTACACATCTATCTACGAAAAAAAGCTTGAAGAGATTGGCAAAGAACTTGCGGAAAAGACGGGCAGGCTCAATAGACTTCTGGATAAAAAGACTGTAAGCGCCGGCCACCCTAACGTCTCTTTGGAAGGTCTTTACTTGCCACCTGGTTTAGGCGGGGAGAAGTTGGTAGAGTACGTAGACACTTACCTGCAAATAGTGGACCTTATGGAAAAGCAAAGAAGGCTGAGCTTACTGCTGGAAAAGATGAGGATGATGACCGCAAAAGAGATTAAACAAGTAGAGATTATTCAGCCCGCTTCCTACCCCACCAAACCATCAAGGCCACAGATACCTTTGATGGTGACCGCCGGCCTCGTAGCTGGCTTCGTGTTCTCTGTGTTTGTAAGCCTACTCAAGCACTCCCTAAAGAGCAAAAGAAGATGAAAATCTTCTTTGGTGGTAGTTTTGACCCGGTCCATGTGGGTCACCTTATCGTAGCCAGAGATGTGCTCGAGGCTATGGCCTTTGAGAAGGTGGTCTTCCTGCCCGCCTATCAGACACCCATGAAAGAGCCCCATATGGCAAGTCCCGAGGACAGGCTTCGCATGTTAGAGCTCTGTGTGGAGGGCTTTTCCATGTACGAAGTGAGCGACTTGGAGATAAGGAGAGGAGGCGTGTCTTACACGGTGGACACCGCAAGGGAGCTCCAGGAGCTCTACGGGGAAAGGCCCTTCTTCCTGCTGGGGGCGGACAGCTTTCTGACCTTACACAAGTGGAAGTCGCCCGAAGAGCTCACCAAAGTTGCCCGCTTCGTGGTGGTGGACAGGGAGGGCAAGTGGGAACTGGTAAAGACATACCTCCGTGAGCACTTCCCTAACTTGCAGGAAGGTAGCGACCTTTTCCTTCTCTCCGTGCGCAGGCTGGACCTGTCTTCTACCGAGATAAGGGAGAGAGTAAAGAGGGGCAAGAGCATAAGATGGATGGTGACGCCGGAGGTGGAGGACTACATAAGAGCCAAAGGGCTCTACCTTTAGACTGCCTTTTCCAAGGGCTTGAAGTTCTCCTCTTTTACGCTCCAGCACTCTCTGAAAACTGCGTAGGGACAGCGTTTTCTGCAGTATTCTTGGTCCAACCTCTTGAAGAGTTCCACTATGGAGCGACCCTTGGAGTCAAAGAACAGATCCACCTGCATGTGACGGTCTATGTGCACATTCTCCAGCAGAGGGTAGAGGGTGCATCCCACGTTTGCCAGAGCTGGCTCAACACCCATGGACCTAAGCCTGTCCAAAAGCCTTATAAGCATGAGACTGCCCGAGGCATCTATGTAGTTGACCGCCTCCATGTCCAAAAGGAGAAACTTCAGCGCCTTCTTGCGCTCTTCCACCTTCTGGAGCACGTACTCGTAAACGTACTCCGCGTTGCCAAAGTAGATGGACATGTTGGGTCTTATGTAAAGAATCTGAGGGCACTCTGGCAAGTTCTCTCTCTCGGCGTTTACGAAGGTGGAGGAGCTACTGTTTCTAGTGAGCACCACGATGCGCGGGTACATGGTTTTGTGCACGAAGCCCCCTAAGGCTATGAGAGTGCCTAAGGTGATGGCAACCCACAGGTCCATGAAAAAGACGGTGGCAAAGGTCACACCCGCCACAACGCCGTCAATGGGGTTTATCCTGTAGAGCTTGAGTATCTCCTGGGGTTTTATCAGGTCTATGACTGCGGAGAGGACTACCGCAGAGAGAGTAGCCTTGGGAAGGTAGTAAAACAGAGGTGCTAGAAAGAGGAGGGTAAGACCTACGACGGAGCCAGTTATTACGCTGGCTATGGGCGTCTTTGCCCCAAGCTGAAAGTTCAAGGCGGACCGAGAAAAGGAGCCCCCAACGGGAAAGCCCTTGAAAAGCCCGGCCACTATGTTGGCAAGACCCTGACCTACGAGCTCCTGGTTAGGGTCCCACTTGTCCCTTGCTCTTATGGCGAGCTGTTTGGCTATGGCTACCGCCTCCATAAGCCCGAAGGCGGATATGACCAAGGCACCCACCCAGAGCTGGGAAAAGGTGCTGTAGTCCACCGAAGGTATGTGTATGGCGGGAAGACCGCTGGGCACACTACCCACCAAAGAGACCCCGAAGTTTTGAAGACCAAAAAGGTAAGAGGCCAAGGAAGTGACTATAACCGCCAGCAAGGCACCAGGAATTAAAGGGCTTACCTTTCTTGAAGCCCATATTATGGCGTAGGCAAAAACTCCGACCGCCAGAGTATAAGGATTTGTCTGGGAGACTTTGCTGAAGATGTCCACCAAGACCTCGTATATGTGGGTGCTCTGGGTTATTTTAAAGCCCAGCAGGTGTCCTACCTGACTGAGTGCTATGACCAGGGCACCCGCACTGGTAAAGCCCACGATGACGCTGTTGGATATGAGCTCCACTATAAAGGCAAGCTTTAGAAGGCCCACGACCAGCCTTATGAAGCCCACCATCAGGGCAAGCACCGCCGCAAGGGTTATCCACTCCTGGCTTCCTGGCTCCGCCAGTCCGTAGAGGGCAGAGCTCGTAAGTAGGGCGGTCATGGCAACAGGGCCAGTGGCAAGAAAGCGCGAGCTCCCAAAGAGAGAGGCCACTATCACTGGAAGAAAAGAAGCGTACAGGCCGTATATGGGGGGCATGCCAGCCAGTAGGGCGTAGGCCATGGACTGGGGCACGAGGACCGCCGCCACGGTCAGACCGGCTACCAAGTCTCTGGTAAACTTTTCCCTGTCGTAGTTGGTAAGCCAGGGCATAAAGGGGGCAAGGTCAAAGGTGATGCTTATCTTCATCGCCCCTGCATCCACTCGGGAGGGACTCCCACGCCGTCCCTGAGCTGACCGTTGCCCAAAATCACGAACTTTTGGACGGTGAGCTCCTCCAGAGCCATGGGACCCCTTGCGTGTATCTTGTCGGTGGATATGCCCATCTCCGCACCAAGACCGAACTCGTTGCCGTCGGTGAAACGGGTGGAGGCATTCACGTAAACCGCGGCCGAGTCCACCTCCCTTATGAACTTCATGGCTTTGGCGTAGTTCTCGGTCACTATGGCGTCAGAGTGCTTAGAGCCATACTTTTCTATGAACTCCATCGCCTCTTCCAGACTACCTACCGTCTTGACCGCGAGTATAAGGTCTAAAAACTCCTCGTAGTAGTCCTCCTCCGTGGCAGGCACGGCCTTCACGTGGGAGAGCTCCGGCCTTGACCTTATGACCTCCAAGCTCTCTGGGTCGCATCTGAGCTCTACGCCTGCCTTTGCTAGTATGTCCGCCATCTTGGGCCAGAAGGTCTGTAGCAGGCTTCTGTGAATTACGAGGTTTTCCACCGCGTTGCAGACGGAGGGTCTTTGCACCTTTGCGTTGTAAACTATGTGGTAGGCCTTGTTGAGGTCCGCCTCCTCGTCCACATATATGTTGCAGACGCCTTTGTAGTGCTTTATTACTGGCACCCTGGCCTTTTCAGCCACGGCCCTTATGAGGCTCTCCCCACCCCTTGGTATGGCCACGTCCACCTTGCCCTCCATCTTAAGCACCTCCCACACCACCTCCCTCTCAGGGCGGTCTACGAACTGCACCGCCTCCTCGGGAAAGCCCACTTCCCTGCAGGCTTGATGAAGAACTTCCACGAGAGCTCGGTTGGAGTTTATGGCCTCTTTGCCACCTCTGAGGAGAACTGCGTTGGAGGACTTCATGCAAAGGGAGGCGGCCTCTATGGTGACGTTTGGTCTTGCCTCGTAGACAATAAAGATAAGTCCTAGAGGCACCCTCATCCTACCCACCTGAAGGCCGTTGGGCAGGGTCCACATGCGAGTAATCTCCCCCACCGGGTCTGGCAGGCTTGCCACATCTCTCAGCACCTTCACCATGGCCTCTATCCGCCTGTCGTTGAGCAGGAGCCTGTCTACCAGTGCGGGCGGAAGCCCCTGAGACTTGGCGTACTCTACGTCCTTTTGGTTCTCCTGTATCAGAAACTCCTTCCTCTCCTGCAGGAGCTCCCCTGCCCTTATGAGGGCTTGGTTCTTGACCTGAGTGCTGATGGATGTGAGCCTTCTCAGGACTGACCTTGCCAACTCCACCTTGGCCCTGGCGTACTCCGTTACTTCCATGGTGGTATTATAAACCGAGAGCTCCGCCCCGCCTAAGCCTTAGAAAGGCCCTGTAGAGGGCTATAAGAACTATGAAAAGCACCAGCGACACGTAGAGAAGGGCCATGAAGGCGTTGACGTAGTTGTTGAAGATGACCCTCTGGGCTATCTCGGGGCTGGGGACTGTGGGAGGGAGCTCGCCCGCCTGTAGCATGCCGGCAAGCCACTGGGCGTGAGACAGAAAGCCTATGGCTTTGTCAGAGTGAAAGACCCTCTCTAAACCTGCGGTTATGGTGTTCAAGCCTAAGAAGAGGGCGGGAAGACCCGTTACCCAAGCGTACTTTAAGCTACCTGCGTTTAGCAGGTAGACGGTTGCGATTACCAAGGCGGTGGTTGCCAACAGCTGATTGGATATGCCAAAGAGGGGCCACAGGGTCTTTATGCCACCGTAGGGGTCCACCACGCCCACGTAGAGGAAGTATCCCCAGGCCAAGACGGTCACACCGCTGGCAAAGAGGTTGACCCAGAGGTTTCTGTAGTCCTTGAAGACGGGGTGAAGGCCCGAGAGCATGTCTTGGAGAATATACCGGCCGACGCGCGTTCCCGTGTCTATGGTGGTCAGTATGAAGACCGCCTCAAAGAGTATGGCAAAGTGATACCAGAAGGCCAAGAGGGCCTCACCGGTCACGCGGGCAAAGATAAGGGCCATTCCTATGGCCAAGGCGGGAGCTCCGCCCGTCCGAGACAGTATGGTGGACTCCTCTATCTTGCGGGCCATCTCCTGCAGGTACTCGGGGGTTATGTGAAAGCCCCAGCTGGATATCTTCGCAGCCGCCTCTTGCACGGTCTTTCCTATCTCCGAGGCAGGACTGTTTATGGCAAAGTAAAGACCCGGCTCCATGGAGACCGCCGCTATCAGAGCCATGACCGCCACAAAAGACTCACCCAACATCCCCCCGTAGCCTACCAGCCTTACGTGGCTCTCCTTGTCCAAGAGCTTGGGAGAGGTGCCGGAGGATATAAGGGCGTGAAAGCCGGAGACCGCACCGCAGGCTATGGTGATGAAAAGAAAGGGGAAAAGGTCGCCCTTCCAGACGGGACCGTAGCCCGTGTAGGCAAACTGCGTAAGGGCTGGCATCTTTATCTCGGGGTTTACCACAGCCACCGCAAGGCCTATGACTACCACCGTGCCGAGTTTTAAAAAAGTGCTAAGGTAGTCTCTCGGAGCCAGCAGGAGCCACACGGGCAGGACGGAGGCAAAAAAGCCGTAAACCATCAGAGCTATCGCCAGCTGGGGCTCGGAGAGGGTAAAGAGGGGACCCCAAAAGGGGTGCTGTGCCACCAACCTACCCAAGTAAAGGCTAAAGAGCAAAGCCAAAACTCCAAAGAGAAAAGACTGTAAGACCGCACCCGGCCTTATGTGCCACATGTACACGCCCATGAGCATGGCAATAGGTATGGTCATGAAAACGGAGAAAGTGGCCCAAGGGCTCTGAGCAAGAGCCTTTATGACCACCAGTCCCAAGACAGCCAGAAGTATGATGAGTATGCTGTATATGACCAAGAGGGTGAGAACTCCACCCACTCTGCCCAACTCCTCCCGAGCTATCTGCCCTAAGCTCTTCCCGCCTTTACGCATGGAGATGGTAAGGATGACCATGTCCTGCACCGCACCTGCCAACACCACCCCAAGCAGTATCCAGAGAGTCCCGGGCAGGTATCCCATCTGAGCCGCCAAGACCGGACCTACGAGAGGACCGGCGCCAGATATAGAGGCAAAGTGGTGTCCAAAGAGCACCCACTTGTTGGTGGGCACGTAGTCAAAACCGTTGTAAAACCTGTGGGCGGGCGTGGGGTTTTGGTCGTCTACCTTAAAGACCCTGTAGGCTATAAAGTAGGAGTAGTACCTGTAGCCTATGGTGTAAAGGCAGAGGGTAGCAATCAGAAGCCACAGAGCTCCCACGGGCTCGCCCCTGGAGAGGGCAAGCACCGCAAAGGCAAACCCGCCTAACAGGGAAAGTCCCGCAAGAAGTAGCCTATCCTTCCATGTCATTTAAGGTGCTTGTTGAAAAAGGCTAAGGTTTTTTCCCACACGTCGCTTGCGTACTCCTCGTGGTACACCTCAGGCCTTGAATCGTTGAAGAAGGCGTGGTCCACACCCGCGTATATGAGGAACTGGGCCTGCAGGTTGTTCTTGTTGCACTCCTCTATTGCCTTTGTTACCTCAGAGAGGGGTATAAAGGCGTCCTTGCCTGCGTGCACAGCCAACACAGGAGCCTTTATCAGAGAAAAGTCTATGGGCACTATGGAGTAGAGCCCGTAGTAGGGCACGAGAGCTCTGAAGTCCTCCGCGTACTTTGCCCCGAAGTACCAAGTGCAGGTCCCACCACAACAAAAGCCGGTCGCACCTAACATAAACTCGCCGGTGCGCGGCACATACCCCATGTCGTTCTCTCTGAAGTACTCTACGCAGGCCTTTACCATGGCCTCCGCCTCCGCCAGCCTGTTTTGGAAAAGGTCCTGCATGAGCTCGCCCGCCCTCTGTGGGTCGCTCGCGGTTTTCCCCCCGTAAAGGTCTATGCCGAAGGCGTTAAAGCCATGGCTTGCGTACCTGTCGCACACGCTCTTTATGTGGTCCACGAGCCCCCACCACTCGTGAAACACCAGCACCATGGGGCCCTTGACGCCCTCGGGCTCGGCAAGATAGCCAGAGACCTCCACACCGTCCCTGCTGAAAGATATCATCCTACCCATAACGCACCTCCTCTGTATTTTTCAATAATAGAATAACACAAAAAGGGGTGCTGTAGCCGTCCCCGGCACTGGAATACCGGTCGCCCTGTTCCAAAATAACAAGAGGTGTTAGCCCTTAACAAGTGCCTGCTTTAACATGTTAACTCTGCGTATGTGTATATGTCAAGTGACCAAAGGGGAATGTTAAGCGCAAAGGCTTTACGCCCGACCCATACCTGCGTGCTTACAAGGCACGCCTACTGTCGCAACCTTTTCTGAAAAAGCCCATGCACCCTAAGAAGGCTTATATTTATCAGATATGAAGACTGTCTTCAACAAAGGCCTGATAGAGAAGTACGACAGGCCAGGGCCGAGATACACCAGCTATCCGCCCGCCACCGAGTTTCACGAGGGTGTAGGGGAAAAGGACTACGTAGAAAAACTCCACCAGAGCAACCTTAAGGGAAGGCCTCTGTCTCTCTACTTTCACATACCTTTCTGTGAGAGCGCCTGCTGGTTCTGTGGGTGCAATGTGATTATATCCCACCGCAAGGACGTGACCAGGCGGTATTTAGACTACCTGTACAGGGAGATGGACCTGCTTGGCAAGCACTTGGACTCTTCAAGGCCCGTGGTTCAGCTCCACTGGGGAGGGGGCACGCCCAACTTCTTAAGCAAGGAGGAGATAAGGGAGCTCTTCTGCAGAATACAGGCCACCTTTAGGATAGACCAGGGGGCGGAGATAAGCGTGGAGATAGACCCCAGATACCTCTCTGAAGGTCAGCTGGAGACCCTTAGGGATGTGGGGTTTAACCGCATCAGCATGGGCCTTCAGGACTTGGACCCGCAGGTGCAGAAGGCCATAAACCGGGTGCAACCCTACTCTCTCATGGAGAGAGTAATCAAAGAGCTCAGAACTTTAGGCTTCAAGAGCATAAACTTAGACTTAGTTTACGGCCTGCCCTACCAGAGGCCCGAGAAGTTCAAAAATACCATAGAGCGGACCATAGAGCTCGGCCCGGACAGGGTGGCGGTATTCAACTTTGCCTACGTGCCTTGGCTCAAGCCCCTGCAGAGGAGGATAGACCCCTCCACCTTGCCACCTCCCGAGGACAAGCTGGCCATGCTGGAGCTCAGCGTAGAGCTCTTCCAGCAGGCGGGTTACGTTTTCATAGGCATGGACCACTTTGCCAAGCCGGAGGACGAGCTGGCTCAAGCACAGAGGGACGGCACTCTCTGGCGAAACTTTCAGGGTTATACCACCAAAAAGGGCGTTGACCTTATAGGCATAGGTGCCACCTCCATAGGCATGCTCCATGACGCCTACTTTCAGAACTACAAGACCATAAGGGAGTACTACCTCTCCTTGGATGGCGGAAGGTTGCCCGTGCTCCGGGGCTTCCTGCTAAGCGGTGAGGATATAATAAGACGCGAGGTCATCATGGACCTTATGTGCAACTTCAGATGCTCCTTTGAAAAAGTAGAAAACCTTTTTGGCATACGCTTTGAAGAGCACTTCTCCCAGGAGCTTGAGGAGCTCCAAGACATGGAAAGGGACGGCCTTCTGCGCGTAGAAGACAGGACCATAAAGGTCTTGCCAGAGGGGAGACTCCTCATAAGAAACATAGCCATGGTCTTTGACCAGTACATAAGGGTCAAGAAAGAGCACAGGTTTTCCAGAACCATATGAGAGAGCTCCTGCGGGTGGAAAGGCTTTCCAAGGTCTTCTCCGTCGGTTTTTTTTCCCGAAGGGAGGTGAGGGCTCTGACGGAGATCAGCTTCCACGTAGGACAGGGTGAGATACTGGCCCTGGTGGGAGAGTCAGGCTCGGGAAAGAGTACCACAGGTAAGATAATACTCAGGCTTGAAAAACCTACCTCTGGAAGCCTTCTCTTTGAGGGCAGGGACCCCTTCAAGATGGGAAGGGAGTACACCAGGATGGTCTCCGCGGTCTTTCAAGACCCGAGGGCCTCCTTAAACCCAAGGTTAAAAGTGTCCCAGATAGTGGAAGAGCCCCTGCTGGTCCACGGAGAGACTCACAGAAGAGAGCGAGTGGTGCTTGCCCTCAAAAGAGCAGGGCTGGGAGAAGAGTTTCTTGAGAGAAAGCCCGAGAGCCTGTCCGGAGGTCAAAGGCAAAGGGTTGCCATTGCGAGGGCTCTGGTCATAGAGCCCAAGCTCATAGTGGCGGATGAGCCCACCTCCTCCTTGGACATGAGCTACAGAGCGGGCATATTGGAGCTCTTTCTCAAGCTAAAAGAGGAGGGAATCAGCACCCTGCTTATAACTCACGACCTGAGGGCGGTGGAAAGGGTGGCGGACAGGACGGGCGTCCTCTACAGGGGGAAGCTTTTAGAGATAGGCCCTACCAAAAGCCTTTTAGAGACCCCCCTACATCCCTACACTCAGTACTTGATAAGCACCATGCCGGTGCGACATCCCTCCCAGAGAAGGGAGCTACCCGAAGAGCTCCCAGAAGAAAGCCCAAGCTATGCGTGTCCCTTCTACTCTCGCTGTAGCAAAAGACTAAAGGAGTGCGAGGAAGAGGTCAAGGAGGTGAAAGTAGATGGACGCATCGTCTCATGCAATCTATACTGAAGTTCTGATATTTATCTTTCTGCTCTTTATGTCGGGCTTTTTCAGCTCTTCAGAGGTGGTCTTCTTCGGCGCTAACCGCCACCTTCTCAGGTTGAGAGAGGAGAAGAAAATACACCGCTCCCTCCTGAGTTTGCTCTCCAGGCCCAGGGAGGTGCTTCTTACCATACTTTTGGGTAACGAGCTGGTAAACATCCTGATTTCTTCCTACGGGACGAAACTGTTTGTAGAGCTCCTTGGCCCGAAGGGGGCTGGTATTGCAGTGCTCTTCTCCAGCAGTCTAATCTTCCTGTTTGGAGAAGTGCTCCCCAAGAACATGGTCCTGCCCTTTAGCACCCGGCTGGCACCTGTTTACTACGTGCCCTTTTTTGTCATCCATAGGCTTATGCAACCGGTCAGGTGGGCCCTTACTGTAAGAGGGCTGGTAAGACTGCTGGAAGTGGAGGAGAGAAAAAAAGACCAGACTGAAGTTTTCAGAGAACTCCTCCAAATGGGCGTCTCCTCGGGCTACTTTGACAGGGAGGACGTGCAGTTGGCGGAAAGGGCGATTAGCCTCAAAGAGACTACCGTAAGAGAGGTTATGACCCCGCGACCAGACCTCTTTATGCTGTCCGAAGAACTCACTCTGGGAGAAGCCCTCGAACAAATCCTGCAAAGAAAGCACAGCAAAATACCACTTTTCTCCCACAGTTACGACCACGTGACCGGCATTCTCTACGTGAAGGACATACTTCCTACCCAAGAAAACCTGAGCAAGAAGCTGGGCGAGTTTAAAAGAGAGGCCCTCTTCGTGCCTGAGATGTTGAGCATCGCTGAGCTCATAAGGGAGATGGGGGACCACGGGACGCACGTGGCTTTGGTGGTAGGCGAGCACGGCGAGCTGGTAGGACTGGTAAGTCTGTACGACGTAATGAAGTATCTGTTTGGAGACGTGCCGGAGGGCTGGGAGGAGGACATCCTGAAGGTCTCCAAAGACACCTACGTGGTAAATGGATGGGTGGACATAGAGCGCGTGGCACAGAAGGTGGGTTTCAGACTGCCAGAAGACTACGATTACGACACGGTAGGGGGCTTTGTGATGGCCATGCTTTCTAAGGTCCCTGAAGAGGGCGACCAGTTTGTCTACGACGGCTTTAAGTTCGTAGTGGACAAGATGGAGGGCAACCGAATCGTGAGCATCTTCATAACGGTCAGGGAGGAAGAAAAGACATGAAGAGTGTGAAGGTTTTGCCCGCTACCCACCTGAGCCTTATGCTAAAGATAGAAAACAGCTTAGAGCTCCTGACTAAGACCTCAGAAGAGCTCCTGCAAGAGCTAGAAAAGGCAGAGAGCCCCCACCTTAAACTTACGCTAAGGAGACGACCTAAGTGGTTTTACCGAGAGCAGACCTCACCTCAGCCAGTCCACATACAGAGCTCCATCAGCAAGGTAGAAGAACAGGTTAGGTGCGAGCTTGACGGGTTGGAGCTGGACGTAGCCTACGAGATTCTGGCAAACTTAGACCACAGGGGATTCTTTAGGGGTAGCGTTGAAGAGATTGCCAGGCACTACGGGGTGGAAGAGGTCTTCGTGGAAGAGGTCAGAGACTTCATTAGGAGAGAGATCGAGCCCTTGGGCGTGGCCTGTAAAAGCCTTGAAGAGTTTATACTGCTTCAGGTGGAGGAGTTTTACCCAGACAAGAAGGAGCTCGCCCAGCAGGTGTTGGCGGTCCTGAAAGGTGAGAGCAGGGAACTGCAGGCTCGGAGGGTGTTATCCGAGCTAAAACTCAGCCCTTTTGAGGAGGAAGGCGCACCCGCCGCAGGCGGTAGCGTGGATGTGGTTTTTGAATACGACGGCGCTGAGTGGTACGTGTTTCTGATGGAGGACTTCTGGGAACTAGAGGCGGTAGGTGCGGGAAGGCCCGTAGCTTTTCTTCTGGAGCTGCGCAGAAGACTTATGCGCACTGTGGCCGAGCTTATTCTAGAAAGACAGAAGGGTTTTCTGTTAGGTCAGGAGGCTCTGAAAAGCCTCACCCTGAGCCACGTGGCAAGCAGGGCAGGTGTAAGCGTCTCTACTGTCAGCAGGGTGGTGAGCAGAAAGCATGCAAAAACGCCCCGGGGCGTGTATCCGCTCAGGTCTTTCTTCGTCAGGGAGAGTATAGAGGGACTCAGCACGGAGGAGGTGCTGAGAAATCTGAAAGAACTTCTGGAAAAGGAGGGAAGAGGCAAGTCTGACAGAGAGCTCTCCCACATGCTCTCGCAGAGAGGGATAAAAGTGTCAAGAAGAACAGTTACCAAGTACAGAAGAATCCTCGAGGGCAAAGAATGAGAAAAAAGAGGCAGATACAGGAGCTCTTGGAAAGACACGAGCTGGATGCCTTTCTTTTCAGCTCCCAGGCAAACGTTTTCTACCTGTCTGGCTTTAGGTCCACCCATGCCTACGTAATTGTCAGCCACGGCCCTCCTTACCTGCTGACTGACAGCAGATACTACGAGAAGGCAAAAGGTAGCCTAAAAGGCTGGCAGGTAGTTCTCATAGAGGGGAACCCTCTGAAGACTATCTACGGAGTCTTGAGACAGATAGAGGCACTGAAGGTAGGCTACGAACAGGACAGAGTGAGCTGCGAGTTCAGCAGGAAGTTGAAAGGTGGCTTCCACTGGGTGGGCGTATCAGGCTTTTTAAAAAACTTGAGGGCCGTGAAAGACCGGGAAGAGATAGAAACCTTGCAAGAAGGGGTAAGGGCGAGCGACCGAGTGTACACGAAAGTCTTAGAAAACCTAAGAGAAGGGCTCACCGAGCTGGAGGTCAGGGCCATGCTCCTTTCGGAGTTTTTCAAGGAGGGGGCCATTGGGGAGAGCTTTCCCGCCATCGTGGCCAGTGGGGCAGGTTCCGCCATCCCCCACTGGGAGACCTCTTCAAGAAGGATAAAGGCCGGCGAGCCCTTGCTCATAGACATGGGCATGCTTTGGAAGGGTTATTGCACCGACTTTACGCGGACAGTCTACTTGGGCAGAGCTCCTGCGGAGTTCAAGAAAGTCTACTCAGTGGTTCGGGACGCTCACCTGTTTGCCTTAGAAAAGGTAAAAGTCGGAAAGAAGATAGGAGAAGTGGACAGAGCTGCAAGGGAGTACATAAAAAAGAAAGGCTTTGGCAGGTTTTTCACCCACTCTACCGGCCATGGTGTAGGCGTAGAAATCCACGAATTTCCTCGGGTTTACTACAAAGGTCAGGACAGGGAGGTAGTCATAGAGGAAGGTATGGTCTTTACCGTAGAGCCCGGGATTTACCTCAGCGGGAAGTTTGGCGTCAGGCTGGAGAACATGGTGGCAGTGATAAGGGGCGTAGGCACACCGCTTTCCGCCGTTTCCCTTGACTTAGTCCAGCTGTAGGTTTATAATTTCATCCCTTGACGCGGGGTGGAGCAGCCTGGTAGCTCGTCGGGCTCATAACCCGAAGGTCGGAGGTTCAAATCCTCCCCCCGCAACTTGAAACCTGCATCGCCCAGAGCCTTGAAAATAGCACCTTTCCAAAGCCTTGCCTCTCAAGTGGATTATCTCTAGAGCTTTGAGCTTCAATGGTCTGGATGACCCACAATGACCCACTAAAACCCATAAAGTCTGGTTCAATTTTTAACCTATTTTTAACCTCTGAAATCCTTGAGAGACAAGGAGTTAAAGGACACATTTTTAACCTTTTGGATTTTTAACCTTTAGACAGAGCTTTAAGCCTTGTCTTTCAATGTTTTGCCATCTTCTAACTTTCCAGAGATTAAAAACTGGTCTCCAAAGCTGTGGGTTATGGCCACCTTGAGCCTTTCAGTTCTGTCTTCCTTTAAACTTGCTTGACACTCTCTCAGACTTTTGCC
>JANXBA010000025.1 GCA_025062075.1 Aquificaceae bacterium
CCCTTCCTGAGGGTAGGTTACTCACGTGTTACTCACCCGTTTGCCGCTGGGTGGCAGAGCCACCCCGCACGACTTGCATGTGTTAGGCACGCCGCCAGCGTTCGCGCTGAGCCAGGATCAAACTCTTCAGAAAAACCTTACGGGTCCTTCCTCCTTATTCAGTTGCCAAGATGACAAGGGGCTGTCGCCAGCCCCTCACTCTCTGAGCAGACTATTAATTATAGCCAAAGTTATCGCTCCTGTCAAGGGCTTTCTCGCCCTCTCGGGTTCATTCAACAAGGGGCTTCGTAAACCCCTCACTCGCAGAGCTATTATTATAGTCAAAAATTTTCCTGCTGTCAAGGGGTCAAACGGGAGAATGCTTAAAATTTCTCCAAAGCAGGAAAGACAAGGTTTGTAAAAAGCCATGTCTCAAGGAGTGGTAAACATCTTGCTTACCGCCATCCTTTAAGTAAGACCATAAGGTAGAGGGAGTTAGGAACGCCTACCTGAGTTTTTGCGTTTTTCTGCGTGCACTGTAGAATTCTTGCCGTCAAACACTCTCAGGGTCAAACGCGCACGGTTTGTCTTAGTATAATGTCTGAAGTATGGACTTGGAGGCAATAAGGCTGGAGATAGGTAGGGTCCTGAGGGGTAAAGAGGGAGTTATAAACTACTCGCTGATATGCTTGCTGTCGGGAGGGCACCTTCTTCTGGAGGATGTGCCGGGTGTTGGCAAAACCACCCTTGCCTTAGCTATGGCGCGTGTGCTTGGCCTTTCTTTTACCAGAGTTCAGTTCACCAGCGACCTTCTACCTTCGGACATCTTGGGTGTGAATGTCTACGACCAGTCGAAGAAGACCTTCGTCTTCAAGAAGGGTCCGGTCTTTAGTAACTTGGTGCTTGCGGACGAAATAAACAGGTCAACGCCCAAAACTCAGAGCGCTCTTCTAGAAGCGATGGCAGAAGGGAGAGTTTCGGTAGATGGCGTAACTTACGAACTGCCTCAACCTTTCTTTGTGATAGCCACTCAAAATCCAGTGGAACAGCACGGCACCTATCCTTTACCTGAATCTCAGTTAGACCGCTTTAGCATGAAGTTAAGTCTGGGTTATCCTGACCCGGAGACGGAGGCCCAAATACTGCGAGGAGAAAACCCGTTAGAAAAAGTAGACAAGTTAAAGCCTCTCTTAAAACCCCAGGAGCTCCTGTCCGCTATGGAGAGCGTCAAGAGGATGTATGTTTCCTCCGATGTGTCCAAGTTAGCGGTGAGCATAGCTCAGGCCACGCGACAGGACCCACGGGTCTTACTGGGCGTGTCCACCCGCGGGCTGATACACTTGATAAGCTGTGCACGTGCTATGGCTTACACCAAGGAAAGAGACTTCGTGGTTCCCGAGGACATACTGGAGTTGACTCCTCTTTGTCTTGCCCACAGATTGAT
Source organism: Aquificaceae bacterium (assembly GCA_025062075.1). Lineage (GTDB taxonomy): Bacteria > Aquificota > Aquificia > Aquificales > Aquificaceae > Pampinifervens. Next base: position 1,424 of record JANXBA010000025.1, read on the forward strand.
AGTCAGAGAGGGGGAGTCACCTACCGCAGTCCTGCAGGACATCGTAGAGAAGGTAAGAGCTTCACTGAGGGTTTAGCGGTCTATCCAGGGTTTTACCATGTGGTCGTAGACCACTGAACCTCCTAAACTTCCCTGCAGGAAAGTAAACAACGCACCCACGAGGAGCATCAAGGAGAAAAGAGTTCTCCAGAGGGGTCCTCTGGAAGCGCTGAGCCTGACTCCCATCAGCAGTGCGAAGTATATGCCCATGACTAGGCCAAGGTACTTGTGCACTTTGAAAGTCTCTATCTGATAGAGTTTGTCCTCTATGGGCTCGTAAGCTATCATGCCACTCACCGTGGCACCTATCACGGAGAGGCTCGTCAGAAGGGAAAAGAGCAGGTGTAAACTGTCAAGGTCTTTCTTTTTGAGTCTGTAGTAGATGTCAAGCACCACAAGAGCGAGGGGCATGGCCACTGCAAAGTGCGTGAAGGGAGGATGAAGCTTTATTACATCCATGCTTTCCTCCTACTTTAGGTGGTGGAGCGGAGGGGACTTGAACCCCCGACCTCCTACACGCCAAGCAGGCGCTCTCCCAACTGAGCTACCGCCCCTACAGATTTTAGTATTTTAGTCCAAACTCCCGCGCCTGTCAAAGGGACATGCAAGTTCTGTGGGCGGGTCTTTACTGTCTCTTTATCTCAACCCTTCCGCCCATGCCGACCCGGAGAAGACTCAGGTCGCCCCTGGTTATTCTTATCTTAATCGGTATGCGCTGGACCACCTTAGTAAACTCGCCTGCGGACACGTCCCTCGGTACCAGCGCAAAGGTGCTGGCTGAGGCCGGGCTTATCTCCTCCACCACACCTTCAAAGACTACGCCTGGGTAGGCGTCAAGGGTCAGGTAGGCCTTCGCACCTACCTTAACTCCTCTTAGTTTTGTCTCTTCCAGAAGGGCCTCTGCGTAGTGAGAGCCCCTCTCTATCAGAGCGTATACGGGCTGTCCAGGGCGCACCGTGTCCCCGGGGCTTACGAACCTTTTGGCAATCACCCCATCTACGGGAGAGGTAAGCTCGGTCTTCTTCAGGTCAAGCAGAGTTTTTGAGAGCTGGGACTGGAGAGCTCTTATCTCCTCCTCTAAGGCCCTTTTCTGTTCTTGGAGTTCTTGCAGTCTCAAAACTTCTGCCTTTGAGCTCTGGAGCTCCTTCTGTGCCTTTGAGTAGAGACTTCTGACCTCCTGTAGGCTTTCTTCTAGAGCTTTTTTCCTCAAGATCTGACTTTGGTAGAGCGTGTCCGCCTGTTCAAACTTCTGCCTTGGGATGAGTCCCTCCTTGAGGAGGTTTTCCAGTCTGTCGCGCTCTCTGCGCGCCTGCTCCACTTGGAGCTCTACTTCCCGCACCTGCAGGCGTAGAGAGGACTCGCGGGCGGAGAGCTCCCTAAGAGTGTCCTCCGAGATGCTTATCTTGAGCTTTACTTGCCTACTTAACCTTTCTATCTGGAGGGCGAGTGCGTCCCTCTGGGCGACCATAGAGGCCAGCCTGCTCTTGTGACCTTCCACCGCAAGCCTGTAGCTCTCTGGCTCTACCCTTGCCAGCACTTCACCTTTGACGACACTCTGGCCGGTGTCCTTGTATAGCTCCGCCACCCTGCCTTCTACTTCAAAGGAGAGGTTTACCATCCTGTCTGACTTTATGAAGACCGCCTCCGTTATGGCGTACTCCATCCTGTGCCTTATCCACCTGTAGGAGAGAAAGCCAAAAGCCACGAGCATAAGCAGTATTAGGAGAAGACCAAGCTTTTTCATAAGCTACCTACCTGCCTTAGGAGTTCGTAGTAGGCCTTCAGAAACTCGTAGTAGGCGAGGACCCTTGCCTTCCTTGCCTGCGTGAGGCTTGCCTCCGCCTGAAGGAGCTCCGTCCCGCTTATGATTTGATTCCTGTACTGCTCCAAGGAAAGCCGGTAGAACTCCTCCGCAAACCTGAGAGACTCCTCCGCCACCCTTAGGTTGTCCTTGGCGGTGTGCAGGTTCTCGTAGGCAACCCTCACGCCCAGAGCTACGCTCTCCCTCAAGTCTCGGAGCTCCTCCGAGAGGCTTTTCTTCTCCTCCTCTATGGCCAAAACTCTGTAGTAAGGGGCAAGGGACTGGAAGTTAAGGCTCACTCCGGCCCCAAGCACCAGAATTCCCTTGGGGGAGATAAGAGGGTTCTGGTCTGAGTAGTTGTAGCTCGCCTCTAAGAACACCTTTGGGTAAAACTGGGAGAGCTCCGCCTTCCTTCGCAGAGTGACCGCTTTTTTTCTCTCTTCTGTAGCCTTCAGAAGAGGTCTGTTTTTGAGAGCCTGCTGGAGGAGCTCCTCCAGCACAGGCACCGCCGGTTCTACCTTGGGTGGCAGGAGACTTTTGAGCTTTTCCTCCTCAAGGCCGGTGAGCCGGGAGAGGTCCGCCAAGGCCACCAAATAGTCTCCCTGCGCCCTGCGCAGGTCTCTTTCTACCTCCGCCAGCCTCACCCTTGCCTGAAGCACGTCCGTGACCGCCACGAGACCCTCCCTGAAGAAGGCCTCCCGCTGACTGAGGTCCGCCCGCACCGCCTCCCTCTGCTTTTTGACCACCTCTATGAGCTCGCCTGCGGAGAGGACCGCAAGGAAGGCCTTCACCACCGCAAGCCTCACCTCAAGCCTTTTCTCCTCTAGCTCCTCCTGGGCTATTCTGAGAGAGCTCCGGGAGATGTCCACAAGGGAGCTCCTAAGACCTCCGTCGTAAAGAGTCTGCCTCAGACCAAGCTGGAGCTGGTTGTAGCTCCTTTTGGAGCTCTGTATGGAAAAGGCAGGCAAGTTGAAGGACTGTCTCTGAGCTTGTAGGGAAAGCCTGTAGGTGCCGAAGACCTCAGGGTAGTAAAGCTGGCCCTCCGCCTGAAGGTTTAAGCGGGCGGACTGGACTGCGTGCCTCCTTGCCTGCAGGGCCGGGTTTTTCTCCTCTGCAAACTTCAGGAGCTCCTCCAAGCTCAGCGAGAAGGAAAGGGACAGACTAAGGAGCAAAAAGAACGCTACCCGCATGTCAGCCCCCTGAGGATGAACTCAAGTCCTTCTCTGGCCTCCTCCAAAACTTCTTTTAGGCTTGCCCCGTTTAGCAGGAGCTTTTCCACATAGACCAGCCTCATGTACCCCAGTATGAGGTTAACCAGCGTCTCCGGGCGTCCGCGCCTGAACTCTCCCCTCTCGTAGCCCCTTCCTACCATCTGACCAAGCAGAGCTCTTATCTCCTCCATGTGCTTGTAGTAGAGCCTGCGGAAGCTCTCCTTACTGCAGAGAAGCTCAAAGAAGAACACGTAGGCGATGTGCCTGTCCTCGTAGCACTCCGTTAGAAACTCCTCTATGTGGCCCTTTATGGCTTCCTCCGAGGAGACGTCTCGCTCCAGCCAGCTTCTCATGATGCTTTTGGTTTTTTCCGCCATCTGGTTTACTATCTCCTCCATCAGCTGGTCCTTGCTGTCAAAGTAGAAGTAAAAAGCCCCCTTAGACAGACCTGCGTGTCTGACGATTTCCTCCACGGAGGTGTTGCTGTAGCCCTTAGAAGAGAAGAGCTCCTTGGCGGCGTTTATTATTCTTTCCCTTGCGTTCATCGGGTGAGCCTCTCCAACCTTGCCAGCGCAATCTGGTACTGAAGCAGGGCAAAGTAATAGCTCTGGAGGAGGGAGTTGTAGTTGCTTACTGCTTCCAAGACCTCCAACTGGGTGGCCACGCCGAAGCGGTAACGCTCCGTGGAAAGTCTTAGGGCCTCCTTCGCAGACTGCAGGGAGAGTTCTAAAGCCCCTATCTGAACCTGCAAAGACCTTATGTCCTCTAAGGTTTTCTGAAACTCCGCCTTAACCCTGCGCTCGGAGTCCTTTAACTGCTCCGCCTGCTTTAGCACCTCAAGTCTTGCCTGAGCCACGCTCGCCTCTCGGGCAAAGCCGTCAAAAACTTTGTAGCTCAGCCGGGCACCGAAGGCGTAGCCGTCCACCATCTCAGTCTTCCCTCCCACCCTTGCGGTGTTGCCCTGATAGCTCAGAAAGACATCCAAGCTCGGGTAATGCTGAGCCCTCTGCACCTCCACCGCCCTCTTGGCAACCTCCAAGCCCTTCCTGACTACTCTTAGGGTGGAGTTCTTTTCCAAGAGGGTCTCCTCCACCTTGGGCGGTGGCTGGTAGGTGAGCCTGCCCTGAAGCTCCGGCACGCCGTCTATCTGAAGAAAGACGCCAAAGTCTTGAAGGCTCTTTTGGTAGTCCGCCCTTGCGCTCTCTACTTGAGCCTTGGCGGTCTCTACCTGAGCCCTTGCCCGCAGGAGCTCCACTTTGGGTGCAGTCCCCGCCTGGAACCTGCCTTCGGTCCGCCGGAGGTTCTCCTCCCAGTATCTGAGGTTTTCCTGCAGAAGGTTTAGAACCTCCCTCTTGTAGAGGAGGGCGTAAAAGAGCTGTTTTGTCTGAAACTCCACCTCCAGAAGAGTATCCCGACGCACGAGTTCTTGGAGCTCCTTTTGCTCCCTTGCCAGCTTCAGGCTTTCCAAGACTGCCCTGTCAAAGACCGCCTGCTCCAACTCAAGGTTGAAGCTGTGCCTGTTTTTAGGGGTAAAGCCGAAGGCTAACTCCTCGCTCAGTCTAGTGTAGCCGTAGAAAAAGCTCAGCTGGGGGAGTATGCCCGCCCTCGCCCTGCGGATGCTCTCCTCCGCCTTTTTCAGTTCAAGAAGCGAGAGCTTGGCGGACAGGTGGTTTTTAAGGGCAATCTCCACCGCCTGTTCAAGGGTCAGGGCCATGCCCACAGTAAGACTAAGGAGGAGCAAAACAAGTGCCCTCATCTTACTTCCACTTTCATGCCCTGCTGAAGCACATAGGCGTTCTCCAGCACTACGCTCTCCCCTTCCCGCAGGTCTCCCTTTACGTAGACCACGCCCTGACCCTGCTTTAAGACCTCCACCTGCACGGGCTGGGCGGTTCCTTCTTTGACCGTCCAGACCACCTTTCTACTGCCCTGGAGCACCACCGCCTGCTCAGGCACCACGAAGGCCCTTTCCTTGCCCGTGATGAGGCTAACTTGACCATACATGCCGGGCCTCAGAAGGCCCTTTGGGTTGCTAAGGCGGGCCTTTACGGTGATGAGTCTGTTGTTGTCCGCCACCGGGGAGACGAAGAAAACCCTACCCTCAAAGGTGCCAAAGGGCTCTACCTCCACTTTCACCGTAGAGCCCGTGCGGGCATAAGAGAGATACTCCTGAGGCACTTGAAAGACAAATCTGATAGGGTCAAGGGTCACCAGCCGCAGAGTCTGGGACTGGGGCGTCACGTAGTCTCCTAAGTTTACAAAGCGCTGGGCGATATATCCCGCAAAGGGTGCGGTCAGGGTGGTGCGTTGAAGGTTTAGCCTTGCATTCGCCAGCTGGGACTGAAGGCTGTTGAGGAGCTCCTCCTGCACTTTGAGTTGGGTCTGGAAGCCTTCAAACTCTTCGCGAGCTATGAGCTCCTTCTCAAAGAGTAGTCTTCTCCTCTCTGCTACTGCCTTTAGGTTTTCGTAGTTCGCTCTGGCCTGAGCCAGCTGGGCCTCAAGCTGTCTGAGTGCGTTCTCGTAGTCCGCTGGGTCTATGCGCAGTAGAGCCTGCCCGGAGCTCACAAGACTGCCCTCTTCCACCATAAGGCTTAGCACCCTACCGCTGACCAGCGGTCTTAGAATCACGTCCTTCTCGCCCTCGAAGTAGCCCTTCGTGACGTACTCTATGGGGACCTCTTCCGTCTTGAGTTGATACAGGCTCACCACCACCTTCCTCTCCTGAGGTCTGCCAGCTGAGGCTTTCTCCTCTCTTTGACAAGACAGGAAAAACAAGGTCAAAAAGATAAGTGCCAAGGACCTTACCATGGTGACCATTATATACTGACTGGTCGGTAGGTAAACGTCTGAAATGGCCTTTCAGTAGCCTTATACTATAATCCCAAGCATGGGAAGACATCTCATCTCGGCAAGGGACCTAAGCAAGGAAGAGGTGGAGTCTCTGTGGACTCTTTACAGAGAGTTTAAGGGTGGGAGAAGAGAACTCTTGGAGGGGGACGTGGCCTTGCTTTTTCTGGAGAGCTCTACGCGCACCCGTCTGTCCTTTGAAAAGGCCTGCAGGCTTTTGGGGCTTAGAACTTACTACGTGGGCAGGGGGGAGAGCTCCATGGAGAAGGGGGAGAGCTTCTACGAGACAGTGAAGACCTTGGGAGCTCTCGGCTTTGGGGCTTTCATCTTCAGGGTGCCCTTTGTCTTTTTTCCCTACGGGCAGTATCTTGGGGAAGGTATGGCTCTGATTAACGCAGGGGACGGCACGCACCAGCACCCTACTCAGGGGCTTATTGACCTTTTCACTGCGCTGGAGGTCTTTTCCACGCTGGAAGGGGTGAAGGTGGTCTACTTTGGCGACCTTCTCCACAGCAGGGTCTTCAGGTCCGGGGCTTACCTTTTTAAGCTCTTCGGTGCAAGGCTGGGCGTGTGCGGACCAAGAACGCTCGTACCTGCGGACCTGTCCCCCTTTGGCGTGGAGCAGGTCTTTGACAGCCCGGAGGAGGCCATAGAGTGGGCGGACCTTTGCGTGTGGCTGAGGCTCCAAGAGGAGAGGTTTCAGGAGAACTACGTTCCCAGCAAGGAGAGCTACTTTCTCCAGTTTGGCCTCACCGCAGAAAGGCATAAAAAACTGAAGGGCTACTTCATGCACCCCGGGCCCGTCAACCTCTACGTGGATGTAGAGGCACAGGTGCTCTACTCCCAGAAGTCTCTGGTGCTGGAGCAGGTCAGAAACGGACTTTTTGTGAGAATGGCGGTCCTCTACAGAGCAATAGCCAATGGGTAGGGTTCTGCTCGGCGTGAGCTCCAGCATAGCCATATACAAGGCCTGCGAGCTGGTAAGAGAGCTCCGAAAGGCCGGACACGAGGTGAGAGTGGTGCTCTCCCCCTTCTCGGAGAGGTTCATAAGTAGGCTCACCTTTGAGGCCCTCTCGGGCCACAAAGCCTACGTGGACTGGGAGGAGGACCCACTCCTGCACATCAACCTGCCCCGTTGGTCTGACCTTTTTCTGATAGCACCCTGCAGTGTAAATACCCTCTCTAAAGTGGCGCTGGGCATAGGGGATAACCTGCTCACCACCTGCGCCCTGTCTCACAAGGGAGCTCTCCTTGTGGCACCTGCGGGGAACGTGGAGATGTACAAAAACCCAGCGGTGCAGGAGAACCTAAGAAGGCTACGGGAGAGGGAGGTAACGGTGATAGAGCCGGAGGAGGGAAAGCTCCTCTGCGAGGAGGAAGGTCAGGGAAGGCTTGCCTCCGTTGGCAGGCTTTTAGACTGGGTGGAGTACGCCCTGAGACCTAAGCCCTTAAGGGGCAAAAAGGTGCTTATCACCGCAGGGGCTACCAGAGAGTTCATAGACTCGGTGAGGTTTATCTCCAACCTCTCCAGCGGTGCCATGGGCTTTTCTCTGGCGAGGGTCTTCAGGTGGTACGGAGCTCAGGTCAAAGTGGTGGCAGGCTTTACCACGGCGGAGGAGCCTCCGGAGGTGGAGGTCCTCCGGGTGACCTCAGCCCAAGAGATGAGGGAAAAGGTCATGGAGCTGAAAGACTGGGCGGACATAATTTTGATGAACGCGGCGGTGGCGGACTACAGACCCTCCACGAGCTTCTTAGGCAAGCTGAAAAAAGAGGAAAGCCTTTCCTTGGAGCTAGTGAAGAACCCAGACATACTCCTTGAACTTGGCCAGCAAAAGGGCAACAAGGTGCTAATCGGCTTTGCCCTGGAAGAGGAGGAGTACCTCATAAAGAGGGGGGAGGAGAAGCTAATTAGGAAAAACTTGGACGCGCTGGTGGCAAACCCTCTCTCCGTCATGGGAGAAAAGTCCTATAGGGGCGTGCTTCTCCTCAGAGACGGCAGGACCTTCCCCCTGCAGGCGGAGGACAAGCTAAAGTCCGCGGAAGCGCTCCTTCTCACGCTAACGAAGGAACTCCTGAAAGACCTCCTGCAGGTCCACCTCAAGCCCCTGTAAGAGCCCAGAGCTCACCTTACCCTTCTCGGTGGCGTAAGAAAAGAGCTCGTAGCCCCTGTCCTGCAAGAAGTAAACCATTCAAGAGGAAAGACAAGCCAGTACTCCTTTAGCCTATAGCTCTCGTAAACCTTCATCTTATCTACCAAGTCTCTTCTACCACCAAGTCTGGCACGCCGTAAACACGGGAGAAAGAAAAACTTCTCCTACACCCACCTTCTCCACAAACCGTTGGGCGCAGGCATCTCGCAGACCTCACCCTCCAAGAGCTCCAGCCAGGATTCCTCTGGATAGAACCTGAAGAACTCCTCTGCGCTAACTTTTCTCCGCATAGGCTTACACTACCACCTGCTTGACGAAGATAATCTGGGGAAGTCTTCGGAGCTCTTCCAGCACTGGCTCGGGGACTGGGTCGTCTAAGTTTAGAATGCCTAAGGCTATACCGCCCTTTTTCTCCCTGCCCAGCCTAAAGCCTGCGATGTTCACGCCTGCGTTGCCCAGTATGCTACCTATCCTGCCTATCACGCCCGGCACGTCCCTGTTTTCAAAGACCAGCATGATGCCCTCGGGCTCCACGTCCACCCAGTAGCGGTCAATCTGGAATATGCGTAGCAGGTGTCCCTCCAACACGGAGCCGGAGACTACACGCTCGCCCCCGTCCGCCTTTGCCACCACCCTTATGTAGTGCTTGTAGTCTTGACTCTCTTGGGAGGTGAGCTCTTGCACCTTTATGCCCCTGTCTCTGGCTACGTAGGTGGCGTTTATTATGTTCACTGGAAAGTCCACGGTCTCTTTTAGGATGCCCATGAGCACTGCGGAGGCCACGGGGTGGAAGTGCGGGGCTATGTCTCCCCTTACCTCTATGTGCACCTCCTTTATGCCCTCCTCCGCCCACTGGACCAAGAACCTGCCCATCTTCTCCGCCAAGTCCAGATGGGGTTTTATGAGGGTGAGCACCGACAGGTCGGGGAAGGGGGCGTTGACCACATACTCCACCGTCTGACCCTTCAGCGCCTTTATCACCTGCTGTACCACTATCACCGCCACGTTTTCCTGAGACTCGTAGGTGTTGGCACCTATGTGAGGAGACAGGGACACGTTGGGAAACCGGGAGAGTCTGTCCACGAACTCCTTGGAAGGGGGCTCTACGGAGAAGACGTCAAGACCTGCGCCGGAGAGCCTACCCGTCTCCAAGGCCCATATGAGGTCCTCCTCCTTGACTATGCCTCCGCGGGCGCAGTTTATCAGCACCGCACCCCTTTTCATGAGCTCAAACTCCCTGCGGGTAATCATGTGTTTGGTCTCGTGGGTCAGGGGTGCGTGGATGGTAAGCACGTCCACCAGCCTGAGCATGTCGTGCAGGTTGTCGAAGAGCTTCACGCCCAGCTTGTCCGCCTTCTCCCGGGGTATGTAGGGGTCGTAGGCGTAAACGGTCATGCCGAAGGCTTTTGCCCTTATGGCCACCTGAGAGCCTATGTTGCCAAGACCTATGATGCCCAAGGTTTTTCCGTAGAGCTCCCTGCCCATGAATTTCTTCCTGTCCCAGCGACCCTCCACCATGCTGTTGTGGGCGGTGTGGGCGTCTCTTAGCACGTTAAGCATGTGGGCAAGAGTGAGCTCCGTAGCCCCGATGGTGTTGGCACCGGGGGTGTTAACCACCAGTATGCCCCGTAGGGAGGCGGAGTCTATGTCCACGTTGTCCACGCCCACGCCCGCCCTTCCTATGACCTTCAGGTTTTTTCCTCTCTCTATGAGCTCTGCGGTCACCGGCGTCCTGCTTCTGGTGATGATGCAGTGGTAGCTCTCTACCACCTTGAGGAGCTCCTCGTAGGATATGTCTGGCTCGTTGTCCACGTGAAAGTCCGGCTCCTGTCTGAGAAGCTCAATGCCCTTTTCTGAGATGGGGTCCGTGATGAGTATTCTGTGCATTTTTTGACCTCCGGAGACTAGTATATTAGAATAGCATGAAGCTGGACCTAAGCAACCTTATAAAGACAGAGACATGGACGGAGGAGAGCTTTAAAGCCTACCTGCGAAGCACGCTGGTAGAGCTCATAAAGTTAGAGCTTGAGAACCTACCCCGGGAGGACTGGGAAAGAACCCTGCGGACTTGGAGAAAGATATGTGCCTTCTGCGCACAGATGAAAAAAAGGCAAGAGCAGGAACGGTTTGAGCTCTACAAAAGGTTTGGCTTTGACCCCACCATGGTGCACATATCGGAGAGCGTGGTAGAGAAGCTCCGCACTGCCCAGGAGTTAGGGCTTATGAAAGAGGGAGAGCCCCCGGACAAGATAATAAGGCTCGGGCTTGAAGCCCTACAGGAGAGCTCCGAGACCGCAGAGTTCATAAAGAGGTTCTTCGCCTAAAGGCCTGAGCGGGAGTAGGCTCTGAGAAAGAGCTCAAAAAGCCTCTCTGGGTTGAGACACTCCCTCTCCTGACAGACCTGAGGAAAGCACGGGCTACAGGGCAGGTGGAGACTGAGTTGAAAGACTGCTTCTCCCACTGGCCTCCACAGGAGCGGGTCCGTCGGTCCGTAAAAGACAAAGGTAGGCACTCCGCAGTAGCTGGCTAAGTGAGAAAGACCGCTGTCAAGCCCCACAAAGACGCGCGCACTCTTGAGAGCTTTGGCAATCTCCAAGGGTGAGAAGCTCTCAAAGTACTCCTTGACGTGGTCTTTTAGCCACTGGTCCGCCTCGCCTACGAGGTATACGGTCTTCAGGCCTCTCCTCCTGAGGAAGTCCTCCACCCTGAAAAAAGAGCTCCAAGGGTGGGTTCTTCTGGGGAGAACCGCTGGAGGGGTGCAGGACCGCACATCTCCTTAGCGGGCTACTCTCCAAAGGGCTCAGGGGCAAGCTCTTAGAAAACTCCCCCTCAAGACCCAAGCTCCGGAGGTAGTATTCCACCAGCCAGACCCTTTCAGGAGGAAAGGGGTCTATGTTCCCTCCGAAGGAAATGAACACTTTTCTTTCAAACTCCTGCTGTGGCACTTCGGAGCTCACCGCGTCCGCCCAGCCCACCTCTTTTGCTATGAGGTAGTAGTCCGTGTTGCCCACCGCCCATACCCTTTTGCCTGACCTTTTTAGGAGCTCCAGCAGGGGGAAGGTCAGGAGCGTGTCACCCAGACCGCCGCGCCTGTAGACCAGCCACCTCTCCCGCATGCGGAGTGCCTACACCTTTCTGAACTCTTCGGGAAGGTCTCTGGGGGGCACGCCTGTGTACTCGGTCTCCCTCTCCTCGTCCAGCCTTTTTGAGAAGGGCTTTTCGGTGGTGAGCTCCTCGTACACGTGGGCTACCAGACCCGGCACTCTGCCTATGATGAAAAAGCCCTTGCCTAAGCGCCAGTCAAAGCCCATCTCGGAGGCAATCGACGCGATAGCCCCGTCCACGTTGAGCACTAACTTTTTCCCTTTCTGCTTGCCTATCTCCTCCTGCACCTCCTCCGCAAACTGACAGTGCCTGTCGTAAAAGCCCAAGCCCTTGGCAACCTCCATAAGCCTCTTGGTTCTTGGGTCAAAGTCCTTGTAGTACCTGTGTCCGTAGCCGGGTATGGGTCTCTTTGCCTCCAAGTATTCCCTGACTATCTCCTCCACTGCCCTACCGCTCCGCACGCCTTCTTGGATGAACTTCATGGCGTCCTCCAAGGCTCCACCGTGAGCGGAGCCAAAGGCCAAGACACCTGCGGCCACACCTACGTTAAGAGAGTTTCCTCCCGAGGCCACAGCTCTGGCGGAGATTACCGAGGGCGGGGCTATGCCGTGGTCTATGATGGAGACCAGCATGGCCTCCATCATCTCGGACTCTTTCTCGCTGGGGAGCTCGCCCTTAAGGAGCAGGTAAATAGCCTGGGCAAAGCTTAGGTTGCCCACAAGGTCCAAGAGCCTGTAGCCTCTGATGTAAGTCTCGTGGCCTACGTGCTGAGTCAGAGCGGTTCTCCACTTTTTCTCCATTCTATCCACCTCCGAGGAGTTCTCTGTTTACGCGCACCTTGTTTTTCCTCTTCAGGTGCTCTATGTACTGAGACAGAACCGCCTGAGCCTTTAGGCTAAGGAGGTCTTTCGTGGTCTCTTCTTTTTCCTCCTCGCTCAGCTCCTTTTTGTCTCTTTTTTCTACCAAAAGCACGCCGTAGCCCTGACGGAGGGGGTAGGGTCCAAAGACCCTGTCCTGCGAGAGGGCTATCCGCACCAGGTCCTTCTGGTCAATATCCACCAAAACTCTCAGCTGGCTCATCGGGGTGTCGGAGAAGTTCAGGGGCTTTAGGTCGGGCCTTTTGCCCTCCTTGAGAGCTCTGGCCACCTCCTGCGCCTTTTTGAGAGCCATATCGCCTGCCTTTTCCTCTAAGAGCCTTTCTTTTACCTTTTCCTTGACGGTTTCAAAGTCCTCGTAGCCTGCGGGAAGCACCTCCTTCAGGTAGAGCACCACGTACTCCTCCCCCTGCTTGGTGATGCTCACCCGGTCCTGCGGTGTCAGGCGCTGGGCCTCTGCGCTCAGAGCTCCTTCCAACTTGGGTAGGTCTTCGGACAGTCTAAGCTCCTGCGGAGCTTGGGGCTCTCTTCCTGCTTTGAGCTCCCTGTAGAGACTCAGAGCTCTCTCCTTGTCCTTTTCTCTCCAGACCCAAAGACGCTTCCCTTCCTGTTTTTTGAAGGTCTCCCTGTTTTTCTGATAGTAGTCCACGAGCTCCTGGGTGGTGGGGCTGTACTGGTCTTTTACCTGCGAGGGGGACACCACATAGAGACTGCCCTTAAGCAGGGTGGTCTCCACTAGGAGGTTAAGCTCTAACTCTTTGTCTGTAAGGTAGACGCCGTTGGTGAGCAGGGCTATGAGCTTCTGCACTGCTATGGTCTTTTTCAGGTACTCTTCATACTCTTCCGGCGTCATCCCGGCCCGGGCCACTGCCTCCCTGTACTTGTTGACGCTGAAAAGGCCGTTTTCTTGAAAGGTGGGGTCTGACTTTATGACTTCAACCACCTCTTCGTCGCTGGCTATGAGGGAAAGGCTCATGGCCTGCTGGTAGAGCAGTTCCTGGGCGGTCAGGTTGGAAAGCACCTGCTCTCTGACCAAGTCCTCCATCTGCTGGCTGTTCAAGAGCTGGGAAAATCTCAGGAGCTCCCTTCTGTAGTCTCTCAGGGTCACACAGCCCGAGCCCACCTCCACCACGCACCTCTTGGAGGGTGTGGTCATGTCCTCCACTCCACCTGCGAAGAAGAGCCACAGGAAGAAACCTCCCGTTGCCAGCGCTATAACAGCTAAGGTAAAGCTCTTATACCTGTGAATGAAAGAATACATGTTGGAAGATTTTAGCATATATTATTCTGAATTCCTTGTCAGGAGGGAAACATGTTAGACAGGGAACGCCTTGAAATCCTAAGAAACAAGCTCCTGGAGGAAAAGGCCAAGCTTCTGGAGCGCTACAGGAAAAAGGAGGACACTCAGGCACGCATCGAAGAGGAGGCAAAAGAACCCGGAGACTTGGAGGACATAGGACAGATGACCTACACTCAGGAGCTCTTAGATAGCCTCTCTAGCAGGGAGTTTTTCCTCATAAAGGAGATTGAGCATGCCCTGAACAAGATGCAGGCGGGCACCTACGGCATATGCGAGTACTGCGGTGAGGAGATACAGTACGAAAGGCTCTTGGCGATACCCTGGACCAGATATCACGCCCACTGCGCGGAGAAGGCGGAGGAGGAGGGCATAGTGCCCACCTACCCAGCCTTTACCTTTGAAGCCACCATACCCGAAGAGGTAGAGCTCCAGAGAGAAGACATCACCGAGGCATGAACTTTGAGTTCTACCTGCCTGTTGAAATACTCTTCGGCGTAGGAGTGGTGGACAAGGTAGGACAGGTAGGAAAGCGCTTCGGCTACAGAGTGCTTGTGGTCACCGGCAGGAAGAGCACGAAGGAAAACGGAGCTCTGGACAGGGTGATACAATCCCTGAAGACAAACGGGGCTGAGGAGGTGCTCGTCTTTGACCGCATAGAGCCCAACCCCACCGACAAGAGCGTAAACTCAGCCAGCGAGATAGTGGTGAGGGAAAAAGTAGACTACATAGTGGGGCTGGGAGGCGGAAGCAGTTTGGACTCTGCCAAGGCGGTGGGGTTAGTCTCTTCCAACGAGGGCTGTGCTTGGGACTACGTGAACTACCCCGAAGGTCCTCGCCTCGTGCCCTTTCTTAACAGACCTGTCATCTGCATACCCACCACCGCAGGCACGGGCAGTGAGGTAAACAGGTACTCTGTGCTCTCCAACCCGATAAGAAAGGAGAAGATGGTCATATCCCACTCCCTCAACTACCCAAAGGTGGCCCTGATAGACCCCTCCCTTACCCTGAGCATGGACGGGAAGCTGACCGCCATCACCGGCGTGGACGCCCTCATGCACGCCCTTGAGTCTCTCACCAACAGGCTCTCCAACCCCCTTGCGGAGGACCTGGCAGTGAGAGCCATAGCTCTCATAAAGAAGTGGCTTCCTGTGGCGGTAGAGGAACCCCAAAACCTTGAGGCCAGAACCTACATGAGCTACGCCGCAATGCTGGCGGGTATAGCCATCGACAGGAAAAGGGTAGCACTCATCCACGGCATGGAGCACCCCGTCTCCGCCCACTATCCGCAGGTGGCCCACGCGGAGGGCTTAGCAGCCTTGGCGGTGGCGGTAACCGAGTTTAACTACAGGGGGAACCCAGAAAAGTACGCCCTCTTTGCGGAGCTCATGGGCTACCCGCCAGAACCTCATATGGCGGTAAGAGCTCTGGAGGACTTTCTCTGTAAGGTGGGCATGCGACTGAGCCTGAAAGAGCTGGGCGTAGAGAGGGAAAAGCTGGAGAGGCTTGCCGAAGATGTTTACATGCTGGCCAGAGGGCTCTTCCCCATAAACCCGGTAGAGCCAACTCTGGAGGACATACACCGGCTCTACGAAAAGGCATACGAGGGATACTAGGCGTAAGCCTATATGACCTAGAGCATAAGCGTGTTATGCATTTTAGTCTATATTTGAATATTCCAAAACTCTTAAAAGGAGGTACAACCATGTACGGAAACTACATAGTGGATGTGCCCGATGATGCGGTGGTAAACATCAACTACGTGGTGCTCAAAGAGGGTGTCACGGTAGACGACGTGTCTGAGAAGATAGCCTACCTCTGCGAGCACGTGAAAACTTACCACTCAGACACGGGCTTTTACGGCGGGTTTGTGGCTCTCAACACCGGTGGTGTGTCCCTTGAGGGCTCTACCGTAGGTCAGACCACCGAGCACCCTCTCAAAAACAGAGAGGTTCTCATCATAACCTTCTGGAGGTCCATGGAGGACCACGAGGAGTCTCACAGGAGCGAGGGCTTTAACAAGCTCTTCAAAGAGCTGACCAGCTTGGCTGAGAGCACCCACGAGATAATGTACCAGATGCTGTGGCAAGGCAAGGCCTACGACCCTGAAATGGCCAAGAAGGCAAGAGAGGCCAAGGAGAGCCACTGCTCCAGCTGCTAACCTTCCCAGTACTCCGCCCCGCAGTCTTCCTTTTCCCACACCACTACCCGGGAGACTGTGGGGTACCTCTCCTTTAACTTTTTGTAAATCCACATGGCCATGTTCTCGGCGCTGGGGGAGAAGTCCACCAGCTCGTTCAGAAGCCTGTAGTCGGGCAAGAGTTCTTTGAGAAAGCTCTCCACCTCTAAAAAGTCGTAGCCCATACCGCCTGCGTCCACGCTGTCCGCTCTTATGTGTACTTCCACCGTCCAGGTGTGTCCGTGAATGGGCTCGGGCGCCCCGTGGTAGTCCGTCAGAAAGTGAGCCCAGCTGAACCTTTTCCTGACTATCACGTTCCAGGGCATCAGTCTATCTCCTCCCCGCGAAGCAACCTCTGAGCGTAGTTTACGCAGGCCAGCACCATAAACCAAAGGGCGTGGTTCTGCGTGTCTTCAAACTCTTCCTTTACCCACAGACTTCCGTCTTCCCTTTTGACGAGCTTTACATACTCCAGAGCTCTCAGAGCAAGGGCCCTGTTTGAAACCTTCTGGAGAATCTTCTCCTTTACGTCTTCAGGCAGAGGCAACTCTTCCATTCTCTTCCTCCCTGCAAACAAACAGAAAAAGTGGCTTCAGCCCAAAGCACAAACTCCCAAGCCTGAAAGCATAAGTATAACCCATGAAGACCTGAGTGCCCGGCGGGAGAAAAAACTCAAAGAAGGAACCCTCCTGCCACTCCTCCTCCTGCAGGCTTTTCCTGTGAAGTAGGCACTCGGCGGGCGGGAAGACCTTGAGGGACTGCCCATCTCTCCAGAAGAGGGTAGGCTTTTCGCTGAAAGATATGAGAGTGCTACCCGTCTTCAAGCTCTGGAGAAACTGCTCTCTGTCTGTCACCTTCTGGTCCGTCAGCAGAAAGTTTCTCATGAGGCGGAAGCTGTAGCGGTAGGAAGGGAAGAGAAACCTAATGCCCACCTCCCGTATGTAGACCTTCACGTGGTGGTCCAGACCGCCTACCACCCTGTTGGCTATGCGCATCTTCAGGTACTGGGTTGCGTACTTCTCCAACGGGATTATCTTCTTCAGAGACTCTACGGCACGGCTTCTGGACAACAAGCCCACCAGCAGAAGGTAGGGAAGCATGAGAAAGAGCATGCCCTTTCTCTCCAGCAGGGCGTCCTTTAGGTCTATCAGCTCAAAGAGGTACTCCTCCGGAAGCTCCAGTTGCCAGCGGTATTTTTCCTTGAAAGGGTGGGCCACAACTCGGAGCTCTCCCGCCAAGAGCAGGTCTCCCAGCACTCTACCCTCTTCTCCCAAAAGCTTTTTCTCCATGCCCGCCACTATCCTGTCGCCCGCAAAGTGCTTTACGCGGTCGTCCTCGTGGTCGGTCACTATCACGTAGTCTATGCCCTCCCTTCTGGCAGCCTCCGCTATGTCTTCAGGCTTTCCCAGAGAGTCGTAGGAAAACTGACTGTGAACGTGAAGCTCAAAGGAGTATATGTAAAGCTCAGGAAGGGCGTAGAGTTCTGCCCTGCTCTTTTTTGTCCTGAGCCTTTTTACCGGGTAGAGCTCGAGGAGGAGAAGGTAGAGACAGAGCAGGAGAAAAAGGGCAAAAAAAAGCTTCATCCCACTCCGAGCTTTTGTCTTACCTCTTGCACAGTCTGGAGGGCTACGGCTCTGGCCTTTTCTGTGCCCGAGGAGACCACCTGCAGGAGGGCGTCTCTGTCCTTTGCCACGGACTCCCTCCTTTCCCTGAAGGGGGCCAGAAAGCCCTGGAGCTTCTCCAACATCAGCCTTTTGCAGTCCACACAGCCAAGCCTTCCGCTCCTGCAGTCTCCTTCTATCTCCTGAGCGTTTTCCTGCGGGCCAAAGAGCCTGTGGTAGAAAAAAACAGGACATATTTCGGGCCTGCCAGGGTCGCCCCTGCGGAGCTTCTGGGGGTCGGTGAAAAAGCTCATGACTTTTTTCTCCACCTGCTCTGGGCTGTCTGCGAAGTAGATGGCGTTGTCGTAGGACTTGCTCATCTTTCTGCCGTCGGTGCCGGGCAGGCGAGGCGTCTGGGTGAGCATAGCTTGAGGCTCTGGAAAGGTCTCTCCGTAGAGGCCGTTGAACCTTCTGGCTATCTCTCTTGAGAGCTCCACGTGCGGAAGCTGGTCCTCTCCCACGGGCACCGCCTGGGCCTTGTATATGAGTATGTCCACTGCCTGAAGCACTGGATAGCCCAAAAAGCCGTAAGTGTCCGTGTCGTAAAAGTCTCTTTTGGACACGTTGAGCTCCTGAAGAAGGGACTTTTCTAAATACCCTTCAAAAAGGGCTTGAATCATGGCGTCGGAAAGGTAGTCAAGCAGGAGCTCCTCCAACGCTTCAAAGTCCTCTACCTTGTAGGGTAGCCTTGCCAAAAAGGTCTTTACGTGGTCTCTCAGCCCGCCCCTGAAGGTCAGGCTCAGGTCGGTAAGACGCAGGAGGTTGTACTTGGTGTCTTTGTAAGTGGGGTTCCACTCCAGCCAGCTCTTGGGCGTTATCATGGAAAAAATAAGAAAGAGCTCCGCGTGCTCTTTCACCTTTGACTGGAGGAAAAGAGTGCTCTTGCTCGGGTCAATGCCTAGGGCAAGCCAGTCTATGAGCATGTCCTGTGTGTGGTTGGGTATCTCTTCCACCCTTCTGTAGCCCGTGGTAAGGGCGTGCCAGTCTGCCACCATAAAGAAGGCCTCGTGCTCCTCCTGTAGCTCTACCCAGTTTTTTATCACGCCGAAGTAGTGCCCAAGGTGGAGCTTGCCCGTAGGTCTCATCCCACTCAGAACTCTCATCCCGTATAGTATAAGGCAGGGCAGGCCTGCTAAAATATAGGCGGATGGAAGGCATAAACATAGAAGACTTTCACAAGTTGGACCTAAGACTGGCAAAGGTGCTCTCCGCAGAACCCGTGGAGGGTTCGGAGAAGCTCCTCAAGCTCAGGGTCTCCTTAGGTCAGGAGGAGAGAACCCTCGTAGCAGGCATTGCCAAACACTACCGACCGGAGGAGCTCCTGGGCAAGAAGATTCTTATGCTTGCCAACCTCAAACCCAGAAAAATCTTCGGTATAGAGTCTCAGGGTATGGTGCTGGCCCTCTCAAGCGGGGACAGACTTTCCCTGCTGGTCCCGGACAGGGACATAGAGGAAGGGAGTAGAGCAAGCTAAAACCGCAAGAACTCTTTCAGACCCTCCACCCGCAGGTCAAAGTCCAGGTAGTAGAGGTTGTCCGTAGGCGGTAGCTTTACCGCATCTTTCATCGTGGTTATGTAAAGCTGGTCCTTTCGCAAGATAAAGTCTCTGTAGTGGTAGTGGTCAGGAAAAGATAGCCTGCGGACGGTTTTTATACCTAACCTCTCAAGGGTGAGGAAAAACTGCCGGTTGTCCCCAAGGCCCGCAAAGGCGGTGAATTCTAACTCCCTGAAGTTATCCAGCTCTCTTAGGTCGCTGGTCCTTATCACCTTCCAGCCTTCTCGCACCATCTTCAAAGTTGGTTTTGAGGGATGTTGCCAGTCAAAACTTTCAAGCTCGCCGTAGGACAAAACCAGAAGGTCCGCCCTCTCCAGGGAGCTCAGAGGCTCTCTCAACCTTCCGAAGGGTAAAAGCCTGTCTGAAAAGTCCCTCTTTCGCAGGAGCAGTATGTCCAAGTCCCGGGCCATTCTCCTGTGCTGGAAGCCGTCGTCCAGAATAAAGAGGTCTGGTTTTAGGCTTTTGAGGGCAAATTGGGCACCTCTACAGCGATCCTCGTCCACCACCACGCTGGCGTGTCTTAGGACCTTTGCCAGCATGTAGGGCTCGTCCCCCGCTTCCTGCCAGCCCCTCAGGACATGCCCCCGACTGGAAACGAGAAGAGTTCCCTTGCTACTTCTGCGGTAGCCTCTGGAGAGAAGACACACGTGCAATTCAGGAAGAAGGTTGGCAATGTGTCGCACCAGAGAGCTCTTTCCGCTCCCGCCCAGGGAGAGGTTGCCCACTGACACCACGGGCACACAGAGCTTGCACACCTTTAGGACTTTACGGTCGTAGAGCCAGTTTCTCAGTCTTACTCCGTAGTAGTAGGGATTTATAAGGTCAGACATTCTTCCTTGCGTCCCTGAGCAGTAAAAAGAGGAGAAGCAGACCGCCCAGGAGGGCGCTGGCATACTGAGTTACGAACCTCCACAGCAGGGAAAAGCTACCCAAGAGGGAAGCCTCGAGAAAGGAGTCAAAGACGTACAGAGCTCCCACCTCGCCCACACCGCTACCGCCGGGTGTCGGGCTTATGAATATGGCGTACAGGAGCGTAAGCTGGTGCTCCACAATGAAAACAAAGTCAGGCTCCGGGTTGAAGCTCTTGACCAAAAAGGCTCCAGAAGCCAGAAAGGACAGGTAGAGCAAGAAGCTACTGATGCAGGCCAGCAGGAGGCTAGGCTTTCTGTCCCGCAGGAAGATGCGCAACACCACCGTGTACCTTCTTACGGTGTACCTAAACCCTTTTAGCAGGTTCTGGTTTTGGGGAGCTCCCTTTCTTGACAAGAGTCGGACAAGCACGTAGAGGAGGGCAAAAATCCCAGCAAACAGGACAAGCACCGCCAAAATCTTGAGAGAACCCGTAGGGTTTTTGTAAAAGTGATACAGAGTATAGGGCAGGACAAGGAGAAAAAAGGTCCCTCCCGTCAGAGTTTTCATCGTAACTACGCCCATCACTTTGTAGAGCTTGCTCCCCCTTCTGGAGAGGGCGTACACGGACATGAACTCTCCACCCATGTGAGCTGGAGTTATAGTGGCACCGAAGGCGTTTACAAAAGACACCAAGTATCCGTACATGAAAGAGTACCTGACCTTCATAGCTCTGGAAAGAATAAAAAGCCTTAGGTTGTCAAAGGTGTGATACAGAAATATAGAAAAAAGGGACAAGAGCAGGTATTTCTTGTCCGCCTGCAAGAGCAGTGGCAGGAAGTCCAGACTGAAGGACTTTTTGGTCAAATACAGCGCAGAGCCTGACACAAAAATCAGAGTAAGGAGCGCACCAAACAGGATTGACCGAGGCATGACCGGCCCTATATTTTAAAGCCTATGCGCATTCTGCTGATAGATAACTACGACTCTTTTACCTACAACCTAGTCCACTACCTGCAGATGCTCTCCGCCCAGGTAGCGGTCAGAAGAAACGACCAAATAACCCTTGAGGAGGTCTCCAAGTCCAAACCCGACGCGGTAGTGATATCCCCTGGTCCCTGCACTCCCAAAGAGGCCGGCGTGTCGGTGGACCTCATAAGGGAATTCTACAGAGACATACCCATACTGGGCGTGTGTCTGGGACATCAGGCCATAGGCTATGCCTTCGGCGCACAAATAGTTAGAGCCAAAAATCTGATGCACGGCAAAACCTCCCTCATACACCACAGCTCTGAGGGCATCTTTGAAGGCCTTAAAAACCCCTTTCAGGCGGTGCGCTACCACTCTTTGGTCATAGACAAGTCCACTCTACCTGCCTCTCTCAAGGTCACCGCCTGGTCCGAGGACGGGGAAATCATGGGCATCCAGCATCAAGAGTATCCCCTCTTCGGCGTCCAGTTTCACCCCGAGTCTATCCTGTCAGAGGAGGGCATGCACCTTCTGGAAAACTTCCTGAAAATAGCCCAGAGCAAGGTTCTGCTATAATGTAAAGGGTGAAAGTGCTGGTGGTGGGCAACGGTGGCAGGGAGCATGCCCTCCTGTGGAAGCTTTCCCAAAGCCCTCTGGTAAAAGAGCTCTACTGTGCCAGAGGCAACGCAGGCACAGCGGAGCTAGCCCAAAACGTCCCCATAGAACCCAATCAGACGAGAGCTCTGGCGGACTTTGCCCAGAGGGAAGGTATTGACTTTACCGTGGTGGGTCTTGAGTCTCCTCTAGTGGCAGGCATAGTGGACGAGTTTGAGAGCAGAGGACTTGCCATCTTCGGACCTAACAGCCAGGCCTCCCAGCTGGAAGGCAGTAAGGCCTTTGCAAAGGAGTTTATGCAGAAGTACTCTATACCCACCGCAGAGTTTCACACCTTTGACGAGCCCCAGAGGGCAAAGAGCTTCGTAAAAGACTTTGGAGTGCCCGTGGTGGTAAAGGCGGACGGGCTGGCCGCAGGCAAAGGCGTCTTCGTCTGCAGGACTTACGAGGAGGCATACAGGGCCATAGACCACCTTATGGTAAAAAAGTCCATGGGTCAGGCAGGCTCAAAGGTAATCGTAGAAGAGTTCTTAGAGGGAGAGGAGGTTTCGTACATAGTTCTTTTACGGGGCGACAGGTATGTTCCTTTGCCCACCTCCCAGGACCACAAGAGGCTCTTGGAGGGAGACCAAGGACCAAACACGGGCGGAATGGGTGCCTACTCGCCTGCTCCTTTTGTGGATGAGCGGACGGAGGAGAGCATAAAGACCCAGATAATAGACAGGCTCATAAAGGGTTTGAAGACGGAGGGTATAGAATACACAGGTTTTCTGTACGCAGGTCTCATGCTCACGAGTTCAGGCCCTAAAGTTCTGGAGTTCAACGTGAGGCTCGGTGACCCTGAAGCCCAAGCCATCCTCATGCGTCTGCAGGGAGACTTTTTAGAGACTCTGCTGGACTTTTACCGTGGCAAGGAGGTGGAGCTGAAGGTGGACCCAAGGGTTAGCCTGTGCGTGGTGCTTGCCAGCAGGGGCTATCCAGAAAAGCCGGAAGACGGCAAAGAGGTTCACGGGCTTGAAAAAGTCAGAGCTCTTGAGCAGGTAGTCCTCTTCCATGCAGGGACTGTGGAGAAAGACCGCAGGGTCTACACCAAGGGAGGGCGCGTGCTCAACGTGTGCGCCTGGGGGCAGACTCTTCAGGAGGCCCGAGAACGGGCTTACGGAACGGTGGAGAAAATCAGCTTTGAAGGCATGTACTACAGAAGGGACATTGGGCTCAGAGCTCTGAAAGGATGAAGGGCAGAGACTTTCTGGCTCTTACCCTCGGTTTTAACCTGCTGGGAGGTGTGCTGGCGGGACTTTTGTTGGGTTACGCCTTTGACCGCTGGCTTATGGAAGGGCTCTTAGGTGTTAAGAGTTTCCCTTTTGGACTACTCTTTTTCTTCGTAGTGGGCATCTTTTCAGGCCTTCTCAACGCCTACAGAGACCTGAAAAAAATTCAGTGAGCTTCCCCCTGATTTCTGGAGGTATGGAGACGATTTTCCCCTCTTTTACCACGCAGTGTTTGGTTCTGCCCCGAGCCCTCAGAAGGCCCTCAGATACCAGCTGATAGTCAAAGCAAAAGCGGTAGCGGTCTATATGGCTTAGCTCAAGCAGGACTTCAAACTCGCAGTCGTAGGCTAAGGGCTTTAAAAACTCGCACTCTGCGGAGAGCAAGACCACTTCTAAACCCCTTTCTCTTAGGAGGGAGTAGGGGTGGCCCAGGTGTCTGAGGAGCTCGCCTCGGGCCTCTTCCAGATATCTGAAGTAGTTAGAGTGGTGAACTATGCCTTGGGCGTCAGTCTCGTAGAACTGCACCCGCCTGCGGTAGAGAAACACTCTCCTATTTTAACCGAACCTTCCCGTGATGTAGTCTTCCGTGAGCTTGTTGTCTGGTCTGGTGAATATCTTCTCAGTGGGTCCAAACTCTATGAGCTCTCCCAGGTACATGAAGGCGGTGTAGTCGGATATTCTGGCAGCCTGTTGCATGTTGTGGGTAACTATGACGATGGTGACCCTCTGCTTTAGCTCCACGATGAGGTCTTCTATCTTTGAGGTGGATATGGGGTCAAGGGCGGAGGTAGGCTCGTCAAAGAGTAGCACCTCAGGCTCTACTGCGATGGCTCTGGCTATGCAAAGTCTTTGTTGCTGACCTCCAGAGAGGGAGTAGGCGTTGGTATGAAGCCTGTCCTTTACCTCGTCCCACAGGGCTGCACCTTTGAGGGCCTTTTCCACGGCATTGTCAAGCAAGTTTTTGTCTTTTATACCTCTTATCTTCAGGCCGTATGCCACGTTCTCGTAGATGCTCTTCGGGAAGGGGTTGGGTTTTTGGAAAACCATGCCTATGCGCATTCGCACGCGAAGAGGGTCTGTTTTGCCGTCCACCAAGTTTGTGCGGTCTGGGTAAATGGTAATCTCCCCCTCGTAACGGGCGCCGGCGTACAGGTCGTGCATGCGGTTAAAGGCTCTCAGTAGGGTGGTTTTACCACACCCAGAGGGACCTATTATGGCGGTGACCTTCTTCTCGTATATGGGGAAGTTAATCCCTTTGAGGGCATGATAGCTACCGTAGTAGAAGTTGAAATTTTTAACCTCTATTTTGAGGTTTACTGCTCCCGTGCTCAGACTTACCTTTCTCTGCTCTACCATCTTTGTGGGGTTTACCATTGGTACTTCCTCCTTACCTTGTATCTAAGGTAAAAGGCGATGGAGTTCATAATCAGGGCTATAACCAGCAGTATGAAGCCTGCAGCCGCCGCATTGGTGTGAAACTCTTCCTGAGGTCTGGAGACCCAGTTATACATCTGTATGGGTAGGACGGTGAAGGGAGACAGGAGCATGCCTATAAAGTTCTCCCAGGGCTCAGGAGGCAAGAAGGCTATGAAAGTAAGTGCACCTATCGTCACGAGAGGTGCGGTTTCTCCTATAGCCCTAGATATGGCTATGATAAGACCTGTTAGTATACCGCTTAGCGAGTAGGGTAGTATGTGGTGAAACAAGGTCTCCCAGCGGGTTGCGCCCAGCGCGTAGGCTGCCTCTCTTATGGACCTGGGTATTCTCCTTATGGACTCGCGGGTTGAAACCACCACCACTGGTAGCATGAGAAGTCCCAGCGTGAGACCTGCGGTTAGAATGCTCTCGCCGAACTTAAACCTGTAGACAAAGACGCCCAGTGCCAAAAGTCCGTAAACGATGGAAGGCACCGCCGCCAAGTTGGATATGTTTGCCTCTATGATTCGGGCAATCGTGCCCCTTCCGCCGTATTCCTCTAAGTATATGCCCGCAGGTATGCCAAGAATTACCGCCCAGAAGATAGCCCCGGCCATCACGTAGATGGTGCCCACCCAGGAGGAAAGAATGCCGGCCTCCTCTGGGAATCTGGAAGGGTAAGAGGTGTAAAAACTGCCATCCTTTATCCTTGTCCAGCCGTCTATGAGAAGGTCCAACGAGATAACAAGGAGGAAGAGCATTACCAGAATGGTGGCAACTATGCCCACTATTTCAAAGATGGCATCTTTCCTCCTAACACTTATGGTGTAGGCTTGTACGTCAAATTCCTTGAGTCTGGTCTCTACTTCTTTTCTTAACTCTACACTCTGCTCCATGTTAGTACCCTATTGCCTTTGATTTAAGGTAGACTGCTATTGAGTTGAGTATGAGCGTAATTATGAACAGCGTAGAACCTGCGGCGAAGATAGAGAGATATTCAAAGGAGTTGAAGGGGAGGTCTCCCAGAGCTACCTGCACGATGTAGCCTGTTATGGTCTGTATGGGCTCAAGGGGGTTGGCGGTTATCTGAGGGTACATTCCAGCAGCCACCGCAACCACCATGGTCTCACCTATGGCCCTTGAGAATCCCAGAAGGTATGCGGAGAGCACACCGGACTTGGCCGCAGGAAGGACTACTAGGAGGGCAGTCCTGAGCTTGGAAGCCCCCAGAGAGTAAGAGGCTTCTCTCAGATACTGTGGCACTCCCTTGAAGGCGTCTTCTATCATGGAGGCGGTGTAGGGCAGTATCATCACGCCTATGACGATACCTGGGGACAGTGCATTCATCCCCTCCACAGGAACGCCGAGAGGTTCTAAAAGTCTCTGTAGGATAGGCGTTATAAACAGGAGTGCAAAGTAACCATAGACCACCGTGGGCACAGCCTCAAGAAAGTCAAGCCAAGGCTTTACCGTCTCTCGCACCTTCCAGCTGGCGTATTCGCTTAGATACACCGCCACCAGTATGCCCAAAGGCACCGCCACTACCATGGAGATAAAGGCTATAAGAAAGGTCCCGTTCAGGAGAGGCCATATGCCTATCTGTTTGTTGTGGAAAGTGGGCGTCCATTCAGTCTCCGTAAAAAACCTTATGATAGAAGTGGGGAACCCACCCCCCTCAGGGTGGGTAAAGAACCGCACCGTATCCACCACCAGCACCCAGACTATGGCAAAGGTGACGAAGATAGAAACCGCCCCCATAAACATCAGGAAGAGAAAGACCGCAACATCTATGGCCTTCTTCGCTCCAATAGATAGCGTCATTGTCTGGCTTCCCTCTTAAGGAGCTCGTCTATGGTAAGGCCTACCTCTGGCTCACCACCGAACACGGTGCCTAACACCCTCTTGTTAAACCTCTCCTCCGCAAGCTTGTAAGCTCTGTCGGGAAGTGCTATGTAGCCCACCTGTTTGGCTATCCTGCCTGCATTCTTGAGGTAGAAATCTACGAATTCCCTAACTTCAGGTTTTTCCTGCACCGCTTTGGCGTTCACGTAGATGAAGAGAGGTCTTGACAGAGGCTGATACTGGCCCTTCTGCACCGTCTCGTAGGTGGGAGCAACGCACTGACCGGTCTTGGGGTTCCTTATCTGGATGGCCTTCACTCTACCTTTGTTCTCCTCCACGTAGGCCAGTCCAAAGTAACACAGAGCTCCTCTCTCCCTCTGGGCGAACTGCACCAGCACGTTGTCGTCTTCTGAAGCAAGGTAGTCGCCCCTAGAGGACTTGGCCTTACCCACTATAGCTTCTGTGAAGTAGTCAAAGGTGCCAGAGTCAGAACCTGCACCGCAGAGTTTAATCTCCGTGTCTGGCCAGTTGGGGTCAAGCTGTTTCCACGTGAACTTCTTACCCTGAGACTCTGGCCTCCAGATTTCCCTGAGCTGTTCCACCGTCATGCAGGTAGCCCATATGTTTCTGGGGTTCACCACCACCGCAAGACCGTCGTAGGCTACGGGGAGCTCTATGTACTGTATGCCGTTGGCTCTGCACTCGTCCATCTCTCTCTTGAGTATAGGTCTGGAGGCGTTGGATATGTCCGTCTCGCCCCTACAGAACTTCTTGAAACCGCCACCCGTACCGGATATACCCACGGTCACCTTCACGGCACCCCTCTTGGCCTTCTGGAAGTCCTCGGCTACACCTTCAGTGATGGGGTAAACCGTAGAAGAGCCGTCGATTCTGATAACCTGCTGAGCCTTTGCGGGCAGGGACAGGAGACCCAGTGCTCCTACCGACAAAAGAGCGGTCTTCAACACTTTCCTTCTCATCTCAGCACCTCCTTAAAGATTTTCCTTATAAGTTTAACTACTGATTGTTAAGATTTGGTTAAGGTGCTCAACTGCTAACGCGCTGCCTGGATGACTCTTTGCTTTTCTCTTCAGTTGGGCGCACCTTTTGGATATGTCTACCATATCGGGAGAGCCCTTCACTAAGGCCATAGACACGGTAGCTAAAGGAAACTGCCTAAGTTTCTCTTCTCTGTCCTTGCCTACGAAGTAACCTCTTTGGCGGTCTTCAGGACTGTAAAACTCAAGCAGTCCTTCTTGTAGCTCTCTTAATAGCTCTAAAAGTTCTCTTACAAGCTCTTCTACTGGTATGTCCCTTATTAAAAGCACGAAGTCGTCACCTCCCACGTGGCCTACGAAGACTTTACCTTCCATCCTCTGAGCAAAGGAGCTCAGTATCACGCCTACCTTCTTTATCATCTGGTCTCCCGCATAGAAGCCGTAAGCGTCGTTAAAGGCCTTGAAGTTGTCCAAGTCTACGTAGCACGCCCAAAAGTCCTGGCCAAACTCCGAGAACTCTTTGGCCTTTTCCTGAAGGGCTGTGTTACCCGGGAGCTGCGTGAGAGGGTTTCTTTGAAGAAGTTCCTGCGAAAGCCTCTCGTAAAGGTACTTCACCAAAAGATGCTTTTCCACCAAATAAATCTCTCCTCCTTCTCTCCTTACGAAGACGGGCTGATTAGAAGAGATGAGAGCATGATACAGCTTTTGCACCTTGAGGGTCTCGGTGGTCAGCTGAGGCACGCTGTCGAGCTCAAGGAAAAGACCGTCCATCCTAAGCACTACATCTTTCAGGGGCTTGTAGTAGTAGAGGTTTTTCTCCATATCACCTACGCTGTGCTTAAGCTTCCACAGGTCAATCAGATACTCTTTCTGTCCAAGCTGGAGCACCACATACCTGTGCGCTAATTTCTCTGTTGCCCGCAGAAAGTTACCAAAGCGCTCCTCCAGGTCGAGCTGTAAGACTTCAAGCCTGTTTCCTTCAGGCAAGTTTTTCTCAGCCCACTTGATGTTCACCTTTATCTGAAGGTGCTCTACCTCCTGCCCTGGCAGAGGCTTGGAGAAGTAGTAACCCTGAGCGTATTGACCGCCGAGTTCCTGAACTACGAGCTTTAAGTCCTCCTCGTGCTCTACCCCCTCGTAGATTACCTTGGCACCTATGTTAAGGCTCATCTCGGAGAGCACCTTAAGAAGCTGGTACTTTATCTTGCTCCTTGCGGAGCCGGCTACCAACTCTCTAGGTAGCTTAATAAAGTCCAGCATACCTTCCAGCTCAAGAAGCACCTGCAAGGAGTTGTATCCGATTCCTAAGTCGTCTATGCACAGGAGGAAGCCATATCTCTTGTAGCGGTCCAGCGCAGTCCTCAGGAGGTTTATGTCTTTGACTCTCTCTACTTCGGCAATCTCCAAGGCTATACGCTTTGGGTCAAGCTCGTACTCTTCTGCGAGCTTCACGGTGTCACACCCGTGGAAATCGGTGGAATTTAGATGGTCTGGAAAGGTGTTTAAGAAGAGGTATCCCTGAAAGCCTACTGGGAGCTCTCTCATGGCTAGCTCCCTACAGAGACAGTCTATCTCTGTCACCAAGTTAAGGTCGCTGGCTATTTGGAAAATTTTAATTGCTGGCACAAGAGAACCACCAAACTTGAACCTACTTAGAGCTTCAAGACCAATCACCCTTCCGTCAACCAGGTGCACTATGGGCTGGTAGCAGGTGGAAACCTCTAACTTACCTAGAAAGTCCTTTTTAAGAGTGTCCTTTAGACTATTCAAGGACATTCCTGAGCTTTTTCTGAAGGTGCATGTTTGCCCTTGAACGCACCACGGGGTACTGATGTTGGGCCAACAGTCTTAACAAGTTCATGGCTTCTGACGAGCTCATCCTGGAAAGAGCATCCGCTATCTCCATGAGGATGAGCGGGTCTGTCTCCCTGGAGGCCATCAGTTCTAAATGAGGTAAGGCAATTTCTAAGTCCTTTCTACCTACGGTGTATATGACGTTCTTTCTCATCTCCTTCACGGGATGCTCTAAAGCCATTATGAGTTTGTATTCGTAGGGCAGTTGGTGGAACTCGGTAAGGTCGTAGCCACACGCAGGGCATACTTTGTCTTCCTTTTCTACCACGCTCCAGCAGGCAGGACAGAAGTAGAGTATGGGATTATCTGGGTCGTGCTTTAATATTTTCAACTGCTTGTGCTCTTCTATGAAGAGCAGCGGGTCTAAGTGTTCTACATCGGTGAAAAGTTCAGAGGAAACCATGAGCTCGTAGAAGGAGGCTTCATCTTCAAGGCCCTCGCGGTAGATTTCCTCTCCCTGCACGTAGACCGCATACCCGTACTTCTCTGGTGAGACGCTAACCACCAAGGCGGTTCCCTGCGTTTTATCCACGGGAACGCTTTGGAGGTTGTTGTAAAGACCGACAAGCTCGTAGTCCAAGAGCAAGAAGGCCAGGAGCTCTTCAGAGAGTTCGTAAACCCTAATGGTGCAGATGTCCTTGTTTAGGTCTTCTAAGAGCTCCTTGAGAGCTTTTTCCCCCTTGTCTTCTCCGTAGAGAGCCTTGACCACCATACCCTTCTGCAGTAGCAGGTATCCCTTTTTCAGTTTTACCCTGTTGTCAATGCTCATGAACCCAGTGGTCTCAAAGTCTATGAGCTTTTTGAAAAACTCTCTGATGTTGAAGTTTATACTTTCCATGTTTATCCAGAGGGGTTTTTCGCTGTAAAGGGGCAGTTTATGCTTTTCGTGCAAACCAAAGGCGTGTATTACGAAGTTTTCCAGCGTGGGAAAAAAGCTCACTAATTCAAACTTTTGCGCATGTTCTCCGAGCACCTTGCCTTCCAGTATGGGGAGAAACTCGAGTCCTTCTGCTGACTGAAACATAAAATACCCAGACCTGAGGGAACTCTTGACCGCTTCAAGAAGCCAGGAGAAGTTCAGCATGTCCCTGTGAAAAGGTCCGTACAAAGGCTTTAACTTGAGACTGCACTCAGCGAGCAGAAGCTGTTGCATTGAGCACCTCCTTTAGTATAAGGCGAAAGGTCTCCGCCACGCCTATACCCGCAGAGGCCACAGCTTCTACCACCGTGTATCCGTTAAAAGCCTGCTGTATGACAGTTAGGGGTAGAGCTCCCTTTACGTCTCTCTTGTTTGCCTGAATTACGGTGGGTACTTTCGAAAGCCTGTATTGTTTCAACTCTTCGTAGGCCCTCATGTTCTCCTCTATGCTTCTTGTGGAGTCAAACACGAAGACCATACCGTTTACCTGACCGAACAGCCAACTTCTAAGAAGTCTAAACCTCTCTTGCCCGGGCGTGGTGAAAAGGCTTATGTTGACCTCTTTGTCGCCAGAACGGGTCTTTATGTTTAGGGCAAGCATGTCTATGTAGACGGTTCTGTCCTCCTTCGTCTTCTGGTGCACGCGGTCGGACACGTAGCCGGGGTAAATTTCCTTGAGTTTTTCTAAGTTCGTGGTCTTTCCCGCCATTCCAAGACCGTGGTACAGGATGTGCACATTCATAGCACAAGCTCGTCAAACCTCACTACTCTGGTCTCTTTTCTTCTCATGGCGTTCTCCAGTATGGGAGCTATGTCCTTTACCAGTCTCTCCTTTAGGAGCTTTACGGTTCCCAAGGGGACTTTGTGGGAAAACACGGACGAAAGGATAAAACGCTCGTTTACCATCTGCACGTACATGTTCTTCTCTATCCCCGCAAAAAACATGTTCCTCTTTGAGGATATTATATTTTCTAGCTGGTCTACCGCACCCACCACTGCCGCTCCTATGACTGCTACCCTGTAGGCCAAGGGCTTATGACTCTGCATGTAAGGTGCGTAGCTTACCAACCTGCCCCCGTCGTCCATCAGCACCACCAAGTCAAGAAGAAGAGAATTTTTAAAGTCCTGAAGTTTCTTACTTATCTCGTTAAGCTCCTGGTCTTTTAGGCTGTAATTTACCATATCCATGATTCAACCTCCTGGTCTAAGAGTAGAGTATATTAAACTAAGGGCGGAAAGTGTTAAATTTTTGTTAAGAGCTCTGGCAAGGTATGCGTTTATAATTATAGCGTAGGCGAGGTGCCGGAGTGGCCGAACGGGGCGGTCTCGAAAATCGCTGTGGGTTTACAGCCCACCGGGGGTTCGAATCCCTCCCTCGCCGTAGGAGAAAGGCATGAGCTACATCGTAAGAGAGCTAAAGCCTGCCTTTGAAAGGCTCGCCGAGCCAGTAGTATCCTTCTTGCAGAGGTTGGGGGCCACGCCTAACACGGTCACCCTTACGGGCTTCCTCTTGGTGGTCTGTGGTTCCGTCTTTCTCTACTACGGGAACTACCCGGCGAGTTTTTTTCTCCTTTTGGGTGGTGGGCTGGCAGACGCTCTGGACGGGAGTCTGGCAAGACGTATGGGCAGGAGCTCACCCTTTGGTGCCTTCTTGGACTCTCTCGTGGATAGAGTGTCGGACGCCTTACCTTTTGTAGCACTTGCCCTCTCCTGGCAAGACACAGAGCTCTCTCTTCTTGCTCTGATGGCTTTGCTTTTTTCCTACACGGTGAGCTACGCTCGGGCAAGGGCAGAAGGTCTGGGATACGAGCTGAAGGTGGGACTCTTTGAACGAACGGAGAGGTGGATTCTTCTCTTGGCGGGGCTTCTTCTGAACGTCCTGCCTTTGGCAGTTGCTCTCATAGCCTTGGGCTCTTTTATAACCACACTTCAGAGAGTTTATACTTTTAGAAAACTGGCGAGGAGGTAAAGAATGTTGCCAAAGGAACTTTTAGAGCTCATGCAAAGGGTTGGCGTGTTTCCTACAGTGCTAACCACGGTAGACAAGGAAGGCAACCCTCACCTTACTTTTATAACGTGGGTGTATCCCACTGAAGATAGAACTGTGAGGATAGCCCTGAGCTCCAACGCCAAGAGTGCTAAAAACATACTGCAAACGGGCAAGGTGGGCCTGATGCTCATAGCTCAGGACAAGGCCCTTGCCTGCTACGGAGAGGCCAACCTCTTGAAGGAGAGAATAGAAGAGGTGAAGTTCCCCGTATCGGTTTTTGAGGTAAAACTTACCAGCACAGAAAACAACCTCTTTCCAGGGGGTACCATAACTGGCACCATACCTTTCATGCACACGGGAGACCTGCAAGGTGCGGGCGAGCTTGACCAGCTGGTGCTGGAAGCTCTAAAAGCTTGATGGAGAGCATCGTAGAAGTAAGCGGTCTTAATCTTACTCTGGGTGGGAAGAGCATACTCAAAGAGGTGAGCTTTCAGGTTTACAAGGGGGAGGTCTTTACCATTCTGGGTGGAAGCGGAAGCGGAAAAACCACCATAACCAAATGTCTGGTGGGTCTGTACAGGCCTGCATCGGGTAGGGTGCGGGTCTTTGGCAAAGACGTGGCCTTGCTCAGTCAGTTGGAGCTGGACGAGCTAAGAAAGGGCATTGGATACGTCTTCCAAAGTGGAGCGCTTTTTGACAGCCTAAAAGTCTGGGAGAATGTGGTGTTCTACCATCTGGAGCATCACAGCATGGACAGAGAAGAGCTCAAGTCTACGGCGCTCAAGTATCTGAACATGGTTGGTCTGTCGGAGGAACACTTAGACCTTTATCCTTCGGAGCTCTCCGGAGGTATGCGGAAGAGGGTGGGAATAGCCAGAGCCATAGCCACAGAACCCCGTCTTCTAATCTACGACGAGCCCACCTCTGGCCTTGACCCCATCACCAGCAGGCTCATAGACGAGCTCATCCTGTGGCTGAGAGGCAGGACGGGTTCCTCCGCCATAGTGGTGTCCCATGACCTGGTCTCTGCTTTTTCCATATCAGACCGCCTACTGGTGCTCAAGGAGGGTCGGGTGTTGCAGGTAGGCACGCGGGAAGAGCTCCTCAACTCATCCATACCCTTTGTGAGGGAGTTTCTGAAAAAGGGGCTTGGCAACTTCAGCGTCTGAGCCTAAACTTCCTGAAAAGTCTCACCAGTGCGACGGCCAACAGGCTCCACCATCCGCCACCCGTGCCAGTGGAGCAGCCTCCCCCACCGCCACCTGCAGGAGGAGAGGTATTCTCCAGCAGAACGATGGGGTCTCTTATCACGTTTGGCGTAAGGTCTGTGTCCATGAAAGAGTTGTCTTGCACCACGAAGGTGACTACAGAGCCCCGTATGTCTGCCTGAGAGGTTATGTCGTAGAGGGTTCCACCCACCTGTTTGAGTAGCCTACTGCCTGCAGGTATGGGTCTTGGAAAGACCAGGCGCACCGTCTCGTAACCCGTGTTCGTGGTGAGGGAAAACTCTATGGCTCCGTAAGGTGCCACGAAGCCTTCAGGAGGCGAGAAGGTAATCCCACTCTGCCTGAAGCTAAGAATCTGGGAAGAGGTCTCCAGTCTCACCAGGCCGACGAGAGTGTCAACGGTCCGCGTGTAGGCAGGGTCTACGTTGGGCGCAGTGGGAGGTGGGTTAGATATGGGGGGAGCGGACCTTATGAGGACAAACTCGGCTATACAGCTTTTGTTGGAATCTACGATTATGGTGCAGTTTCTGTTAGTTCCACAACTGGCGCAGTCGCCTCTCCACTCAGAGAAGGCAGAGCCCCTGTCTGGAGTAGATTGTAGCGTCACGTTAGCTCCCGCAGTGAAGTTAGCAGAGCAGGTGCCACCGCAGTTTATACCAGCAGGACCGCTTATAACACTTCCGGTGCCGTTCCCCACTTTGTTAACGGTCAAGGTGTGAGTTTGCGGAGTTTGTGCATAGGCCATCCCTAAGGATAGGGAAGCAATCAAAGACAGCTTTCTCAACATGGCTAACCTCCTCAGAAGGGCCTACATTGGTCTCCTGGGCTTTGGTAGTCAGAAAGTCTAAAACCGAAGGAGTAGTTAACTTTCCTGGTTATGCCCGAGCTTAGCTCCACCAAGTCTAGCTCAAGGTTGGCAATACCGCTGCAAATGCCCCTGTAAGAGAGTATTTGAAACTCCGTTTGGCATCCGTCCTGATTTACGAAGACATAAGGCACCTGAACTAAGAGATTTCTCTTCATTTCCTGGGTTATGGGCTGTAAGGTTACGGTAGTCTGCCCGTTGGGTAAAAGGGAAACGCCCACCGGAAATTCGTAGACTCCGGGTATGCAACCTGTGAAGCTTATTCTGTAGCTCCTGAAGAGCACCGAAGATGGGCTTGCGGGTATAGCTCTTCCAAAAGGGTCCCTTATGGGGTCAACAAAGAAGGTGAGCCGAAGAATTTCGTTGGTTATGTTGTAGGAAATGCACGCGTCGCCCACTCTCGCAACCTGGTCACATCTAGGGAAACCGGAGTTAACGCTCGCAGTTGTAAGAATGTGATTGACCACGTCCACGTCAAGGAACTCGGGGTCGCCTCTTAAAATACTCACCGTCACCGTGTTAAAGGCGAGCATGTCGCCGGACAAACCTTTAGAACTACCCCCACATCCTACTATGGACAGTGCGGTAGCAACCACCCAAGCACCAAAGTAAGACCTTTTCATTTTGTTCCTCCCTTCTCAGTCTGGGTACTTTTCTTTTATTATAAGCACTTCCTCCAAGTTCTGGAAGAAAACTTCCAAAAGTTCAGGGTCAAAGTGTTTGCCCGAGAGCCTTCTCATGTAGTCGAGTGCCTCCTCCACGCTCCAGGCAGGTTTGTAAGGTCTCTTGGAGGTAAGGGCGTCAAACACGTCCGCTATGGAGGTTATGCGGGCTTCCACGCATATCTCCTCCCCTCTCTTTCCGTAGGGGTAGCCCGTCCCGTCCCACCTTTCGTGATGCTCCAGAGATATGCGCGCTGCCATCTGTAGGAGCTCGTTCTCGCTGTCCTTGAGAATTTCGTAACCTATTATGGTGTGCCTCTTCATGATTTCCCACTCTTCCCCTTCCAGTTTGCCCTTCTTGAGGAGTATGGCGTCCGGCACGCCTATCTTACCTATGTCGTGCATGGGTGCAGCCATTTGCAAGTTGTAGCAGTACTCCTCGTCGTATCCCGATTTTTGGGCTATCAGACTTGCGATGAGACCGATGCGCACTATGTGGTTGTACGTTTCCGGGTCCTTGTATTCGGCGGCATGGGATAGTCTCATTACCGTTTCCCTGTAGGCGGACCTTATCTTTTGGTAGAGCAGGCCAGCCTCTATTGAGTTGCCTGCGTAAGTGGCCAGCAGTTGCAAGAGCTCCATGTCCTCCAAGCTGAAATCTCCGCTGAGCTTGTTAATGGCCTGAAACACCCCTATGACCCTACCTCTGCTGTCTGTCAGAGGAACTGCCAGTATGTTTCTGGTTATGTATCCGGTGGCTTTGTCTACTTCTTTGTTAAAACGCGGGTCCGCATAGGCATCATGTATAAGCAGAGGTTCACCTGAAGCAAAGACCGCACCCACCACGCCGGCATTGGCTGGGACCTCTATTTTGACATTTCCATGGGCCACCATGGTGTAGAGCGTGTCTTTAGAGCTGTCGTGGAGAAAAAGGCTACACCTGTCCACTTCAAGTAAGTCCTTGGCTAAGTCCGCCAGCAGGGGTATGAGCTTCTCTGCGTTGCGCTCTCTGGCTATGCTCCCTGCAGAGCTAAGCAGACGTTTGAGCTTATCAGACATAAGCTATGCTCCTGAGGTAGGACTTTAGCCTGTCTGGGTTGAACTTCACCTTGTAGAGCACCTCTTCCTTTCCGTCCTCACCCAGGAGTGTGGACTCCTCCGCCTCCACGACGCCAGCCCTAACAAAGGCGTTTATGATGCTTTCTACTTTGCTGCTTTCCAATCCATACTCCGTGCAAAATTTTCTAATGTACAGCTCCGTAACACTCTGCTCCGCTTCGCCGTAAGAAGCCTCCTCTACCCTCCTGTTCTCCAAAAGGTACATGCCCAATACGTACATCAACTTTGAAGTCATTATGCTTATGACCCTTCTGTTTAGGTTGTTGATGCGTTTTGACAGCTCTTTCAACATGGTGTGGGCAAGCTCTGGCACACGGCTTACTGCGGAGAGGAAAGTCTCTACATCAAAGACCAGGGCGGTCACTACGGAGGAAGCTCTTACTGTGGCAGTCCTCTCCCCCTCTAAGAAGATTCCCATTTCGCCGAAGATACTCCCAGGGCCAGCCAGACCCACGAAGACCTCGTCTTCACCTACCCCCTTCTTAAAGACGGAGGCGTGTCCGCTCAGCAGGACGAAGACCTTGTCAGCTTTTTCACCCTCCTTTAGGATAACATCGCCCATGTTGAACTTGACCTCTTCTCCTAATTCCTTTATTTTGCTTATCATTTCCTCCCTTAACTGCATAACTCTACCTCCGGACGGTTTAGTTTTATTATTTTAAACCGTTAGCTTGCGTTTACCCACTATGGGATACACTTTGTAGTCTAATTTTCTGAGTTCTTCCAACACTTCCTTCTCGTGAGAGGGTTTGATGTGAACTACATACACCCGTAGGTCTTTCCTGCTTATGAGTTTTATGTCTTCTCTCAAGCTCTGAGGAGTGTGGTGCAGGCTTGCCTGCGCTACCATGGACATGTAAGAAGGGAAGGACACATCCACCAAAACTAGTTTTATCTCGGGGTCTTCCTGTATCATCTTCCACAGCTCCGGGTTGCGGTAGGTGTCTGAGGTGTATACTATCCCTCTGCCTTCCCTCTTGACGATAAGGCTTACGGTAGGTACCGTGTGTCTGCTCTCCACTGGTATGAGCCTGTAGCCGTCTATGTGGTACTCCTGTAGAGGTTTTATCTGCACGTACTCAACGGCATACTCATCGGTGGTAGGAAGCTTCAGAGAACTAAACTCAGGCCACACATCCCAGTTCATGATGTTTTTCCTCAAAGAGTCCAGCGTCTCAGGCAGACCGTATATCTTGAGAGGCTTTTCTCTGAGGCCGTATGTGTAGTCTATGAGAAAGGGTATGTCAACCAAGTGGTCCAAGTGAGAATGTGTTAACACTACGTGCTCCACCTGCAGGAGTTTATCTCTACTGAGGGCAAAAATGTTGCCAGCGTCCAGCAGAAGGCTTTCTGGTAGGTAAAGGCACATGCTGTACCTGTCTTTTGCCCGGCCTCCAGCACTTCCCAGCACGTAGAAAAACCAGCCGTTACTTTTCTTTTGCCACATACACACCCTCCCATCTCTCCGGCGGTTCCAACACCAGTTGCCTGCAACGCTTTAACATGGCTTCAGAGGGACCGTCGTTAAATTTTAACACGAGCTCTTCAAACTCTATCATGGCCTCTTCAAAGTGGCCTTTAAAGTATCTGTCCAGAGCTCTCTCGTAGAGCTCCTTCAAGAGCCTGTTGTTAGGGGTGTCTTCCATAAGCTCGTAGAGTAGAACTGCCTGACTTTTCCCCTTTACCGCCACTCGGTCCAGAGGTCTTAAGAGAAACTCCTCTTCAAGCCCTTTTGCGGTAAACTGGCTCAAGATGATGTTCGTGTTGTAGAGTTTGTTGAGTCCCTCAAGCCTTGAGGCCAAGTTGACCGTGTCTCCTATGGCGGTGTAGTCAAAGCGAACCCTTGACCCCATGTTGCCTACGACCGCGTACCCTGTGTTTATGCCTATGCCCACGTTCAGCTCAAGCCCAAACTTGGCCTTAAAGCCAGCGTTGAGCTCTTTTAGCCTTCTCACCATTCTCAAGGCGGTCCTACAGGCCCTGTCCCTGTGCTGTGGTAGGTCCAAGGGGGCGTTAAAAACAGCCATGATGGCGTCTCCTATGTACTTGTCCAGCATCCCGCCCTCCTCTAGCACTATAAGGGTCATGGGCTCTAAGTATTCGTTGAGCAGGGAAACCAACTTCTCCGGGTCAAGCCCTTCTGAAAGGGTGGTAAAACCGCGCAGGTCTGAAAACAGCACCGTTATCTCCCGCTTCTCTCCTCCCAGCTTGAGCTTTTCTGGGTCCTTCAGGATTATTTCTAAGAGCTGAGGGGAAACATAGCTGGAGAAGGCCTTTTTTAGCTCACCCACCCTGCGTTCAGAGGTGTAGTAGAGGTAGGTTTCTACCGTCAGGTAAGAAAAGCTCAGAGAAAGCAGGGGATAGAAGAAGGGCACGTAAACCTTCATGTAAACAAACAGGAGCACGCAGGCAGAGAAGACGGACAGAAGCAGTGTTAAGTACATTACCGCCCTGTGTCTTAACTTTTTCAGGGCAAGGAATGAAAGGGGGAGCAAACCCAAGAAGGGCACCAGCACATAAAGGCTCTGGGAAAAATCTCTTACTAAGTCTCTGGTGAGAAGGTTGGAAAGGGCGATGTAGTGCAGGTACACGCCAGGAGTGGCCGGGTCAAGAGGAGTGGGCCTTATGTCGTAGATGCCTATTTCAGTAGCTCCCACCAAAACCACTTTGTCCTTCAAGGATACCTTTCCCTGCAGCACTTCTACCGCAGGCACTACTTTTACCGTCTTTGTGGAGGGAAAGTTGAGGAGAAGGGAGTTCCTGTTGGAAAGCGGAAGAGTAAACTCACCGAGCTTTGCCTCCTCTATGCCCGAGGAGGATACCACGAGCTCTAAGTCCTTGTTCTCTAAGAATCTGTAGGCCTGTAAGGCCATGGAGGGGAAGATACTGCCTTGGAACATGTAGGCCACAGGATACCTTCTGTACAGACCGTCAGGGTCAGGCTCGGAGTTGAAAGGTGCTTGGGCCAAAACTGCACTGGCTATGGGTCTTACGCTGAGCTCCACAAAGGGAAACTCCTTTATGCCCACTCTGCTTTCCAACTTTTTGACCCTTAGAAGTTCGCTGTCTCTGAGAAGGTCTGCCTCTTCAGAGGTGGCGGTTTTGGTAGCGTCCCTGCGGAAGAAAAAGCCCATTATAGCATTGCTGGTCTCCTGCAGAGCTCTTGAGAGTTCTTTGTCGCCCGGTGCAGGCTCGGAGAAGACCATGTCAAAAAGCACCAGGTTTGCCCCTGAGAGTTCCTGCACAAGTTCTGCCATAGTCTGCCTGCTCCAAGGCCACCTGCCCAACTGGTTTACGCTCTTTTCGTCTACCGCCACCACCACCAGGTCAGGGTGGGGCTCGTGTTCCTTCCCCAAAAAGTGCTGGAAAAGGTAGAGACTGTCCTCTACTCTGAGACGGACCGCTTCCATAAAACTCGGCTTGAAGTGAAAAAGAAGGAGCAAAGCCAAGCTCAAGGCAAAGTTTATGAGGGCTACCTTATGCAAGGAGTTCTCACTTCAGGGTCTCGTGGATTTGTGTAGTCCGTGTTGGAGCGGTTCTGCTGAAGCTCCTGTTGAGCGTCCAACCTCCTTACGAAGTCTGCCCCTACTATGTAAGAACTACCTGCGGTGG
>JANXBA010000027.1 GCA_025062075.1 Aquificaceae bacterium
TGCAAGGAGAAGAGAAAAGAGAAAGCACCACCCAAGATGCACAAAATTGCGGAGGGCATGTCTCCCATTCTTGAGCCAAAGAGGGCAATGAGCAAAAAAGCCACAAGGGGTGAAAGTAAGACTGCTATGCTCTCCATTCTAACCTCTCATGTCCACGATTTCGTCGGTGGAGTCCACCTTCCTGAGCCTAAAGATGGAGATTATTATACCAAGCCCTACCGCAGCCTCCGCCGCAGCAAGGGCTACGATGAAGAGGGCAAAGACCTGACCGTCCACCAAGCCTAAGTGGGCGTCCGCACCGACAAAAAGCACGTTGACCGCATTGAGAGCCAGCTCCATGCTCATGAGCACCGTCACCATGTTCCTGCGCACCACCATGCCAAAGACCCCAAGCCCAAAGAGCAAAAGGCTCACCGTAAGGTAGGCTTCAAGAGGCACGGTCGTCATAGGTCTGAGCCTCCTTCCTTCCTATAATTACCGCCCCTATCATGCCTATGAGCAGGACGAGGGAGACCAGCTCAAAGGCCAGAAAGTACTTGCTGAAAAGTATACCACCTACCACCTCCGTGTTGCCAAACTCCTTAAGGAGCTCTCTGAACTGTCCCTTGGGCGAGACGCTCACACCCACTAAAAAGACCAGAAGCATCTCCGCATAGAGCAAAAGCAGTAGCGGGAAGGAGAGAAGCCCCTCAACCCTGTAGTGGCTGTCCTTTTTAAGAGCTTTCTCCCAAGGGACTGCGGTAAGAACAAAGACGTAAAAGACTGTCACCGCCACCGCGTAGATGATGAGCTGGAGAGCTCCTACGAGCTCCGCTCCCGCCACAAAGAATATGCCCGCCACGGACACCAAAACGGACAGCAGGGCGAGTATTACGTATATGGGGTTGGACAGCAGGACCACTCCGAGGGCGGAGACCACCGCCAAGGAAGAGAAGAGCAAAAACACCAGCCACTGTATCACCTTTTCACCTCCGGAAGGTTTAGCTGGTTTTCGTGCCAGAGCTTTAGCCTTTGGTGGTCGTCTATCCATATTCTGTCGGGCTCTTCCTCTCTTCTCCTCTGCCAGTCCCTGCCTATTCTCTCCAAGGTTTGCAGGTCAAGGACTGCGTCTCTTCTGGTGTAGCTGGCGGTCTCGTGAATGTCGCTCTGGAAAAGGCAGTCCACCGGGCAGGCATCTACGCAAAAACCGCAGAAGGTGCAGAGCATCAGGTTCATGTTGAAAACCGAAACCCTCCTCCTGCCGTCGGACAGCTTCTCGCCCTCTATCTCGAAGAGCTGGGGCACGGGGCAGGCTCTTTTGCAAAGTAGGCAGACCACGCACCTGCTTTTACCCGGCTCTACCTTAATTTTGAACCTCTCCACCCACTCGTCGAAGGCGGGCTGAGGTTCTTTACCGTCCACCACCTTGTGCCCGAAAAAGCCCCTGAACCTCTTCGGCGGAGTGACCTTCTCGTAGGGGTAGTGGGTGGTTATAGTCCTTCTCAAGGCCTGCCTTATAGTAACTGAAAGACCTCTTATAAAGTCTATAAACAGAACTCGCTCCAACCAGCTCAAAGGCCTTTCAAAAACCTTTTTAACCATCGCACACCTCCGTTTTCTACTCCCAGACCAGCGGTGCAAAAACCGCAGTCAGAACTATGTTGACCAGCGTGATGGGTAGCATCACCTTCCAAGCGGTCTCGGTTATCTGGTCAATCCTGTATCTGGGCAAAGTCCAGTGAAGCCACAGCACGAAGAGAAAGAGCAGGCTCACTTTCAGAACAAACCACAGGAAGGGCGAGAAAGGTCCTAAGAAGAACAGGGGGTCCACAAAGCCCAGAAAGGGTATGTTTATGGGCGACCAGCCACCCAGAAAGAGCACCACTGCGATGGCGGAGAGAGACAGCACCTCAATGTACCACTCCACCAATGGAAAGAGACCAAACTTCATGCCACCGTACTCTACTGTAAAACCCGTTACCAGCTCCGCCTCCGCCTCCTGCACGTCAAAGGGCACCCTGCCCGTCTCGGCCAGCATGGCAAACATGTAAACTACGAAGGCAAGAGGTTGAAGCCATACGTACCAGAGCTCCTGCTGTATCTGCTTCTGCACTATCTCGTAGGTGGACAAAGTTCCCGCCAGTATGATGGGGCCCATGACCGCAAAAGTGATGACCACTTCGTAGGAGACCACGATGCCCGCTTTTCTCATGGAGCCTATGAGGGCGTACTTGGAGTTGGAGGCCCAGCCCGCGAGGGCTATGGCAAAGACCGCCATAGAACCAAAGGCAAATACCAACAAGAGGCCCACGTTTACGTCGGTGAGCATAGGCTTTACCTTTACGTCGAAGAGTTCAAACTCCGGTCCGAAGGGCACCACCGCAAAGACCAGGGCGGCAGGCACCAGGGCCATCACCAGGGCAAGGTTGTACAGAAAGCGATTTCCGTATCTTGGGAAGAGGTCTTCTTTTGTGATTAGTTTAAGCCCGTCAGCAAGAGGTTGCAAAAGCCCGTGCCAGCCCACCACCATGGGACCGGGTCTTCTCTGTATGTGGGCGGCCACCTTTCTCTCCAGCAGCGTAAGGTACGCCCCAATCCCTAACACGATGGCAAGAATGACGAGTATTTTTACCAAGGTCAAAATGAGCCAGAAGACCACGCCTTCCATCTTCACCTCCAAACCTTGCACGGGTTTAAGTAGATTATGGGTCTGAGTCTGGGCACGGCTGTGGCGGGAACGTGGGGCAGACGTCCGAGCTTCATCGGTCTATCTCTCCTACCACGGGGTCTAAACTTGCCAATATGGCCACCGCGTCCGCCACCACCCTGTCCTTCATCAGCTTGGGGTAGACGCAGAGGTTGTACATGGAACCCGGTCTTATCTTCACCCTGTAGGGCTTTACGCCGCCGGTGGAGTATATGTAAAAGCCCAGCTCCCCTCTGGGGTTTTCGCCCGAGGAGTAGGTCTCCCCTTCTGGCACCTTTAGACCTATGCCGTCCAGCGAAAGCTTGAGCTTCTTAGGGTCAGGAGACTCTGCGAAGAAGGGGGCGGACTTGGGCATTCTTTCCAAGGCACTCACGCACTGCTCTACGATTCTTAGGCTCTGCCTCATCTCTTCCAACCTGACCAAGTAGCGGTCGTAAACGTCCCCGTTCTCACCCACGGGCACGTCAAAGTCCACCCATCCGTAGGCGTCGTAGGGCTCAAACTTTCTCAGGTCGTAGGGCACTCCCGAGCCCCGAGCCACTGGACCCGTGAGCCCGTAGAAGTAGACCTCCTCCTTGCTTATGACCCCCACGCCCACGTTTCTCCTAAGCCATATGCGGTTTCTACTGAGCATGCTCTCCCATTCTGCCAGCTCCTTGGGAAACCTCTTTACGAAGGCCTTTATTACCTCCAAGGCTCCCTCCGGCAGGTCCATGCGCACTCCGCCTATGCGGGTGTAAGATATGGTGAGCCTTGCACCCGTTATGCCCTCTATTATGTCCATGAGCTTTTCTCTTTCTTTGAACGCATACAGGAACACGGTGATAGCTCCCAGGTCAAGGGCGTAGGTGCCCAGCCACAGAAGGTGGGAGTTTATCCTCTGGAGCTCGGCCATCATCGTCCTTATGTACTTGGCCTTTTCTGGGACTAGCTCCTCTATGCCCAGGAGCCTTTCCACCGCCACCACCCAGGCTTGGTTGGAGCAGAGGGCGGACAGGTAGTCCATGCGGTCCGTGTAGACTAAAAACTGGTTGTACATCTCATGCTCTGCCAGCTTTTCCACCCCGCGGTGGAGCTGGCCTAGTATCACGTCGCACTGGTAGACGCGCTCGCCCTCAAGGTCAAAGAGAAACCACATGGTGCCGTGCGTGCCCGGGTGCAGGGGTCCCCAGTTGAGCACTATCTGAGCCTTCTTTTGGAGCCTCTTTCTTTCGGTAATCTCCAAGTCCTCAAGGGTGGGCACGGACGTGTGCATTCTGTCGTAGTTCATAAGGCCCTGAAGGCTCTCGCCCCACACCACCTCGTTCAGGGAAGGCAGGTACTCGGTGGGATAACCCTCCAGAGGGAAGTCCTTCCTCAAAGGGTAGTGCTGGTAGGTCTCCCACATGAAGGCACGCACTAAGTTCTCGTGCCCCTCGTAGCGGATGCCGAACATGTCGTAGCACTCCCTCTCCGCCCACTTGCCCGCAAACCAGAGCCCCTCCACGGAGGGCAGGCTTCCCTCCGTCCAAGTCTTGACCACCACCCTTTTTCTCTCGTCCACGTTGTAGAGCACGTAGAAGGCCTGGAACCTGGGGTCTTTGTCCGGAAAGTCCACCACCGAGTGGTCCAAGAAGAGCTTGTAGCCTTTCTCCTGCTTGAGCACCCTCAGGAGCTCCAGGAGCTTCGCCTTCTGCACGTGCAGTGCGGTGATGGAGGGCTTTTCCTCGAGCACCAAGCCCTCAAAGCGTTGAGTTAGGTCTCTGAAGTCTTCCGCTTTTGCCCAAGGCATTTCACGCTCCCTTATAGACTTTCCTCTTCAAACTGCCAGTCCAAAGCTCCCTTTCTCCAAGCGTAGAGGAGCCCGTAGGTGAGTATCAGAACAAACAGGAACATCTCAACAAAACCGAACACGCCCAGGTATCGGTAAACCACCGTCCAAGGAAAGAGAAAGGCGGCTTCTATGTCAAAGAGAAGCAAAAGAAGTCCAAGAAGGTAGTAACCTTGGTGGAATGTGGACTGGGCGGACTTGTCGTAGAGGGGCACTCCGCACTCGTAGGGGTAGTCCTGCAGAGCCTCGGAAGACTTAGGCCCAAGCAGGCGGTTTGTAAAGACTAAAACCAAAGCTATGGAGAGCATAACGCCGAAGAAGACAAGCAGTGCCAGATAGTCCATCGTCTCACCTCACAAAAAGGTTGCTCGCGGACAGGCTTACCA
>JANXBA010000064.1 GCA_025062075.1 Aquificaceae bacterium
CCACAAAAACCACCTCTATGCCCTTCTCCTTCTTGAGCTTTCGGGTTTTTATCCGCAGGTCGGTGGTGGACAGGCTCGGAGTGTCATCTATGTATATCTCCAGCCTACTCAAGTCAAGGGCGGCGGAGAGTATCTTGTTCCTTTCCTCCTCACTTATTAAGCCCATTCTTATTTTCTGTAGGGGGACGCCTGACATCATGGAGAGAGCTCTCAGCACAAGCTGTTCTTTACTCATCTCCAAGGAGTAGATGGCTACCGGAACCTTCTCCTGCATGGCCATGTTTATGGCCATAGAGAGCATAAAAGAGCTCTTTCCCATGCCCGGCCTTGCGGCTAGGATAACCAAGTCTGCGGGTTGGAAGCCCGTGGTGAGCATGTCCAGGTCCAGAAAACCCGTGGCCCTGCCCGTTATGAGCCTTTCCTGCTTGCGGTACTTTTCTATGATTTCTATAACCACCTTGGTCACCTCCCTGATGTGCCAGTAGTGGGTCACGAGCTGTTTCTCTGATATCTCCAAGAGCTTAGCGTTTAAAAACTCTAAGAGGTTGTTAAAGTCTGGCTCCTCTTTTATGCCTTTCAGGACGCGTAGGGAGAGCTCCATCAGACGCCTGAGGCCGGACTTTTCCCTGACGTTTCTTATGGCCTCCTCCAGCAGGCTTCCCGTGGCCGCCTCGTCCACTAAGGCGTAGATTAGAGCGTCGCTCAGCCTCTGCCCCAGCCCTGCCTTTTGGATGTACTCTCGCAGGACTATGTCG
This sequence comes from Aquificaceae bacterium, assembly GCA_025062075.1. GTDB lineage: Bacteria > Aquificota > Aquificia > Aquificales > Aquificaceae > Pampinifervens. The sequence goes on from JANXBA010000064.1 coordinate 756, forward strand.
TCCCAGTCCTTTCCTTTGTCTTCCCACACTCTGTAGAGCACTGAAAAGAGCTGACGGTGGTGCTCAAAGTAAAAGTCCTCTTCTCGCAGGTTTTCCAACACGGTGGGCATACTCTCCGGGTCGGCGATAATCGCACCCAGCACAGCCCTCTCTGCAAGCTCGTCGTGAGGAGGCTCCAGGTCGGAGGGTATCATGGGCTATGGATTATATCCCGCAAAGGCCACCACCTCCACCTCCACCAGAGCGTCAAGAGGTAGCTGACTGACGCCCACGGTGGTCCTGACAGGCTTGGTAGCCAAGCCTCGGAAAAACTCCTCGTAGAGCCGGTTGAACTCCCCAAAAAGGCTCAGGTCTTTCAGATAGACCACCACCTTGACTATGTGCTCCCTGCCCAAGTTTGCGGTCTGGAGTATAGCTTGTATGTTGCTGAAGACCTGCTCTACCTGCTCTCTGAAGCCTTCCCTGAGCTTTCCGCTCTGAGGGTCTATGCCCACCTGCCCAGACAGGAAGAGAAAACCGCCTGCCCTAATGGCCTGGGAGTAAGGGCCTACGGGTTTGGGGGCTTTATCCGTGTACAGGGCGTGCATGAGGGTATTTTAACCTGCGTTGCCCTCGGGCGGTAGAGTAATATATTTATAGCCGTATGACAGAAAAAGTAGAGGAGAAACTGGACTTAGGTAGTTTTGACGAGAAGTTCTACGCCATAGTGGGGAGAGGGGACGAAAACCTCAAGTACTTTTCCCAGCTCTTTGAGGTGAAGATATCCGCCAGAGGCACGGAGATACTCATAAGGGGTGAGGAGGACAAGGTCAGGGTAGTTCAGGACTTTCTAAGTGAGATAATCAGAGAGCTCCGAAGCACCACCCTCACCTCCCAAGAGGTGCGGGAGAGGGCAAAAAACTACCTTCAGGCAAAGACCCTGCCGGAGAGCTTCAGAGAAGAGGTCATACTCGTAACCCACAGAAAAAAGGCAATCGTGCCCAAGACGCACACCCAGAGCGTGTACGTGGACGCCATAAGGAACAACGACGTGGTCTTCGGTATAGGTCCTGCGGGGACTGGTAAAACTTACTTGGCCATGGCCATGGCCTTGGCACACCTAAAGGCCAACAAGGTCAACAAGATAATACTCACCAGACCTGCGGTGGAGGCAGGTGAAAAACTGGGCTTTCTGCCGGGGGGTATCGCGGAGAAAGTGGACCCATACCTGAGACCTCTGTACGATGCCCTCTACGACATGGTGGACTACGACAAGGCAAGCTACATGCTGGAGAGGAACATAATCGAGATAGCACCCCTTGCCTTCATGAGGGGAAGAACCCTTAACGATGCCTTTATCATTCTGGACGAGGCCCAAAACTCCACTAAAGAGCAGATGAAGATGTTTCTGACGCGCATAGGTTTTGGTGCTAAGGTGGTGATAACGGGGGATGTGACCCAGATAGACCTGCCCAGAAGAGAGCAGTCCGGACTCCTGGAGGCGGTAAAAGTGCTTCGGGGCGTGGAGGGCATAAGCTTCGTGTGGTTCAAAGAGGAAGACGTAGTAAGACACCCCATCGTAGCCAGAATAATAAAAGCCTATGAGGAGTTTGAAAGGTCAAAAGAAGAGCAGAGTGCTCATAAGGAAAGAGAGAACAAGCCTGAAAGTAAGCTGGCTCAGGGGATTGGTGAGCCGTCTCCTTAAGGCGGAAGACCTAAGGGGCGTAGAGCTCAGTCTCTACCTGACCGACGACCAGACCATAAGACGCCTAAACAAGGAATACAGAGCCAAGGACGAGGCAACGGACGTGCTTTCCTTTCCCTTCGGAGAGTGGGCGGGAGAGCACTACCTTCTGGGGGAGATAGTCATCTCGGTGGAGACCGCAAAGAGGCAGGCGGAGGAGACGGGTTGCACCTTGGAAGAGGAGATAAAAAGGCTCGTAGTACATGGCTTTGTCCACCTTCTGGGCTACGACCACGAGCTGGGCGGGGAGCAGGAGGAGCTCTTCAGGAAAAAAGAGCAGGAACTTACTGCACACCTACGGGCTTGACCATGCCCAACTACGTGCTCCTTCTGTCCTACGTGGGGACGCGCTTTCACGGGTGGCAAGTCCAGCCTAACTTACGCACGGTGCAGGGCGTCCTCACGGAGAGCTTAGAGCGTCTTTTCCAGCAGGAGATAAAGCTGACGGGCTGTTGTAGGACGGACTCGGGCGTCCACGCCCTTGAGTACGTGGCAAACTTTCAGGCACAGAAGAGTTTTGAGCCCTCCGTCTTGCTGAAGGCACTTAACTCCACACTGCCCCCAGACGTGGGCGTAAAAAGGGTGTGGGTTCAGGAGGGCTTTAACGCCCGCTTCCACACGAAGGGCAAGGTCTACCTCTACAGAATCCTCAACACCCACGCCCGGGACCCCTTCTTGGAACCCTTCTGCTGGAGAATACCTCACAGGCTGGACCATCAGAGGATGCTCTCCGCTTTAGAGCTCTTCGTAGGACTGCACAACTTTTCAGGCTTTTCAAAGAGGGAGGAGGATAAAAACCCCTTCATCCGCGTGGAGGAGGTGAGCTTAAGACGGCAGGAGGAGCTCTTAGAGTTCAGGATAAGGGCGAGGAACTTCCTGCGCTACATGGTGCGGAGGATAGTGGGGTGTTTGGTATATGTGGGGCTCGGCAGGCTGGAAAAGGAGGACGTGCAGAGGTACCTCACCGCTCAGGAGAGCTGTCCCTACACCGCCAAGGCACAGGGGCTGACCTTAGAAAAGGTGCTACTTTAGGGACATCTGCTGGCGTCGTGAGGGGCGTTGTCCACCATGTCCAAGAAGGCTTCAAAGGGTCCCATGTTCTTCATGGCCACGCCCTTTGGTCCTTCAAACTTAAGACGGTTGAGCATCATGGCCTTCATGGGTCCGTACTCCTTCTTGCCCATCTCCAGCCACCTCCTGGTCTCCGCATACATGAGAAAGTCCTCTTTTCCTCTCCTGTCCTTGGCAGGACCGCCGTATACGCACTGGGCCCTACCCCCTTCGTTCCTTATGGTGAGCTGTATCTGCCTGCTGTCACCACACTCTTCCCGGTAGATAAAGAGCCTTCTCTCCGTGGCGGACATCCAGCTTTCGCTCTTTCCCAACTGCTCTGAGAGCTGGGGCGTTTTGTTCCACAGCTCGCATAGGGCTTTTGCGTACTCGCCGTCCATAAACACAGGTGTGGCATACACAGTGCCTACAGTTAGCGTAAAGGCTAATAGCACCCTTCTCATTTTTCAACCTCCCGGCTGGGCTACGTCATGTAAACATATCACGCGGAGGAGAGCCCTTCTATCAGATTTTCTTATCTTTGCATAAGATATGCGTAGATAAGCAACATCTTAATACCAAGCTTACATGCGATAATCATTTAATGCTCTACTTCCTCTTTGTGTGTGCCCTGCTCTCCATAACCCTTTTTGAGGCGGTTATTAGCCTTGTCCTCATATACCTCTCGTTCCAGGCGGTCAGGGGGAAGTTAAGGCACGGTGGTGGACTGCTCTTCCCTCTTCTGCTTCACGCCTTGCCCGTGATGCTTTCCACCTTGCTTTACAACCCCTCTCAGCTCGGCAAGGCGGTGGAAAGAAGCCTTTTCCTGCTCTCCTACCCCCTTGGTGGCCTCCTCAAAGTAAATGAGAGAAGCCTTCTTGGGTTTAACCTTTTTCTCCTGTCTGCGGGGCTACTTTTTGTGCCCCTCGTGCTTTACAAGTACAAGACCACGGGTCAGCCTGCCCTCCTGTGGGGTGGCTGGTTTGAGGTGGGTGCCCTCTACACGGTGTTTGCCCTGGCAAGCCTTTCCCTCTTTTTCTACTCGAGGAAGTTTTACTACCTCCTTCCCTTCCTACTCTTCGTGGGTGTGGTCTTCCTCAGCATGAGAAGGTCCGCCATGCTGGGTCTTGCCTTTGCCCTTGCGGTGGTCATGCTTTTGTCTTTCAGGCACTTTCCCAAGAGGGCTCTCTTGGCGGTCTTTGGGGTTTTTGTGGTGAGCTTAGGAGTGAGCACTGCGTTGCTCGTGGAAAAAGACCTCAGATACAGAGCGGTCTTTGAGGTGCTCACAGGCGAGAGAACTCTAAGCGACGAGACGCTGAACCTGATATCCAGCAGGAGGTGGGAGATAGCCAAGGCAGGGATAGAGGTTGTGCGCAGAGACTTTAGGGAGGGTAACTGGTTACCCTTGCTTATAGGCCACGGGGTGAACTCGGGATACTACTTGGAGCCCAAGAGTCCCGTAGGTGGGGTATACGAGTCGGTGCTCTTAATCTCCGAGCTTATAGAGAAGGGTTTTATTGGTCTTTTGTTTGTTCTGTGGCTCTACTGGGTTTACTTGAGGTTTCTTCTGAGGTTTAAAATCTCGGAGAGGGGTGACTACCTTCTCCTGCCCCTGCTCCTCGCCTTGGGTAGTCACTTGGCGGGTGCCGTCTTTACCTTCTTCTGGGATGCCTTGCTTCCCCTGTATCTTATCATGTTCCGCCTTGTGGAGAGCCTGAAGGGCGAACCACGAGCCTGTGAGCCCTCCCCACGAGCTGGGTAAAGCTCTCTACGGACATTTCCTCCATGTAGCTCCGTATGCCTTCTATTACGCTTAGGGGTGCGTAGGGGTCGGAGAAGTTGGCGGTGCCTACCTGCACGCAGGTGGCCCCTGCCAGCACATGCTGAAGGGCGGAGTCCGCATCGTAAATCCCTCCCACTCCAACGATTGGCACAGTCCTCCCAAGCTGGGAAAAAACCTCCCACACCATCCTGACCGCCACGGGCAGAATGGCGGGGCCCGAGAGCCCACCCGTGAGCGTGGAGAGCTCAGGCTTTTGACCCTTTATGTCTATCTTCATGCCTAAGAGGGTGTTTATGAGCACAATGCCGTCCGTGCCTGCCTCTACGCAGATGCGAGCAAAGGAGCTCACCTCCCCGGTGTTGGGCGAGAGCTTCACAAGCACGGGTTTTCTCACCTGCGCCTTTACCCTCTCCACCAGCCTGCCCAAGACCACCGGGTCGTGACCGAAGAGTATGCCCCCCTTTTTCACGTTAGGACAGGACACGTTCAGCTCGTAGGCAACCACCTTGGGAGCTCCCTCCAGCGCCTTACAGACTTCTACGTACTCCTCTTCTGTCTCCCCGAAGACATTGGCCACAAAGTGCGTGTCTATGTGGGCTATCTGCGGGTATATGTTCTTTAAAAAGCCCTCCACGCCGGGGTTTTGGAGACCTATGGAGTTTAGCATACCGCAGGGGGTCTCCGCTATTCTCTCCGGGGCGTTTCCCTCCCGGGGTCTTAGGGATATGCCCTTGGTGACCACTGCCCCCAGCTTGGAGACGTCAAAGAGCTCCAAGGCCTCCACGCCATAGCCGAAGGTGCCCGAGGCCGCCCACACTGGGTTTTTAAACCTTACGCCGAAGAGCTCCACCGACAGGTCAGGCACTTAAACTCCTCCTGAACTCCTCAAGGCTCCAATGGAGAGACTCCTCAAAGGGTATGGGGTCTCTACCGCACAGGGCCTGCACGCCCGAGCTCTCTACATCTGGGTCAAGCCCGCAGATGTTATCTTTCCACATCATAAGCATCTGGTCCGAGGTAAAGGGTGGAGGATGCACGAGCCTTTCCACTACCAGACCTCCTGCGTACATAAGGCTCTTTGGAACTGGCAGGAGAAAAACTTTTCTTCCCCAGCTTCTGAAGGTCTCCCGCAGGAGCTGTGCAAAGCTGACCTTCCTGCTACCGCACAGCTCGTAGGTCTTACTGCCCTCCTTGAGCTCTAAGGCTCTCGCAAAGGCGCAGGCTACGTCCCTTACGTCCACAGGCTGGAAAAGGTGTCTACCTCCGTCTGGCAGAGCCATAATTCTCAGGTACTTGGTGATAGACCACAGGTCGCCAAAGAGCTTCTGCTCCGGCCCGAGAATCAGGGAGGGTCTCATTATGGTGTGGTCTATGCCGGACTTTTTTAGCTCCTGCTCCGCCTCGTACTTGGTGCGGTGGTAGGCGGAGGGGGCCTCCGGGTGCGTGCCCAGCGCGCTCATGTGGACCACTCTTTTCACACTTCCAATCTCCCTTGCGGTCTCGTAGAGGTGCTTAGAGTAAAGGTGGTGCACCTTGGTAAAGGTGTGCCCGCGCTTTTTGTCCTCGTAGAGGATGCCCACAAGGTGGACCAAAAAGTCAGGACGAAAGGCCTGAAAGACCTCTTTCAGAAGGGCTCTGTCTTCAAAGTCCACCCTGTAGAGCTCTACGGACTGGCCCAGCACCTTGAGGGCTTTGCCTGCGTCTCTCACCAGACAGCCTACCTGGTATCCCCTTGACAGGAGCTCTCTCACTACGTGCCTGCCTACGAAGCCCGTCCCGCCGGTCACGAGCACCCTCACTGCACTACCTCCGCCTGCCCAGCTTACCCACCAGCAGGGATATCTCGTAGAGCAGTATGAGGGGAATGGCCATGAGCACCTGAGTGGTCACGTCCGGCGCTATGAGAGCTCCCGCCACGAAAGCAATCACTATAAAGTACTTGCGGAAGGCTTTCAGCTGTTGCTCCGTGACCACGCCCGCCCTCTGCAGGAGGAAGACCACCACCGGGAGCTCAAAGGCTATGCCAAAGCCCACTATCATCTTCAGCAGAAAAGATATGTAGAGATTCACCGAAAGAAAGGGCTTTGCCTGAAGCTGAGAAAACCCTATGCCGAGCAAAAACTTAAGTGCCATAGGAAGGGCCACAAAGTAGGAGAAGGCACCTCCCATAACGAATAGGAGCAGGGAAAAGAAAGTGACGGGAAAGACCAGTCTCTTCTCGTTGGGATAGAGGGCGGGCTCTACGAACCTCCACAGTTGGTAGAAAATCAAGGGGGAAGAGAGGACAAAGCCGAAGACTATGGAGATTTTCAGCAGTATAAAGAGCGGTTCTGTGGGGGATAAGGTAACCAGCTCCACCTGCGGGTAGGACCTCCTTACCGGCTCCTTTAGGACCTCGAAGATGGCGCTCGCAAAGTAGAAGGCCACGCCTGTGCCCACCAAAAAGGCCAGTATGGACTTAATCAGCCTGCTTCTTAGTTCCCTCAGATGCTCCGTCAGGGGCATCTTGGGAAGGTCCTGCTGTTCCATCCTCCTGTGCCACCTCCTGGGCCTGCTCGCCTTCTGTCTCCGGCGTGCTCGCTTGCCTGCTCTCTTCCATTATCTTCCTGTTGATGCTTTCCATGTAGAGCTGGTATCTGAGCTCGTCCCAAGTTTCCCTCACTTTACGCAAGAACTCCCCCAGCTTGACCGCCACCTCCATCATACGCTCAGGTCCCAAGAAGATGAAGGCCACCGCCAGTATCAGAAGAATTTCGGGAAAGTCCATAGTTTAGCTCCCCATTATCTCCTTCTCCTTGGCCTCCGTTAGCTGGTTTATCTCCTCTATGTACTTGTCGGTGAGTTTCTGAAGCCTTTCCAAGGCTCTTTTTATCTCATCCTCAGATACGCCCTCTGCGTCCTCTATGAGCTCTTTTGCGTCCCTTCTTATGTTTCTCACCGCAACCCTTGCCTCCTCCGCCATCTTGTGGAGCATCTTGGCGAGCTCTTTTCTTCTCTCCTGCGTCAGGGGTGGCAGGGTTATGCGTAGCAGGTTGCCTTGTCTCTGGGGGGTGAGGTTTAGGCTTTCCATTATGGCCTTTTCCACGCTTGGGACCGCATTGCTGTCCCATATTTGGAGGGTTATCTGGTTTACCTCCGTCACGCTTATCGTGCCCAGCTGTTTTAGGGGCACCTTGGAGCCGTAGTATTCTACTTTTAGCTCCTCCACCAAAGAGGTGCTCGCCCTGCCGGTGCGCAGTCCCGCTATCTCGTTTTTAAAGTAGTTAAGGGCCTTTTTCATGTCCTCTTCCGTGCTCTTGAAAACGTCCTCCATCATGGCATGCCTCCTACCTTACCAGAGAGCCCACCCTCTCTCCCCTCACCGCCTTGAGCAGGTTGCCGGGCTTTTTTATGTTCAGCACCAGAATGGGTAGGCGGTTTTCCCTGCACAGGGTCATGGCGGTGTGGTCCATCACTCTCAGACCCATGTTTATAGCCTGCAGGTAGGATATCTCCTGAATAAACTCCGCCTTTGGGTTCTTTACTGGGTCCTCCGTGTAGATGCCGTCCACCTTGGTGGCCTTTATAAACAGGTCCGCCCCTATCTCTATGGCCCGCAGAGCTCCCGCGGTGTCCGTGGAGAAGAAGGGATTCCCCGTGCCCGCACCGAAGATGACTACCCTGCCCTTTTCCAGGTGCCTTATGGCCCTGCGTCTTATGTAGGGCTCTGCCACCTGCCTCATCTCTATGGCGGAGAGAACCCTCGTAGGGATCTGAACCAACCTTTCAAGGGCGGACTGTAGGGCTAACGCGTTAATCACCGTAGCCAGCATGCCCATGTAGTCCGCCGTAGCCCTGTCTATGCCTATCTCCAGCCCTTCCGCACCTCTGAAGATGTTGCCACCGCCTATGACTATGGCGGTCTGAACGCCCACATCTACCAGACTCTTTATCTCAGAGCATATGTACTGCAAAAACCTTGGGTCTATGCCAAAGTCCTGCTCCCCGGCGAGGGCCTCGCCGGAGAGTTTAAGAAGCACTCTTTTGTAAACTGGCGCCTCCTCCATCAGGCACCACCTACCTCAAACCTGGCAAACCTTCTGACCTCTACGCCCGTGGAGCTCTCCCTCAGGTACTGCTCTACGGTCTTTTTCTCCTCTTTTATGAAGGCCTGCTCCAAGAGCACCTTCTCTTGGTAGAACTTCTTGAGCCTTCCTTCTACCACCTTTTCTATGATGTTCTCGGGCTTGCCCTCCTGCCTTGCCTGCTCAGTGAGTATCCTCTTTTCTTTTTCTAAAGCCTCTGGGTCCACGCTCTGGACGCTCACGTACTCGGGCTTCATGGCCGCTATCTGAAGAACCACGTCCTGAACCACCCGTAGGGTCTTCTCCTCCAGCGAGGGTGCGCTGTAGTCCAAGAGCACCCCCACCTTTCCTATGCCGTGCACATAAGCATGAACAAAGCCCTCCGTGTCAAACCTGACAAACCTACGGAGCTGTATGTTCTCCCCTATGCGGGCTATGGCGGACTTTATCAGGTCTTCCACCGTGGTGCCCTCGTGGACCTTCTGACTTGCCACCTCCTCGCCCGTGCCAGTCCTGTTTGAGTTTTCAGGGTGCGTGGCTATGTGCTTGGCTATCTGTAGGGCAAGCTCTGAAAACTGCTCGTTTTTGGCCACAAAGTCCGTCTCGCAGTTGAGCTCTATGAGAACTCCCCTTTTCCTGTCCTCGGACACGTAGGCGTAGATGATGCCCTCCTTGGTCTCCCTGCCCGCCTTTTTGTCCGCCTTGGCAAGTCCTCTTATGCGTAGAATCTCCTTGGCCTTCTCCATGTCTCCTTGGGCCTCTTCGAGGGCCTTTTTGCACTCAAGCATGCCCGCCCCAGTCATCTCTCTGAGAGTTTTTACCATCTCCGCGCTTATCATCTTCTTACCTCCTTACTCTTCCTCTGCACCTTTGTCAATGTACTCGTACTTCTCGGACATCTCCATGGCCTTTTCAAAGAGCACCTTCTCTTCCTCTTCCACCGTGATGACCCTTCTTTTGGGCACTTCCACCACCTCGCCCAGGCTTTCGCGCCTTTGCTTTCCTTCTATGACCGCATCCGCCATCTTGGAAGTGAGGAGCTTTATGGACTTTATGGCGTCGTCGTTTCCGGGGATGGGGTAGTCTATCAGGTCAGGGTCGCAGTTGGAGTCCGCTATGGCTACCACAGTAATGCCCAGCTTCTTTGCCTCTTCCAAGGCTATGGCCTCTCTTATGGTGTCCACCACCCACAGGATGTTGGGAAGCCTTTCCATGCTGACTATGCCACCGTAGAGCTTTCTGAGCCTTTCCATCTTCCTGCGGAGCTCTCTCACTTCCTTCTTGGGAAGCACTTCAAAGACGCCTTCTGCCTCCATCCTCTCCAAAGTGTGGAGCTTGAGAATGCTTTTGCGGACGGTGCGGAAGTTGGTCAGAAGTCCGCCCACCCACCTCTCGTTCACGTAGGGCACTCCGGCCCTTTCCGCCTCTTCCTTAATCACGTCCTTTGCCTGCTTTTTGGTGCCCACAAAGAGCACCTCCGCACCTTGGGCCACGCTGTCCGCCACGAAGTGGTAGGCTTGCTCCAAGTAGACTACGGTCTTGCTCAGGTCTACTATGTGTATGCCGTTGCGGACGCCGTAAAGGTAGGGCGCCATCTTGGGGTTCCACCTGCCCTTGGAGTGTCCGAAGTGGACCCCTGCTTCCAAAAGGTCTCTCATGGATACAACTGCCATGCTTACCTCCTTGGGTTTTGCCACCCTTTCCCAAACCCTCGCGGGTAACCCAACGGGAAAGGTGCGTTCTTGGTCTAAATTATAAAGGATGAAACTGAAAAAGCATCTGGGTCAGCACCTGCTGGTAGCAAGCAAAGTCCTGACGCGCATAGGAGAGCTGATAAACCCGTCGGAGGGCGAGGTGCTGGTAGAAGTAGGTCCCGGCACGGGCAACCTCACAAAAGAGGTGCTAAAGTACCCCTTCAAGGAGCTCCACCTTGTGGAGATAGACGCGCAGATGGTGGAAAAGCTGAAAGAGCTTACCGCCGACCCCAGAGTGAGGATACACAGGCAAGATGCCACGCGCTTTGACTTCTGCTCTCTCGGAAAAGAGCTCAAAGTGTTTGGAAACCTGCCCTACAATGTGGCAAGCTTCATAGTAGAAAACACCGTATTGAGCCACGCCTGCGTTCCCCAAGCCTTTTACATGCTCCAGAAGGAGGTGGCGGAGAAGCTCCAGAAGGGTCCTTCGTGGCTCTCTACATTTGTGAGGAGCTTCTACCGGGTGGAGTACCTCATGAGCCTACCAGCCAGATTTTTCCTGCCACAGCCCAGGGTGCAGTCTGGCCTTGTAAGGCTGGTGCGTTTGGAAAACTTGCCCCAGCTGGACCTTCTGGACTACAAGGGCTTTCTGACGGAGCTCTACTCCATGAGGAGAAAGGCTCTCAAGAACAAGCTTCCGCAAGAAGTTCTCCTGCTTGAGGGCATCGACCCGATGAGAAGGGTGGAAACCCTAAGCCCCGAGGAAGTTCTGTTGCTTTATAATAGGTCCAAAAACATAAGAGGTGAGCAGAGATGATGGACACCCTGTTTATGGAAAGGGACCCCTACGCACCCATAAGGCACTGCTACCCCATAAGCAATGTCCTCTACCACGGCAAGAGTGAATACCAAGACATCATGGTGGTAGAATCCCCGCACTTTGGTAGGATACTGGTGCTGGACGGAGTGGCTCAGTGCGACGAGAAGTACGAGTTTATATACCACGAGTTTATGGCACACGTGCCACTCCACGCCCACCCTAACCCGGAGGACGTGCTTATCATAGGCGGTGGGGACGGGGGCGTCCTCAGAGAAGTCCTAAAGCACCCAGAGGTGAAGAGGGCGGTCTTGGTGGACATAGACAAGGAGGTGATAGAGGTCTCCAAGCGCTTCCTACCTACCATGGCGGTTGCCTTTGAAGACCCAAGGGTCATAGTCCTGAACGAGGACGGATACAAGTACGTGCAGGACTACGAGGGGGAGTTTGACGTGATAATCGTGGACTCCACAGACCCTGTGGGTTTTGCCCACGTGCTGACCACGGAGGAGTTTTTCAGGCACGTGTACAGAGCTCTCAAGGAGGAGGGCATATACGTAGGGCAGACCGAGTCCATCCACTACCACCTGGAGATAGTCAGGAGGATACAGAGGTCTCTGAAAAAGGTTTTCCCGGTGGTGGACCTCTACACGGCGGTGATACCGGGATACGCAGGCTACTGGTGGACCATGTCCGTGGGCTCTAAGAAACGCCCCGTCAGAGAACCCTTGCGGGAGGTGAAAGTCCAGACCAAGCTCTACTCTGCGGACATGCACCGACACGCCTTCTTGCCGGTCAGCTTCTACGAGAAGCTGGTCTCAGGGGAGTACGTTTTCTAATACTTGCCGGTGATGTAGTCCGCCACCGTGCTGGCTGCGATAGAGTGAGGCTTTACCACGGGCTTTAACCCTTGGGCAAGCACGTAGCCTATAGCCTCCTTGAGTATGACGCTGGAGTTGTGCTCTGGGTTTGGGTTTATGTCCAAGTGCACCTCAAAGGGTCTGTCCTCTACTACCTCAGAAATCTCCAAAGCCAAGTAAACCGCCCTGCTGACCTCCTCCAAAAGCCTCTGCCTTAAGGACCTCATGCGGGGCACTCTGTCCACCTTCCAGAAGATGCGGGCACCTTTGGAGCTGTCTATGTGCACCACGACCACGGATACAAAAAGAGTGTAGTTTTTCACCTGACGGGAGTCACAACCCACGTAAATGGCAGTCTTCTTTGAAGTCCCCCTTATGAACTCCTTTACCTCCTCCATGTCCCTTATCAGGGGCATGAGAATATTGTAAAGTCTTTTGGGTGGAGCTTTAGAATTTACACTCATGTATGTCAGCTTGCTCTTGGTACTGCTTTTCGCCTTGTCAAGTGGGCAGGTGCGTCAATGCAGGCTCATGGTGGCGGACACGCCCCAAGCCCACGAGAGAGGTCTCATGGGCTACAAGTCCCTCGGGGAGTTTGACGGCATGGTCTTTCTCTACAAGGACAGAGCGGTCAGGCACTTCTGGAACAAGAACACCCACTTGGAGCTTGACCTTTACTGGATTGACGGAGACAGGGTAATAGGTAGGTCTTACCTTCCTCCCTACCAGCGTGCGGGTCTGGTCGTGGTGTCTTCCCCGGGACCTGTGGACAAGGTAGTGGAGCTCCTGAGGGGTAGAAGATGCACGTACGGCGGGCTTTTGCTTTCACCTGAGCTTGAGAGTGGCAAGGGCCACAATCCCAAGTAGCAAAGACACTATCCACATCCTGACCACTATCTTGGGCTCTGGCACGCCGGAGAGCTCCAAGTGGTGGTGAAAGGGAGCCATCTTGAAAAGCCTCTTCCCGCCTGTGAGCTTGAAGTAGGCAACCTGCAGGATGACGGATAGCGTCTCAAAGACGAGGACGCCCCCCGCTATGGGGAGTAGGAGCTCTGACTTGGACACCAAGGCTATGACCCCAAGCCCTGCCCCCAAGGCAAGAGCTCCCACATCTCCCATAAAGAGCTGTGCGGGAAAGGCGTTGAACCACAGAAAGCCCAGCCCCGCGCCCACGATGGCAAAGCAGAGCACAGATATGTCCCCTGCGTAGGGCACGTAGGGAATGTTCAGGTAGCTTGCTATTTCTGCGTGGCCTACCGCGTAGGCCACAACGCCCAAGCTGGCGCAGGTGGTCATCACCGGCCCTATAGCCAAGCCGTCCAGCCCGTCCGTTATGTTCACCGCGTTGGAGGCGGACACGATAACCAGCACGGCAAAGGGGACGTAGAGAAAGCCGAGCTCCACCTGAAGGTCTTTGAAGAAGGGAAAGTAGAGCTTGGTGTCCACGCCCCCGTAGAGGTATATGGCCAAGGCGGTCAGGCTTGCCACCAGCACCTGAGCGGAGAACTTCTTCTTTGCGGATATTCCTTTCTTGTTTCTGAGCTTTAGCACGTCGTCCCAGAAGCCGATAAGGGCAAAGCCCAGAATGCACAGAGTAGCTACCCAGAAGTAGAAAAGGTCTAACCTCATGAGCAGAAAGCAGGTAAGCGTTACGGAGAGCACTATGATAAGACCGCCCATGGTAGGGGTGTACTTCTTGACCAAGTGGCCCTCCGGAGTGTACTCTCTCCTGTAGCCTTTGAAGAGTCTCTGGATTGCCTTCATCTTTTTCATAAAGACGGGAGTGAGCAGGAGCGTGAGCGCAAAGGCGATTAGCACCGCCAAAAAGGAACGGAAGGTGATGTACTTAAACACGTTGAAGGCAAAAAGGTAGTCTTTCAGGTACAGGGCTATGTGGTAGAGCATGTCAGCACCTGTTTTTGCTCAGCAGGCGGTCCAGCACAATAGCAACTGCGTTCCTTACAGACAGGTGATTCCACTCGCCTGCACCGTAAACGGGCTCAAGTATATAGTCAAAAGTGCTCATGAGGGAGGGGGGAATGCCGTAGCCCGTCCCAAAGACTATTAAAAAGTCCTTCTCCCTCTTGTGTATTTCCTGAGAGAGCCAGCTGTAGGAGACGGTGCTCGGGTAAGTCCGCGCATCAGTGCCTACCACCACGGGCCTACCTCCTCTGCTCCTTTGGATGTCTTCCAGCACCTCGTCAAAAGTGTAGCAGAGTTTTACGAGCCTTACCACCTCGTTTCTCGTGGGGTTTGTTTTCAGACCTTCCTCGGAGAGCCAGTAGTCTATCTGCTTTTTTATGATAAGCCTCTGGCCGTCCACCGGCTGGACTATGTAGTAGGTGTTTATCTCGTAAGCTCTGGCAGGTCTGGCTATGTCGTGCAAGTCCATGGTGGTGAAAGAGGTCACTATCTTCCTACCCTCTCTGTCCATGGCAGGGTAGTGCAGCAAAGCTATAAAGACGTTGCGGTTTATCACGAGGAACTTATTATACTAACATACACGTCGGGTGAGAAATCCAGAAGCCTGTCGTAAAAAGCCTTGCATAGGGCTGGTTTGTCTTAAAAAGATATCACAAGGTAAGAGCTTTATACAAAGCCTCATACCTTACACGCTCTCCAGTCCTTACGCTTGCCGGACTTAAGAGGTCATCTACGACGCTGTTGGGTAATTTCTCACCGGATGTATAATTTATAACTTATGCTAAGGCTTTTCTTAGGGCTTTCCATACTCTTTACCTACATTGTGATGATATGGGGGGGCGCGGTAAGGTCCACGGACTCGGGTCTTGCCTGCCCCAGCTGGCCTCTGTGCTACGGTAGTTTCCAGCTCCCGCAGGAGACCTCTGCCAAGTTGGAGATGGGCCACAGGACGGTGAGCGGTCTTGCCGGGATTTTTGTGTTCGCAACCTTTTTGCTCCTATGGTTTAAGCACAGGGCCTCGCCCCGGTCTGCTAAAGTAGCCTCCCTCGTGGCCCTGCTGTTTACCCTATCCGCCGCTCTGACGGGCATGAAGATGATACAGTCGGAGGCCCCCAGCCTCAAGTACATGTCTCACATGCTCCTGGAGTCCTTCCACATATACGAGTCTATGGTCATTCTCGGAGCTTTGGTGCTTACGTACAGGTTTTTAAACAAGGAGCCCCCTACCGCCGGCGTGCCTTGGTGGGCTTACCTTTTTGCGACTGTTACGATGGTTACCGGAGTTTTGGTGCGCTACACGGGCTCGGGAGAGGCTTGTGGACACGAGTGGCCCCTGTGCAACGGAGAGCTCTTCCCAGATGTGAGCAACTGGCAGGTTGCCCTGCAGATTGTTCACAGAAACATGGCCTACGTGACCTGGCTGAGCTTTCTCTTGGCCCTCGTGTCCAACTACAACGGGACGACGCTGACCGCCTTCGTGCTCATAAACCTGCAGTTTATCTTTGCGGTGTCCATGGTGCTCTCAGGCTTCTTCCTGCCTCTGGTCTTTCTGGATACCGCCATGGGCTTTTTCCTGTTTGCTTGGCTCACCTACCACCTTCAACTCAAGCCTAAGGCCGGGCCGAGGTTAAAACCCGCATGGTAAGCAGAGCTCTCACCTACGGAGGCGTGCTCAGAGACTACCTACTGCTTACCAAGCCCGGCATAGTCCTACTGGTGCTGATAACCACCCTCACTGGCATGTACTTTGCCCAGAGAGGTTTCCCTGACCCACAGCTTGTCTTGTGGACGCTCCTGGGCACTGGGCTTGCCTCTGCGGGCTCTGCGGGGCTGAACCAGTTCTTTGACAGAGACATAGATGCGGTGATGGAAAGGACACGGGACAGACCGCTACCCAGCGGTAGTATAAACCCGCGCTCCGCATTGCTCTTTAGCCTTCTCCTCCTCGGGCTTTCCGCCGTGGTCATGCTCACGCAGGTGAACCTTCTGGCCACCCTTTTGGTGCTCTTTGCCTCTCTTTTCTACGTGGTGGTCTACACCCTGACTCTCAAGAGGAGGAGCTCCTTGGCCACTGAGGTGGGGGGCATCTCTGGTGCCATGCCCCCGGTCGTGGGCTACGCGGCGGTGAAAGGGGAAGTGGGCCCCGAAGCTCTGGTGCTTTTTCTAATCATGTTTCTGTGGCAACCGCCCCACTTTTGGGTGCTTGCAATTAAGTACGCGGAGGACTACAAGAAGGCAGGCATACCCACCCTTCCCGTGGCCAAAGGCATCTGGCACACCAAGCTCCGCACCCTCCTTTACACCGCAGGGCTCTTGCCGGTAAGTCTTCTGCCGTCTCTCTACGGCTTTGCGGGTCACATTTACTTTCTCTCCGCCCTTTTCTTAAGTCTGGTCTACCTTGCTCTCACTGTGGTCTTCACTCTGTCAAAGAGGCTTAACGGCACTCTTCTTTTCTTCTACTCGGTGTTCTACATGGCGCTCCTTTTTTCGGTGATGGTCTTTGACATGAGGAGATAAGATGCTGGGCAGGTGGCTCTTGCTCTCGGTGGTCTCCTTGGGGCTGGGTGGTCTTCTCGCTCTGGTGGCGGCCCTTGCCAGAACTCCTGTCCTATACCAGCTGGTCCCACCCGGCTACTTCTACCACGCTATCGTGGGACACGTGGACCTGGCCATCGTGGGCTTTTTTCTCACCTTTACCCTTCTGCTTTGGCAGTTGACCCTGCGCAAGAGCCTAAACCTACCCCTATACCTGTCGCTGGGGGGCGTGTTTTTTATCGCTTTTGTATCTCTCTCTGGCATGGGCAGGCCCGTCTCCAACAACTACCTGCCCACCATCGACCACCCTCTCTTCTGGCTGGGAGCTCTTCTTTTCTTTTCGGGTTTCTGGCTGGGGGCCTTTTCCCTCCTGAGAGAGTCAGAAAGGGCCCTCTTTTCGGAGCATCCCAGAGAACACCTGTCTGCGCTGGCGGTGTTTCTCTCCCTTCTCATGCTTCTGGCCTTCTTGAGCTCCACCCTAAGGGCGGGTAGCAGGGAAGAGCTCTACCTTTTCTACGAGAGGCTCTACTGGGCGCCGGGGCACGTGCACCAGTTCATAAACGGCACCATGCTACTCTACGCATGGTACTACCTTTTGGAAAGGCAGGGTCTTTCCCTTACGCTGGGGAGGCTCAGATACCTGAGCTTTCTCTTTCTGGCCTTTAGCTTTACTTACGTGCTACTGCCTTTGCTCTTTAGCGACCCTGTCTCGAAGGAGGCAAGAAGGCTCACCGACCTAGGATACGCACTGGGGCTGGGAGTTCCCATATTTTTCCACCTTTTTTACCTGCTCAGGCACTACAGGGTTAACCTTGGAGAGCTCCACTCGGTTGCCTTTCTCCTTTCTGTTGTTCTGTATCTGGTAGGGGTATCTATTGCCTATGTAGGGGTAGTGCCCTCCCTTCTTTCTTACGCGCTGAACCCTGAGGCGGGATATGTGGGCATGAGCTCTAACTTGAGCATCCCTGCCCACTACCACGGCGTCATAACCAGTCAAACGCTGGCTTTTATGGGCTTGACCTACAGCTTTTTGCTCTCTTACGGTTATACCTCCAGGTTTTCAAGACTGACTTTGTGGCAGGTTTATCTCTACGGGTCTGGTATGGTGCTCTTTGTGCTGGGGCTCTTCTTTGCGGGGCTCAAGGATGCTCCCCGCAAAACCTACGGCACAGGCTTTACCCAAGACCCTGCGGTGCTGGTTTCTCTTGGTCTTATGGGCGTGGGGACTCTCTTTGCAGTGTTGGGGGGCGTCCTCTTCGTAGCCTACGCCCTCTACCTGCTTTCGGGAAAGGGTTTTACAGCTCAAGCTCAGAAAAGCTACCGATGACCCTGAACTTTTCCCCCTTCTGAGAGCCGTCCCTTGAGACCAGCACCACCTCCATGCCTGCACGGTGGGCACAACTCAGCTCTTCTTCCACGTCAGACAGGAAGAGAAAACTCTCAGGCGGAAGCCCCACCCTTTGAGCTATCCTCCGGTAAGAGTCTACTTCTTTCTTGCTTCCTACCGATGTGTCGAAAAAGCCCTCAAACAGACCTCTTAGGTCTCCGTAGGGCGTGTGGGAAAAGAAGAGCTCCTGCGTCTTTACGGAGCCAGAGGAGTACACGAAGAGCCTGTAACCCTTTTTTTTCCACTTTTTTAGGCTCTCGTAGGCGTCTTCGTAGATGTGTCCTTGGAGTTCCCCCGAGAGAAAGCCCTGTTCCCAGATGTGTCCTTGCAGTTCCTTGAGCAAGGGCTCTTTAGAGTCTCGGTCTATCCATTCCCTGAAAGTCTCCACCGCCAGCCTCAGGTCTACAGGTTTACCCAGACTCTTCTCCAGAGCTTTAAGTATGGCTTTGACCTTCTCCTCCTCCCAGTGTTCCCGAAGGAAGCTCTCCAGCCTCTCCCTGGAGTAGGGAAACATTACCCTTCTTACGTAGTCCAGCGAGGAGGTGGTTCCTTCTATGTCGGTGAGAACCGCCTCTATCACAGGAGTTGGAGTATTTGGTCGTGAGAGGGTATGCGTGTGGCTATGTCTGAGCCCGTAAAGTGGGCCACCCATCCTTCAGGAAGGGTAAAAAACCTTATGGCTTTGAAAAAGGGCTCAGTTCCCATGTCAAACCAGTGGGGCATGTTGGAGGGAACGCTCACGAAGTCTCCCTTTTGACAGAGCAGGGCATAGACCCTCTCCTGGGGATGTAGGTAGAAGGTCCCAGAGCCCTCTACGAAGAAGCGCACCTCAAAGTCCGAGTGGGTGTGCTCTGAAAGGAACATTTGTCTAAGCTCTTGCTTTTTAGGGTGGTCTGGCGTCAGGCTAACCACGTCTATGGCCTTGAAGGCAAACTCCTCCACTATGCGGTTTACCTCCTCTTTGTAAGCTTCCAGCACCTCTTCCTGCGTGGCGGACCAGGGCAGTTCCCTGTTTGCCTTCCACCTTTCGAACCTCACTCCTATCGGGGCTAGCCTTTCGGCTATCTCCCGCTGGTCCCTATGGAGCTCTAAAAGCTCACCTTCCTGAGTGTAGACGAGTAGCATACTCATGGTGTGTGTAAATTATACGCCAGTGGGCTCAATCATAAGACTTCTCATGTACCTTATGAGACCTTCCCTTAGGTCTTCTCTCTGGAGAGCAAACTCAATCATGGTCTGTAGGTAGCCCATGGGTGTGCCCGTGTCGTAAACCCTGGAGTTTATCTTTATGGCGTAGACCGCCTCCTCCTCAAGGAGGAGCTTTACGGCGTCTGTAAGCTGTATCTCTCCTCCCTTGCCGGGTGGCGTCACTTTGAGCTTGTCAAAAATCTTGGGTGTGAAGAGATACCTTCCTACTATGGCAAGCCTTGAGGGGGCCTCCTCCGGCTTTGGCTTTTCTACGAGGTCGTCGATGATGTATATGTCTTTTTCAATGTGCCTGCAGTCCACTATGCCATACTTGGAGACCTCCTTCTCCTCCACTTCAAAGACCGCTATGACGCTCTTGCCAAAGCGTCTGTAAACTTCCATCATCTTGCTGAGCACATTATCCTCGTCTTTAACTATCACGTCCCCGAGGCACACTATAAAAGGTTCGTAGCCCACCGTGGGCTCGGCCACCAGCACCGCATGACCCAAGCCCAACTGCTCCTTCTGTCTTATGTATATGGGGTTTACGAGCCTGCTTATTTCCATTATGTTTTTGAGTAGGGTAGTCTTTCCGCACTGCTCTAAGTGCTTTTCCAAGTCCGTGTTTATGTCAAAGTGGTGCTCTATGGGTCTTTTGTGCCTACCGGTTACGAAGATTATGTTGTCTATTCCTGCCTCCAAACACTCTTCCACTATGAACTGAATCACGGGCTTGTCGATGACGGGAAACATCTCCTTGGGCATGGCCTTGGTGGCAGGAAGAAACCTCGTCCCCCAACCTGCTACGGGTAGGACCGCTTTTCTTACTTCCATGGCCTTTTAACCTCCCTCCTGAAGAATATACTCTAACATACGCTCGCAGGCAAGAGGGTTGGCAAAGGCGGATATGTTGCGGGAGAAGAGCTCCCTCTCTCGGGCGATTCGCTCCAGAAGGCTCACTACCTGCGAGGTCTGGGCGAGCTCCTGCCTCAAGAGTAGTCCCCCTCCCATCTCCTGTATCTCCTCGGCGTTGTGAAACTGGTGGTCTCCCACCGCATGAGGGAAGGGAATAAAGAGTGCGGGAAGTCCGTAGAGGGAGAGCTCCGCTATAGAACTTGCCCCGGCCCTGCTCAGGGCTACACTGCTCGCCCTGTAAATTTTTCCCATCTGGTGGCTAAAGGGGAGGGTGAGCACCCTGAGTTTTTTCTCGGCGTAGAGGCTCTTTAGGCTTTGGTAGTCTCTCTCCCCAGTTATGTGTATGCCCTGCCAGCCTGTCTTGAGAAAAACCTCCATAGCCAGCTGGTTGAGAAAGCTCGCCCCCTGACTGCCTCCCATCACCAAAAGGGTAAACTCCTCCTCCAGACCCAGTGCCCTTCGGGCCTCTTCCTGGCTTGTGTGTCTTCCCTCCAGAAGACTTTTTCTGACGGGAATGCCCACCTTAACCACCTTGTCCTGGGGAAAGTAAGCCCTTGAACGCTCAAAGGTGATAAAGATGCGTTTGGCAAACTTAGAAAGCAGGGCGTTGCTCCTGCTTGGCACCGAGTTCTGCTCGTGCAAAAACAGAGGCTTTCTTCTGAGAATACAGGCCAGACCCAGAGGTAGCCCCGCATAACCTCCAAAGACCACGCCTGCCACTTGCCCCCTCAGGTGTCGTAGGAGCCTCAGGGAGCTCTCCGCATTTTTGAAAAGGGAGAGAGCTCTCTGGCCCAAACCTTTAGTGAAAGGATAAGAGGGAAGTAGCAGGCTCTCCACGGGTATGGTGTCTCTCAGCCTGCTCTCTATACCCCTGAGGGCTCCCACGAACACCGAAGGCATACCCCTATCCTTTAAGCACTCTATCAGGGCCAAGGCAGGAAAAAAGTGCCCTCCCGTGCCTCCGCCAGCGACAAAAAGGCGCATGTTTAGGCATTATAAAGGGATAAATTTACAAGCTTATGGAAGAGGTAGTGGTAATAGGCGGTGGTCTTGCGGGCGTGGAGGCCAGCTACCGTCTGGCAAACATGGGCATAAGAGTGCTTCTATACGAGATGAGACCCCAAAGCACCACTCCCGCCCACAGGACGGATCAGCTTGCGGAGTTAGTCTGTAGCAACACGCTGGGCAGTGTAGAGCTCACCTCAGGCGCAGGCCTTCTGAAGGCGGAGATGGAGCTCCTGCACTCTTTGGTCTTGCAAGCAGGAAAAAGGGCTTACGTGCCCGCCGGCACCGCCTTGGCGGTGGACAGGGTTCTCTTTTCCCAGCACATTACCCAGAGGCTTCAAGAGCATCCTCTGGTCAGGATAGTCAGAGAAGAGGTTAAAAAGGTGCCACGGGACAGGGTGGTGGTGGTGGCCTCTGGTCCCCTCACTTCCCAGGCGCTTGCGGAGGACATAAGAGAGCTCGTAGGTTTTGACTACCTCTACTTTTACGATGCCATATCGCCCATAGTGGAGGCGGAGGGGGTGGACTTTTCCAAGGGCTTTTGGGCCTCCCGGTACGGCAAGGGCGGTGAGGACTACTTTAACTGCACCTTGACCGAGGAGGAGTACACGCTTTTCTACCAGGAGCTCCTGAAAGCGGAGAAGGTGGCACCAAAGGACTTTGAAAACATAGTTTACTTTGAAGGCTGTATGCCGGTGGAGGAGCTGGCGGAGAGAGGCTACAAGACCCTTCTCTTTGGACCTATGAAGCCCGTCGGTCTTGTGGACCCAAGGACTGGAAGACAGCCCTTTGCTGTGCTCCAGCTTCGCAAGGAAAACAGAGAGGGGACTCTTCTTTCTCTGGTGGGCTTTCAGACGCGCATGACCTACGCAGAGCAGAAGAGAGTGCTCCGCCTCATACCTTGCCTACGGGAGGCGGTCTTTGTAAAGCTGGGCTCCATGCACAGAAACACCTTCCTCCAGTCCAACCGCGTCTTGACGCCCTTCCTGAACCTGAGAAAGCACCCTCACATATTCTTTGCGGGACAGATAACCGGCGTGGAGGGCTACAGCGCCTCTGCCATGACGGGCATACTTGCGGGTATCAACGCAGGCAGGCTTTTGAAGGGTAAGGAGCTCCTGCTCCCTCCTGAGGAGACCATGTCTGGGTCTTTGGTAAGGTACATAACCTCCAAAGAGGGTACGCTCCAGCCCATGGCACCGGTGCTTGGACTTTTGCCACCTCTGGAAGAGAGGATAAAAGACAAGCAGGAAAGGAAGAGAAAGCTTGCAAAGAGGGCCCTTTCTGCCATGGAGGTCTGGGCAGGAGAGGTGAACCGGGATATAATAGTGTTAAGCCCCGCAACGGGACAGGGTTGAACCCCGCCAGGCCCGGAAGGGAGCAACGGTAGACCTGCCGTCTCGGGTGCGGGGTTTGATTTATAATAAAACATCCCATGGAAGCCAGAGAGATAATGGAAATCCTCCCCCACAGGTACCCCCTCCTGCTGGTGGACAAGGTGGTAGAGATGGAGCTGGGCAAGAGAATCGTGGGGCTAAAAAACGTGTCCATAAACGAGCCTGTCTTTCAGGGACACTTTCCGGGCTTTCCCCTTATGCCAGGCGTGTACGTGCTTGAGGCCATGGCCCAGGTAGGGGGCATACTGATGATAAAGTCTCTGGGGCTTGAGGTAGGCAAGCACGCCATCGTCTTTGCGGGCATCGACGAGGCGAGGTTTAAGCGCCCCGTCTACCCCGGAGACCAGCTACTCCTTGAGTTGGAAGTGGTCTCCCTGAAAAAGAGCCTCTCCAAGATGAGGGGCACTGCACGGGTGGGCCCTGAAGTGGTCACCACCGCCCTCCTGTACGCAGCGGCCCGTGAACTCCAAGCCATAAGCAGGCGGTCTCAGTAGTCGTAGATAAGGTCCAGGAGCTCCTTAGCCCGCTGGGGGTCTACCTGCTTTAGCCTTTTGTATATCTCCCTCGCCTGCGATGTCTTGCCTGTTCTTGTGTAGGCAACGCCTAGCTTAAAGAGGAGCTCGGGGTCTTCTGGTCTTTGCTCGAGCTCCTGCAAAAGGTCCTGCACGAACTTTTCCAAAAGCCCCTCTCCCATCTTGCTAAAGACTCCGCGGTAGCCCTTTTCCATCATGTCTTCGCCCCGTAAAAGCGGTATCTCAGACCCCTTATCCTTTCAAGGTTGTCCACGAGGAGTTTCTCCAAGTAAGGGTCGTGAGAGAGGACTATCACGTCAAGCCCGAAACCACCCTCCTCCAGAAGGCTTCTTGAGCTCCTTAAAAACTCCCTCAGCACCTCGTCCTGCTCTACTTCAAAGGGCGCGCCCATGAAGTGATGGCTTATGCCCAAAAAACTGCCGGGCTTTACCCTGACAGTGAGCCTTATAGGATTGAGGCTTTCTATGAGCCTTTCTCTCTCTAAGGCAAACTCCAGGCCAAACATAAGCATGGCGTCCGTTATGAGGTATGGAGAGGACAGAAGGGTAAACTGTCTAAAACCACTTTCCCTGAAGTCCATCTTCAGTTGGTCTCTCACCGTTTCCACCCAGTGGGGATGGGGCTGTTCCACCAGCCAGAGCACCTTCTCTGGGTAGAAGTGGCGACTCTCTTGTCTTCCCCAAAGCATGGTAACCAGAGGCATTGTTATAAGTATATTAAGGTTTATATTCTATTTACCATGATAGGCGTATTGAGAAAAAAGCCTGTGGACAAGCTCACGGAGGTGCTGGGAAAGGAGAAAGTAAAGACTTCACCGGTGGAGAGGAAGCTCTACTCCTACGACGCCACTCCTATTCCCATAGAGAGGGCGGTGCCCTCCGCAGTGGTGTTCCCAGAGACCCATCAGGATGTGTCCCTGCTGGTAAGGGTGTGCTACGAGGAGAACATCCCCATCTTCCCGCGGGGAGCTGGCTCCGGTCTGACAGGAGGTGCGGTGCCCACGCTGGAGAAGGGCATCGTGGTCTCCTTTGAGAGGATGAACCGCTTTGAAGTTAACGTGGACAACGCCACCGCCGAGGTCCAGCCCGGCGTCATCACCGCCCAGTTTCAGGAGCACGTAGAAAAGCTTGGACTCTTCTACCCCCCAGACCCTTCTTCTTACAAGTATTCCACCCTTGGGGGCAACATAGCGGAGAACGCAGGCGGGCCCAGATGTCTCAAGTACGGCGTCACCAGAGAGTACGTGCTGGGTCTG
Source organism: Aquificaceae bacterium (assembly GCA_025062075.1). Lineage (GTDB taxonomy): Bacteria > Aquificota > Aquificia > Aquificales > Aquificaceae > Pampinifervens. The sequence goes on from JANXBA010000064.1 coordinate 24,885, forward strand.
ACTGCGGTCATAAAGGAGGGTAAAACCCTCAAGACGGGCAACCCCGTCATAAAGGACGTGGCAGGCTACGACCTTACCAAGCTGATGGTGGGCTCAGAGGGAACGCTGGGCCTTATAACCTCCGCTACTCTCAAGCTCATACCTAAACCAAAGGCGAGGGCGACCGCTCTGGCACTTTTTGAAGACTTAGAAAAAGTAGGTCAGGCGGTCACCAAGATATTCACCGCAGGGATTTTCCCCTCCGCCCTTGAGTTCATGGACGCGGAGGCCATAAGGGCGGTAGAAGACTACAAGCCCGTAGGCCTTCCCAAGGTGGAAGCTCTTCTGCTTATAGAGGTGGACGGGTCTGAGCAGGGAGTGGCAGAAGACCTAAGACAGATTAAAGAGCTCCTGAGCTCTATGGGCATACAGGTGCGCACCGCAGGTAGCAAGGAGGAAGAAGAAAACCTCTGGTCCGCCAGAAAGAACCTCGGCCCCGCGCTGGGCAACCTCAGGAGCGGTAAGATAAACGAGGACGTAGTCATACCCAGAATACACCTCTCGGAGGCCATACCGGGCTACAGGGCCGTAGCCCAGAAGTACGGTCTTCTCATGGTAATCTTCGGACACATAGGGGACGGAAACCTGCACGTGAACCTCCTCTACGACAAGGCAAACAGAGAAGAAGAGGAGCGGGCGGAGAGGGCGGTGGACGAGATATTTGAACTGACGCTCAGGTACGGAGGCTCTATAACCGGGGAGCACGGCGTGGGTCTTACCAAGAGGAAGTTCCTGCCTTGGCAGTTCGGCGAGGTAGGCTACGAGCTCCTCAGGGGCATAAAACTGCTCTTTGACCCTAAGAACCTGTTCAACCCCGGCAAGGTGGTGCAAGTCGGACCAGGGTAAGGGCTCTCTACACCTTGATATGTCTTACCCACTCCCAGTTTTCCAGCGTCCAGTCCACGGTCCTTTTTATGCCCTCTTCAAGGGGCACGGTAGGGCTCCAGCCCAGAAGGCTCTTCGCCCTTGAGATGTCCGCCCAGGTGTCTTTCATGTCCGCCTTGTGAAACTGACCAAACTCAACCTTTGCCCTTTTCCCCGTGAACTTCTCCACGAGCTGTATGAGCTCCTTAAGACTGTGAGGCTTGTTGTTTCCTATGTTTATCACCGCATAGCCCAAGGGCTTTGTGGCGAGCACAGTCCCCTCCGCCACGTCATCCACGTAGGTAAAGTCCCTACTTTGAGAGCCGTCTCCAAAGACCTCAACAGGCTTGCCCTCCAGCACCCACTTTACGAACCTAAACACGCTCATGTCTGGTCTTCCTGCAGGTCCGTAAACGGTAAAGTACCTGAGCACGGACACGTCAATGCCGTAGAGGTAGTGGTAAGTGTAGCAGAGCACCTCCGCAGACTTTTTGGAAGCCGCGTAGGGGGATATGGGGGTGTTCACCGGAAGGTCTTCCCGGTAGGGCATGGGCTGGCCTGCGTATAGAGAAGAAGTAGAGGCAAGAACGAACTTTCTAACGCCGTGAGCTCTGCAGAGCTCCAGCAGGTTCAAAGTCCCGATGAGGTTGGTGGTAAAGTAGACGTGAGGGTTTTCTATGGAGTGGCGCACGCCCGCCTGCGCCGCCTGATTGATTACGCAGTCAAAGAGGTGCCTTCCAAAGACCTCCTTTAGAGCTCCTATATCCTCTACGTCCACCTTGTAGAAGGTGAAGTTCTCGTAGTTTTCCAGACTTCTGAGTCTGTACTCTTTCAGTCTTACGTCGTAGTAGTGGTTCATGTTGTCCAAGCCTACCACTTGGTAGCCCTTCTGGAGGAGCTTTTCGCAGACCTTCCAGCCTATGAACCCTGCACAGCCCGTGACCAAAAAGCTCTGCACAGACTACTCCTTGAGTATAAGAATGTATTCGTCAGGCCTTTGCATCTGCATGTACTCCCGAGCAAACTTCTCCTTGAAGTGCTCAGGGTATTCCCTTACCATTTCCAACAACTTTTCCTTTTTTTGATTTTCTAGCTTTTGATGATTTATGCGCCTGTTTAGGTCTATGGTTGCCCTTTTGAGCTCAAACACCTTGAACACGCTGTACTGACTCAGGAAAAGGTTGTAACAGGTGTATGCAAAGAGCAAAAACGCAAAGGCTTTTGGTACGATGTCAGGTTTTAAGGAAGGGAAACTCCTCCTTTCCTCCAAACTCCGCTTCATGACCCAGCTCCTGTTCTATCCTCAGTAGCTCGTTGTACTTGGCCACTCTGTCCGTCCTTGAGGCGGAGCCCGTCTTTATCTGCCCGGCGTTAGTGCCTACTGCCAGATGGGCTATGAAGGTGTCCTCCGTCTCCCCGGACCGGTGGGATATGATAGTGCGGTAGCCTGCCCTCTGGGCAAGGGCTACCGTCTGTAGCGTCTCCGTCAGTGTGCCTATCTGGTTTAGTTTCACCAGCACGCCGTTGGCAAGTCCCTCTCTTATGCCCTCTTTAAGAAGGGCGGGGTTGGTCACGAAAAGGTCATCACCCACCAGCTGAACCTTTGAGCCCAGCTCTCTCGTTATGAGCTTCCAGCCTTGCGGGTCGTCCTCCGCCATAGGGTCCTCTATGGACAAGATGGGGTACTTTTCCACGAGCTTGAGGTAAAAGTTGCACAGCTCCTCGGAGCTGTACCTTTTTCCTTCTAAGTGGTAAAGCTCGTCCTCGTAGTAAAACTCCGAAGAGGCACAGTCCAGTGCCAGAAAGAACTCCTCTCCCGGTCTGTAGCCCGCTCTCTCTATGGCCTG
>JANXBA010000040.1 GCA_025062075.1 Aquificaceae bacterium
GCTCCGTATTTTATGGCAATCTTCGCTTTTTCTACCTCTGTAGGTATGTCGGAGGCTAAACCAGAGTTTCCTATGTTGGCGTTTACCTTTACCCTTGAGTTTATACCTATGCACATAGGTTCAAGGTGTAGATGGTTTATGTTAGCTGGAATTATCATCCTTCCCCTCGCCACCTCCTGACGGACAAACTCAGGGTGTAGCCCCTCTCTTTTGGCAACATAACGCATTTCCTCTGTTATGACGCCCTGGCGGGCGAGGTGCATCTGGGTTTTATTCTCAAAATTTTTTCTCTTCTCTACCCACTCGGCTCTTAGCATGCTTTACCTCCTCGCAAAAGGATGCGTAAAAATATATGCTCTTAAGCTGTCCCTTCAACATGAGTTTTCGCAGGTTTAAACGGGAGCAGAGCCCTCAGAAGGCTGAAAGTGGAGCTTTCCGTCGGAGAGCTCTACGCGCACCCTCTGTCCGTCCTTTACCTCGCCCTTTATGATTAGGTTGGCAAGGGGGGTCTCCAAGTGCTTCTGCAGGGTTCTCTTGAGAGGTCTGGCACCGTAGGCCGGGTCGTAGCCAAGCCTTACCAAGTGCTCCCTTGCTCCCTCCGTGAGCTCCACCTTTATGCCCCTGTCCGAGAGCCTCCTGTTTATGTCCGCCACCAGCAGGTCCACTATTTGAAAGAGCTCTCTCATGGTCAGAGGTTTAAACACTATTACCTCGTCTACCCGGTTGAGGAACTCAGGTCTAAAGTAGTAGCGGAGCTCCTCAAGCACCTTCTCCTTTGCCTTTTCAAACTCCCTTCGCAACTGCTCCTCGTCGCCTTGGGCGGGTATGCTCAGGAGATACTGAGAGCCTATGTTGGAGGTCATGATTATCACCGTGTTCCTGAAGTCCACCGTCCTTCCGTGGGAGTCGGTAAGCCTTCCGTCGTCCAACACCTGCAAGAAAAGGTCAAAGACGCGCGGGTGGGCCTTTTCCACCTCGTCCAGCAGGATAACCGAGTAGGGCTTGCGACGCACCGCCTCGGTGAGCTTTCCACCCTCCTCGTAGCCCACGTAGCCGGGAGGTGCACCTATGAGCTTTGCCACGCTGTGCTCTTCCTTGAACTCGGACATGTCCAACCTTATGAGAACATCCTCGTCTCCAAAGAGGAGCTCCGCAAGAGCTTTGGAGAGCTCCGTCTTGCCCACTCCCGTAGGACCGAGGAAGAGAAAGCTGGCTATGGGTCTTTTCGGGTCTTTGAGGCCAGCTCTGGCCCTTCTGACCGCCTCTGAAACCGCCACCACCGCGTGCTCTTGGTTTATAACCCTCCTGTGGAGCTCCTCCTCCAGCCTGAGGAGCTTCTCTGTTTCCTCTTCTTTCAGTCGCGTCACCGGTATGCCCGTCCACTCGGAGACCACCTGAGCCACGTCCTCCCATCCGACCACCAGCTCCTGGGCCTTTTTTGACTCAAGCTCCTTGAGCTCCTTCTCCAACTTCACCTTCTCAATCTTCAGGTTTGCCTCCCGCTCGTAGTCTCCGCCCTCGGAGGCCCTGAGTATCTCCTGGTCTAACTCTTCTATTCTTTTCTTTATCTCCGAGATTTTCGCCTCTGTGCCACCAGCTCTGGAGAGGACCGCCTGCCTTTCCTTCTCAAGCTGAACCTTCTTTATCTTGAGCTGGGCCTCCTTCTCGTAGTTGCCCTCCAAGTAGGCTTTCTGTATGTCCTCTTCAAGAGTGCGGAGTCTTCTTTCTATCTCCTGCACCTCGGGGGGTAGGGAGACTGTAGAGAGCTTCTTGCGGGCTGAGGCCTGGTCAAGGGCGTCTATGGCCTTGTCAGGGAGCTTTCTAAAGGAGACGTACCTTTTGGTGAGCTTGACCGCAGAGTCTATGGCCTCCTCGGAGATGCTCACCTTGTGGTGTTTCTCCAGCTTGGGCTTCAGACCTTTGAGAATTTCCAGAGCTTCCTCCTCCGTGGGCTCTTCCACATAGATTGGCTGGAACCTCCGCTCAAGGGCTGGGTCTTTTTCTATGTGCTTTCTGTACTCGTCCACGGTGGTGGCACCGATTACCCTTATCTCGCCACGAGCAAGGGGGGGCTTGAGCATGTTGCCCGCGTCCACCGCACCTTCGGCCCTTCCTGCGCCCACCACCGTGTGAATCTCGTCTATGAAGACTATCACGTTACCTTTCCGCTTTACCTCCTCTATCAGGCTCTTGAGACGCTCCTCAAACTCGCCCCTGTACTTAGAGCCTGCCAACAAAGACCCCATGTCTATGGCCACAATGGACTTGTCCTGGAGCTCTGCGGGCACCTCCCTGTTTACGATTTTCTGGGCCAGTCCTTCCACTATGGCGGTTTTTCCCACGCCCGGGTCTCCCACCAACACTGGGTTGTTCTTGCTCCTTCTGAGGAGCACCTCTATGAGCTGGTTTATCTCCCTCTCCCTTCCTATGACCGGGTCCAGCTTGCCCTCCCTCGCCAGCTGGGTCAGGTCAGTGCCAAACCTCTCAAGGGCGGACTTCTCCTCTTCCTTTAGCTCCTCAGCCACATTTTTCATCCTCTCACCTCCTGCGACGTCCTCTAATATTTTGCCCGCTATGGTGTCCTTGGCTTCGATGAGGCTTGCCAGAAGGTGGTAGGGCTCTACTTGGGTCATGCCCTCCGCTATAGCCTTTTCCTGGGCCTTTTCCAAGACCTTGACCAGCATCTCCGAGTAGTCAAAGGTGGGCTCTTTGCCAAAGACCGCTCTGCCTATTGCCTCCTTTACCCTGTCTGGGGAAAGGCCCAGCTCCTTTACCTGCTCCACCAGACTGGAGCTCTCCAAGGCTTTTCTTACCAAGCCGTCTATGCTCAGCCTGTTTTCCAAAAAGGCTTTCACGTCTTCTTCCTTAAAGACTGCGGAGAAGCTCTTTTCCACGCTCTTTAGCTGACTTTTGTAGTGAGCCTCTAACCTCTCCAAGCGGGACAGCTCCATCTGAAGCTCCTGAAGGCTCCAGTAGTCCGCATACCGCCTTGCCCTCTCCGTCTGTGCCTTTATTCTCTCTTTCTCCTTCCCTACCTTTTCTAACTCCGCCTGCACCTGACCTATGTCTGACTTGACCTGCATAATCTTGCTCCGCAGGTCTATGAGGTGTTTAGCCTCCTGCTCTACCGCACGGGCCACCTGCGAGGAGAGCTTTTCCAAGTACTCCGACACCTTACGGTAGAAAGTTTTGGCATCTATTCCTCTCTTTTCCAGGTACTTGCTCAGCACGGACTTCTCGTCAAGGGCAAAGGCAAGCAGGAGGTGGTCTGTGTCCACCTTGCTGTCGCCCTTGCTTCTTGCCAGCTCCTTTGCCCTGTTTAGGTACTCCAAGGACTTGGCGGAAAGCAGGTTTTCACTAAACATGCGGGCCTCCTCATAATATATTAAAGTCTGTGGAGACGTTCTTTGAAAAAGGTATAAAGCACACCGCCCACGGGCTTAACTTCTACATGACCTACTTTGACGATGTTGCCCGCGTGCTTCCTAGGGAGGCCTACTGCTTCGTAGTGGGTGGCTGGGTAAGGGACAGACTGCTCGGAGAGCCCGTGGGCTTTCACGTGGACGTGGACCTGCTGGTCACCTGCAACCCTTCAGAGGTGGCCCAGAGGCTGGCAGAGAGGATAGGCGGTTCCTACTTTGAGTTTGAAAAGAGGGGACTCCTTAGGAGACCTACGGTAGCAACCGTCGTTCTGAAGTTGCCCCCCTACAGGTACCGCTTTGACTTTGCCCAGATAAAGGGTAAGAACTTAGAGAGAGCTCTGGTGGAGGACTTGCTCTCCCGGGACTTTACCGCCAATGCCATGGCGGTGAGCATAGACGACCTTCTGAGCCTCGGTGCAAAGCAAACCATCATATACGACCCGGCCCACGGCGTTGAAGACTTAGAGCAAGGGCTCTTGAGACCTGTCTCCCTGAAAAACTTGGAGGAAGACCCCATAAGGCTTCTGCGCGGTTTTAGGCTGGCGGTGGAGAAAAGGCTAAGCCTCACCCAGGACTTTCTGGACTTTGCGGAGCAGAGGGGAGACCTTCTCAGAAAAGCCTCGCCCGAGCGCATAACCTTGGAGCTCTTGAGAATTCTCAGGCATACGGAGAGTCACAGGATTTTGAAAGACCTCTACAGGCACGGGCTCTTGCAGGTGCTCTTTCCGGACACGGGAAGGTGGAAGGAGGTAAGGCATCAGGGCGAGCACCACATCTACCCCCTTGAGGAGCACGTCTTTAAGGTGTTGGAGGCCTTGGAGGGCGTGCTCAGGGAGAGAGAAAAGTACCTGCCTGCGGAGTTCTTGGAGGGCTTGGGGAAAAGGGAGGTCCACGGGGAGTTCTCTGACTTGGAGCTCCTTAAGCTGTCCGCCCTCTTCCACGACCTTGCCAAACCGCACACCTTTGAGATAAGGGAGGGAAAGGTGACCTTTTACAACCACGACAAGGTGGGTGCGGAGCTGGTAAAGGGCTACGGCAAGCTCTACCGTTGGGGTGAGGAAGTCACCACCTTTGTGGCCCGGATGGTGGCGGAGCACCTGCGCCCCTTTTACCTTCAACAGTCCCTACGGACGGGACAGCTCACCGACAGGGGAAGGCTGAACTTCTGGAGGGAGTGCGAGGATATAGCCCCTTACCTTTTCCTCCACGCCCTTGCGGACGCCATAGGGAGCGGAGACACCGAAGAGGAGTTGCAAGAGCTCCTGCGCACCTTCCAAGACCTGACAGACTACCGAAGAAGAGAGCTCTCAAAAAGACCGGTAAAGGCACTGCTTGGGGGTGAGGAAATCATGCAAATTCTCCAGATAGGCCCGGGCGTGCTGGTAGGCAAGCTTAAAAAGGCCTTGGAGGAGGCCCAGCTGGAAGGGAGAGTAAGAAACAGAGAAGAGGCAGTGCGTTTCGTTACGGAGCACTACAAAAGCCTGCAAGAAGGAGCATAGCCCGGTGCAGGAGCAGGGGGTCGTAAAGGCCCAGCTCCCGAAGTAGCCAGCCGTCGCCGCCGGTGAGGACTACCTTGAGCTCTCTTCCGTAGGCGTGACTCCAGCTCTCCACGCAAGCTTTTACGAAGTGCAGGGACTGGTTTATGATACCGCCCACCACCGCCTCCTCCGTGGTGGTGCCCACGCTCACTCTGAGCTCTTTCAGGTTAAGCTCGGGAAGGAGCTCCGCCCTCCTGCAAAGACACTCAAGCCCAAGAGCCAAGCCCGGCACTATGAACCCACCGCAGAAGGTCCCCTGCACCGACAGGTCCACCACCAGCGCGGTCCCTGCGCTGACCACCACTAAGTCCTCCCCGTAGAGCCTTACCGCACCGTAGAGGTTAAGAAGGCGGTCCACACCCACCTTCTCCTTGCAAAGTGTCGTGTTGACGGGGACGTCCGCAGACCTTACGAACTCCGCCTGCGGATACTTCTCCTTTACCAGCGCCTCGGCGGAGGGCCTTACGGAGGAGACTAGCACCTTCTCAGCTTTTAGCACAGGAAGGTCGGAGGGTGAGAACTTTCCTATGTACAGGAGCTCTTTCTCAAAGAGGCAGAGGTCCACTGAGGTGTTGCCCAGGTCAAGGGTCAGCACCTTCATTTTTTATGAGGACGCCCTCTTCTCTGGCGGACAGAAGAAGGTAGCGAGCGCTCACGCCCACCTCTGCGAAGGCCTCTACCATAGCCTTGCCCACCTCCTCTTCTCCCTCCGTGCAGAGGCTTGCCACGGACGGTCCCGCACCGCTCAGAAAAACCGCCTTTGCTCCCGCCTCGTAGGCCCCGGAGATTACTCTACGCAGGCCGGGCACGAGCTCAGCCCTGTAAGGTTGGTGGAGCTTGTCCTTTACCGCCTCCGAAAGCAGGTCAAACCTCCTCAGGAGCAGAGCTCCCACCAGCAGGGCGGACCTCTGTAGGTTGTAGACCGCCTCTTTCAGGGGCACTTCCTTTTTTACGACCTCCCTTGCCCTCTCGGTGAGGAGCTCAAAGTCCGGAACGCACAACACTAACTTTAGCTCCTCAGGGAAGCTAAGCCTTAAGAAGCTCACCCCCTCCTCGGAGCTCGCGCAGACCACAAAACCGCCCACGAAGGCAGGCAAAAGGTTGTCAGGGTGCGGTTCAAACTCCATGGCTATTTTTAGCTTTTGCTCCAGTTCCAGCTCCAGCCCGTAAAGAGCCTCGCAAGCAGTTATGCCCCCCACTATGGCGGTGGAGGAAGAGCCCAAGCCCCTCGCGGTAGGCACCCTGTTGACCTGTCTCAGATACATAGGTCTCTCTTCAAGCCCAAGAAGTTGGCAGGTTCGCCTGTAGGCTCTCACGAAAAGGTTGCTCTCGTCCTTGGGAAGGTTTTGCCCCTCGCCTTCAACGGTCACCTCGTAGCGCGGGGCAAAGTCCACGTAAAACTCGTTGCACAGGCTCAAGGCAAGACCGAAAGCGTCAAACCCAGAGCCAAAGTTGCTGGTGCTGGCAGGCACTTCCACGCAGAGCACCTTAAGATTTTACCTCAAGCCACTTCTGTGGCATATAATATAACCACTGCGGGCGATTAGCTCAGGGGCAGAGCGCCATCCTCACAAGATGGAGGTCGGAGGTTCAAGTCCTCCATCGCCCATTTCAACTACTCTCACATACCTCAAGGTATCCAAAACCCTGACCGGTTCTTAGACCAAGCCCATATTGGTAGACAAACTTCAGGAGCTCTGGGTTATCCGTACAGATGCGGAATTTACCTAAAAAACATCTTATGTAACCACAGTAGTGCTTAACCATTTGCTCCTTGTAGTTTTCAAATTCAAAGGAAAAGTGCTTTGTCTAATAAGGTCTGTAGGATAATATAATCTTATGGAGCGGAGCTGGAAAGATTATAACAAAGACTTAGTAAGAAGAGGAGAAATCCTCATTGACCCAGAAATACTTGATACACAATCACAACACAATGAGGCAAAAAAGTTAGGAAGACCCTTCAAGTATCCAAGAGGACTAATCATATTCATTCTCTTTCTCAAATATGTCCTCAGACTACC
>JANXBA010000063.1 GCA_025062075.1 Aquificaceae bacterium
GTCCCTGCTTTATGCCGTCGACGCTCGCTTGCTTTGGAAAACCCTGCGGAAGGCTATTTCTGTTGGCGGGTATGTCGTATATAACCCAGTGAGTCCACACCCTTCCTGCCACCTGTTGGGCGTCTGGGTCTTCCATTATGACAACGAAGGACTGAGTGCCCTGGGGTGCGTTGCTCCAGCTCAGGGGTGGTGATGTGTCCGCACCGTCGCAGGTGTGGTCGCGCGGTATGTTTCCGTTGTTGGAAAAGGCAGAGCTCTGCAGTACGAAGGCACCACCGCCACCGCCAGTGCCACCACCTGCACCACTACCACCCGGTACCACCGCCTGTACCACCGCCAGTGCCACCACCACCTGTGCCACCGGTTGCACTACCTGCACCAGTCCCTCCGCCACCACCTCCGCAGGAGAGGGGCATCAAGAAGAGACTACCTGCCACAAGTAGGCCTAAGAGCAGTTTCCTCCTCATGTTTGTCTCCTCCTTTCTGTTTTGTTTTATATTTTAACTATCCTGGAGAAGTTTTCAAGGAATTAGAAGAGTTTGAGGAGTTCTCGGAGCTGTTTTATCTCGTCCCTTAGCTTTGCGGCCTTTTCAAACTCCCACTTCTGGGCACATTCCCACATCTCTTTTTCCAGCTTGTTTATTCTCTCCAAGAGGTCTTGCTCGGAGGAGATGCCCTTGGGTAGCTTCATAGGAAGCTTTACGTAGTCCAGCTCCTCTATGGCTAAGAGCTCTTTCACGGGCTTGACGATGCTCTTGGGGGTTATGCGGTTTTTCTTGTTGTACTCTTCCTGTATCTGCCTTCTGCGGTTGGTCTCTTCTATGGCTTTTCTCATGGACTCGGTTATCCTGTCTGCGTAGAGAATGGCTTTGCCGTTCAGGTTTCTGGCGGCACGGCCTATGGTCTGTATGAGGGAGGTATAGCTTCTCAAAAACCCCTCCTTGTCCGCCTCCAGTATGGCAACCAGCGACACCTCAGGCAGGTCCAGACCTTCCCTTAAGAGGTTCACCCCCACAACCACCTCCAGCGTGCCCTCTCTGAGCTCTTTCACCACCTTTGCTCTTTCGATGGCGTCCAAGTCCGAGTGCATGTACTTAGCCTTTATGCCCCTTTCGTTCAGGTACTCTGAGACCTCTTCCGCAAGCCTTTTGGTGGTGGTAAGCACCAGAGCTCTTTCTTTTCTCCTCCGCCTTTCTTGGACCTCCCTTATGAGGTCCTCCAGCTGATTTTTCGTGGGACGGACCTCCACTACGGGGTCCAAAAGACCTGTGGGACGCACTATCTGCTCCACCAGCACGCCCTTGCTCCTCTGGAGCTCCCACTCGCCGGGCGTGGCGGACATGTATATGACCTTGCGGAGCTTCTGTAAAAACTCTTCAAACTTCAGGGGTCTGTTGTCCAGAGCGGAGGGTAGTCTCCAGCCGTAGTCCACCAGCTTTTCCTTTCTGGAGCGGTCTCCGTTGTACATGGCCCTTATCTGAGGAATCGTTACGTGAGACTCGTCCACCACGAGCAGAAAGTCCTCGGGAAAGTAGTCCAAGAGCGTGTAAGGTGGCTCTCCCGGCTTTCTGCCGTCAAAGTAGCGGGAGTAGTTCTCTATACCCTTGCAGTGTCCCAGCTCCCTAATCATCTCTATGTCCTGCATGGTCCTCTGGTAAAGCCTTTGGGCCTCTATCAGCTTGCCCTGAGCTTTGAACCACTCCACTCTTTCTTTCAGGTCCCTCTCCATGGACTGCAAGGCTTCCTCTAAGGTCTCTCTGGGAGCCACGTAGTGGCTGGCAGGAAACAGGACTACCTTTTTTAGGTCTTTTACCTTGTGGCGGTTGAGGGTATCCATGAGCGTTATGGACTCTATCTCGTCGTCCCAGAACTCTACTCTCAAAAGCTGGTCTTCCATGTCGGAGGGCACCACCTCCATGGCGTTGCCCTTTACGGTGAAGGTGGCCCTCTTTACTGCGTAGTCACTCCGCTCGTAGCCTATCTCCACGAGCCTTCTGGCGAGCTTGCTTAGGCTCGTCCTGGCACCTACCTCCAGGGTCACTCTCATAGAGTAGTAAGCCTCAGGCGAGCCAAGGCCGTAGATGCAGGAGACGGAGGCCACCACCACCACGTCCCTTCTTTCCAAGACGGACACGGTGGCCGAGTGTCTGTACCTTTCCAGTATCTCGTTTATGCTGGCGTCCTTTTCTATGTAGAGGTCCTTCTCAGGTATGTAGGCCTCGGGTTGGTAGTAGTCGTAGTAGGATATGAAGTACTCCACTGCGTTCTCTGGGAAGAGCTCTTTCAGCTCTCTGTAGAGCTGAGCGGCCAGTATCTTGTTGTGAGCTATGATAAGGGTTGGTCTGTTGTACTTCTCTATCACGTTGGCTATGGTGAAGGTCTTTCCTGTGCCTGTGGCTCCCAGTAGCACCTGCTCCTCTACTCCAGACCACAGGTTTTCCAAGAGCTCTTTTATGGCCTTTGGCTGGTCTCCTGCGGGCCTTAGGTCGGTCTTTAGGCTAAAGCCTTTTAGTGCTTGCATGTTAGTATAATAAATTCCCTGTGATACGCTGTATGAGTTTATCTTCCTCTTTGTCCAGAAAGCTCTGCCGGCTCCGTTTGGTTATAATTCTTCCTGCCATGATGGGCTACTTGGTGGTGCTGATTACCATTCCTGTGGACAGGGCCAAGGACATGGCGGAGCTCATAATTCAGAACAAGCTGGGAGCTTGCGTCAACGTGGTGCCAGAGGTAAACTCCATATACTGGTGGAAGGGCAACATAGAAAGAGACAAGGAAGCCCTTCTGGTGGTAAAGACCTCCGCCGGAAAGTTCAAAGAGCTCCTGAAGAGCGTAAAAACTGCCCACCCTTACACGGTGCCGGAGATAATAGCGCTTCCCATCGTGGCAGGAAACGAAGACTACCTGAGGTGGATAGAAGATTCCCTTATCTGAGTTAACTCATAACTTCCCAAGCGTAGTAAGACTATAGTTTTCTCCGTGCTCTGTGAGCAGAAACACCGACTCTACGTGCCCGAAAGCAAGCCCGCAGGAAGACTGTTGGCGGTTCTTTTTCTGACCTTGACAACCATGGTGGTGGAAGTAGCAGGAGGGTATCTCCTTGGCTCTGTGGCCCTTCTTGCGGACGGTATTCATATGCTGACCCATGTCTTTGCCTTCCTCGTAGCCTACATGGCCTACTACCTTGCCCAGAAGTGGGCAAAGGAGGGCAGGTTCACTTTCGGAGCGTGGAAGGTGGAGGTGTTAGGTGCCTACACAAGCGGTATTCTTCTCTTTTTGGCCTCTTTTCTTCTCTTGGAGGAGTCGCTCTCAAAGCTTTTCAAGGGGGGAGAGACCAGATACGAAGAGGCCCTGTTGGTGGCCTTCTTAGGGCTTGGCGTGAACCTTTTGGGAGCTTACCTCCTACACGGGCAGGAGCACCACAGGCACGACCTAAACTTAAAAGGTGCATACCTGCATGTGTTCTCTGACGCAGTTACTTCCCTCTTGGCAATAGGCGGACTTCTCGTGGGTAAGTTTGCGGGTCTGTGGTTTATGGACCCCCTCATGGGTATTGTGGGTTTCTTGCTCATTCTAAGGTGGTCCTTCAGTCTCATGAAGGAAACTACACCAGTTCTCTTAGACATGGAAGGTAAAAACCCCCTGCTAGAGCGTATAGCCAAGAGGGTAGAAGAGAGCGGAAGGGCTAAGGTGTACGACATACACCTTTTTAAGGTGCATGGCGAGAAGTACGCCTGTATAGTGGGAGTAGAAACTCAGGAGGACCACGGAGTGGAGCACTTTCACCGACTGCTTTCGCAGTTTGAGGAGCTCTCCCACATAACCGTGGAGCTCAGGCGAGGGTAGGTAAACAACTTTACAATTTTGTAAACAACTCTACCCAAATTCAAGAACCTTTTGGCTGCAAAGGGTAGTAAAATAGGCGTTAGAAAACATAGGGTCGTTGGCACGCTTTTTGCATAAAACGCAGTAGGAGGTTAAAGTATGAAGAAGGTGGAAGCCATCATCAAACCTTTCAAGCTGGACGAGGTCAAAGACGCACTGGTGGAAATAGGGATAGGTGGAATGACGGTCACAGAAGTGCGAGGCTTTGGACAGCAGAAGGGACACACGGAGATATACAGGGGAACTGAGTATGTAATTGACTTCCTGCCCAAGGTGAAAATAGAGGTCGTCGTACGGGACGAGGAAGTGGAAAAGGTGGTCCAGACCATTATGAAGGCCGCCCAGACGGGAAGGGTGGGGGACGGAAAGATATTCATCATCCCCGTAGAGGACGTGATAAGGATACGCACCGGGGAAAGGGGTGAGAAGGCCATATAAAAAATCCCAAAAGGAGGTCATACAATGCCAAAGTATTCACCGGAAGAGGTGCTGAGCCTCATTGAGCAGGAAGGGGTTCAGTACGTGGACCTGAGGTTTTCGGACCTCTTTGGTCAGTGGCAGCACCTGACCATACCTGCCTACGAGCTCTCCTTGGATACCTTTGAGGAGGGCAGAGGTTTTGACGGCTCTTCCATAAGGGGCTGGCAGTCTATCAACGAGTCGGACATGATAGCCATACCAGACCCTACCACCGCCTTTATAGACCCTTTCTTGGAGCCAAAGACGTTGGTCATGGTCTGCGACATCTACGACCCGGTCACGAAGGAAAGGTACGGCAGGGACACGCGTTACATAGCCCAAAAGGCGGAGCAGTATCTCAAGCAGACAGGCATAGGGGACACCGCCTACTACGGACCCGAGGCGGAGTTTTTTATCTTTGACTCTGTGGAGTTTGGCACCTCCGCCAACTACGCCTTTTGGAGAGTAGACTCAGAAGAAGGCTGGTGGGGTAGGGAGATAGCCTCCTCCGGCTACAAGGTTCCCCACAAAAGGGGATACTTTCCCACGCCTCCCTTGGACAAGACCCATGCTCTGAGAAGCGAGATGACATCCATCATGTCCCAGCTGGGCATTGTGGTGGAGCTCCACCACCACGAGGTTGCCTCCGCAGGACAGGGGGAGATAGACATACGCTACGACTCGCTGGTAAGCCAAGCGGACAAGCTCTTTCTCTACAAGTACGTGGTCAGGATGGTGGCCCACAAGTACGGCAAGTTTGCCACCTTTATGCCCAAGGTTCTCCCCAACGACAACGGCTCCGGTATGCACACCCACTTTTCCATATGGAAGGACGGGCAGAACCTCTTCGCCGGCTCTGAGTACGCAGGCGTTTCTGAAACTTGCCTCTATGCCATAGGGGGCATACTCAAGCACGGACCAGCTCTCACCGCCTTTACCAACCCCACCCTCAACTCCTACCACAGGCTTGTGCCGGGCTTTGAAGCCCCCGTAAGGCTCGCCTACTCCGCAAGAAACAGGTCTGCCGCCATAAGGATACCCATGTACTCCACCTCCCCCAAGGCAAAGAGAATAGAAATTCGCTTCCCGGACCCCACCTGCAACCCGTACATAGCCTTCTCCGCCATTCTCATGGCCGCCATAGACGGCATAGAGAACCGCATCCACCCCGGAGAGCCCTTCGACAAAGACATATACTCCCTGCCTCCGGAAGAGCTCAAGGACATACCTCAGCTCCCCGGCTCTTTAGAGGAAGCCCTGAAGGCTTTGGAGAAGGACTACGAGTTTCTCCTAAAGGGTGGCGTCTTCACCGAGGAGTTTTTGGAGCTCTGGATAAGCTCCAAGAAGAAGGAGGTTGACGAGATAAGGTTCATACCTCACCCTAAGGAGTTTGAGCTCTACTTCGACATTTAAAAAAAACCACCCTGCCCCTCTGGGGGGCAAAGGAGGTGATAAAATGCGTCGCGTAGGCACCATTATACCACTGCTCTTCGTAAGTTCCGCCTTTGCTCAGGAGCGGGAGCTGGACACGGGGGACACCGCCGGATACACGCTGGCCTTTGGTCAAGACGTGGGAGGTCTCATAGGGAGTCCTTCAAAGCTCCTACTGCAAGGAGTGGGCGTGGACAGCCTGCAGGGCACTATACCGGAGCTCCTCTTTGCCATGTTCCAGCTTACCTTTGCGGGTATAGCGGTGGCTCTGGTGAGCGGTTCTTTCGTGGAGAGGATGAAGTTCTCCGCCTGGGTGCTCTTCGTGGTTCTGTGGGTGAGTTTGGTGTATGTGCCCGTCGCTCACTGGGTTTGGGGTGGTGGCTTCCTCGGTAAAGACGGAGCCTTGGACTTTGCCGGGGGCACGGTGGTCCACATAAATGCGGGCGTGGCAGGTCTTGTGGGAGCTCTCCTGCTGGGCAGAAGAAGGGAGGCGCTGCTACTTCCTAACAGCCTTCCTCTGGTGGTGTTGGGGGCTGGGCTTTTGTGGTTTGGGTGGTTCGGCTTTAACGCAGGCTCCGCTCTGGGTGCCAACGGGCTGGCGGCGGTTGCCATGCTCAACACCAACTTAGCCACTGCGGTGGCGGCCCTGAGCTGGATGCTGGCGGAGTGGTTTCACAGAGGAAAGCCTACCGTGCTCGGTCTTGCCTCTGGTGCCATCGCCGGTCTGGTGGCGGTAACGCCCGCCGCGGGCTTTGTGAATGCGGTGGGTGCCTTGGTCATAGGTGCGCTCTCGGGCGCAGTCTGCTACTTCATGGTGGCTGAAGTGAAGCAAAAAGTGGGATACGACGACGCCCTTGACGTTTTCGGCATTCACGGCGTAGCCGGCATCATCGGGGCAGTGCTTACAGGCCTTTTGCGGACCCTTCCATAAACCCCGCAGGGAAAGGATTGCTCTACGGCAACCCTGGTCAACTCCTCGTGCAGATAAAGTCGGTGGTCGTGACCGTAGTCTACGGCGGAGTGCTGACCTTGCTCATCCTCCTTGCGGTCAAAACCCTCACGGGGCTTAAGGTGAACGACGAGGAGGAGCTAACTGGAATGGACAGGTCCCAGCACGGCGAAAGCGCATACAACATCTCCTAAGGAGGTATAAACCATGAGAAAGAGCTTGGCTTTCATCACCCTTCTGGCGGGTAGCGTGCAGGCCTTGGAGTTCAAGACAGAACCTCTCGGCACCCTCAAAGTAGGCGGTGCGGTGACCCTGTACGGTATGCACACCAGCAACAGGGTAGGTGCGGACAAGGAAAACCGCTACGATGTGGGCTCCGCACTCTTGAACCTGTCCAAGGCCCCTAAGCCCTTGGGCTTTAACTTAACCGCTGGTGCTTACAGCCTCCCCGTGGTGGGCGTGGGAATAAACAGGACCTGGGACTCTACGGGCCTTTTCAGTGCCTTGCCAGTAGCATACTTGGAGTACGCACCCACAAAAGAGCTCTCCCTCCAGGCTGGAAAGCTCCCTACCATAATAGGTTACGAGTCCGCCTTTACCTACACCAACAACCACATACAGCAGGGTCTCGTCTGGAACATGCAACCTGTGGTCAGCAACTGCCTCAGACTGACTTACAAAACCGATCTCCATAAAGCTCGGCGTGAACGACGGCTTTTACACTCTGAGCACTAAGGAGCCTAAAATGGCCCTTGAGGGAAGCCTAACTATAACTCCTACCAAGAAGGGCTCCGTGTCTTTTAACTTTATCCTTCCTGACAAAGGCTCAAGGCCTAACCCGACCGCAACGCCTGCCAACAAAAGAGAGCTTAACATAGTGACCTCCTACATCTTAGGAAAGGAATCCCTTGGCTTTGATTTTGTGTACGTGGAAGTACCCGCAGATGCGAGGGCTCAGGTGCCGGCCAAGGCAAGGGCGGGCGGTGGTGCCGTGCATCTGTCCTACGAGCTCAAGCCCTTTAAGGCAACGGGAAGGGTTGAATACGTCAAAGACAGCTCGGATGTGGGAGGCATAGACCTAGTAGGTCTTGGAGACGGCAACAAGGGGTGGACCTTCACCTTCACCCATTCCTACACGAAGGGAGCTCTCTTCCTCCGTTGGGAGCTTTCCTACGTAAAGGCGGACAACAGTTTCACTCTCAACAACAAAAAGAGTCAGACCAGAGCAGGTGTAGAGGCGGGCCTTGTCTTCTGAAGGGGCCTGCGCCCCACTTTCAGTAGTAGTAGACCACAGACAGGTGGAGCTTGGCTCTTTTCAGCCAGTCTCTGTCCATGGGAACTGCGAGGTCAAACCTTACCGGGCCTATGGGCGTGTTGAAACCCACCGCAGTGCCTATGTCAGACTTGACTTCTTTTGTGAGGTCTTCTCTTCTGTTGGCTACCGCTCCCACGTCGGTGAAAAGCGCTCCCAGCAGGGGACCTCTCAGCGGGAAGATAAGCTCAAGTCTTCCGAAGCTGTAGTATTTTCCTCCCTGTGGCTGACCTACCTCCTCAAAAGAGTATCCTCTCAAGTCCCTAAGACCTCCAAGGAAAAACCTCTCAAAGATGGGAGGGTTTCCCCGCAGAGCTCCCAAAGCTACCTTAAAGCTCAGTTTGAGCTCTTCCTTCAGAGGAAGTAGGTAGAAAGCGGACAGGTCCAGCTTGGCGTATCGGGCATCCCCTTGTGCAAAGCTCAAGTTTATGCTGTTGTAGTGAAGTCTCTTGGGCGAAAAGGGCTCGTCCTTGTACTCTCTTACCAAGAAAACCCCCTGCTTGCGCAGGTTAAAAAGTTGCCCATCAACCCGATTTCTTAGAAAGCTAAACACGGGCCCCACGGATGTGGTAGTGTTTATCCTGTAGCCTAACTGCAGGTTGAAGCCGTAAGAGTCTAAGGTGTAGCTTCTGTGCTCTTCGTAAACCTTGAAAAGGTTTGACTTGAGCAAGTATCTACTGGAGAAGAAAAAGCTGTCCTGCAAACCAAGGTCGTAGAGCTCCCTTTTGCCCGTTTTTTTGTATCTTATACCTGCGTTTAGTCCTACGCCAAAGAGGTTTTTGGCACCCAAAAAGGCTTCTAAGGAAAGGTTTTCCTCCGTGTCGTAACCCAGAGACAGGTCCAGCATACCTCTTTTGTCTTCGGAGACTTTTACGAGCCGGTGGACTACCTTCTTTTCCTTGTCTATGAAAGTTTCCAAAGACACACCGCTGAATATACCGCTGTTCAGCAAGTTCTGGAGAGCCCTGTCGTTGAGCGCCTCCGAGTACTCTTTTGCCTTCTCCACCATGTAAGAGAGCTCTCGCTGAGAGGTTCTTCTGTAGCCGTAGTAGAGAGTCTCGCCAAGCCTGTAGACGGGTCCTTCTACCACCCTGTAGATGTAGGTGTACTCTAGGCTTTCCCCTGACTCTCCTATTTCTACCTCCGCTCGGTAGTCCGCCTCCATCAGACCTGCTTGTAGGAAGTACCTCTGTAGGTCCAAGTTTAGAGCCTCGACCAGCTTGCTGTCAAAGGCTGTAGGTAAACCCCGTCTATGCTTGGCAAAGATTTTCTTTATCTCTGAGTTGTTTCCCACGTACACGAAGTCTTTCAAGACCTGCCTTTTGCCGGGCTCTATCTCAAGGCTTACTCTTACCTGCTTGCTGTCTCTTAGGACCTCTTTTTTTATTTTCCCCTCTGCCAGCGTGTAGCCCTTCTGGAAGAGCTCTCCCAACCGCTTCTCGAGTAAGGCCTCAAGCAGGTCCTCGTCGTAGTAGCCCTCTCCTTCTTGTCCCACCAGCGTGTATCTGCTTCCCTCCTGAACCGTCAGAATAATGTCCTGACCTTCAAGCCTGTAGCCTACCTCCACATCAAAAAAACCCTTGCGATGGTAAGCCTTCTTTAGGTTTTCCTTGGCCTCTTCCAAGGAGAAGGGGTCCACCCCTTTCGTGGTCAGTCCGCTCAGCTTTATCACCTGCTCCTGAGTGAAGAAGTTGACCCCTTCCGTCAGAATTCGGTATCTTTTTCCCTCTATGACCTGAAAGACAGGTCTTGCCACATAACCCCTGCCGAGTAGAGCCCTTACCGTAGCAAAAGGGTGGCTAAAGAGGTTAGACATGCCCTCAGAGAGAGCTCCCAGCACTCGGAGAGGTCTATTACGGAGTTCCCTGTTTTGAGGTAGTAGCACTTGATAGAAAGGCCGGTTTAGTCTGAGCTTTTCCAAACCTTCGTAGTACACGAAGCTGTCCCAGAAGCCTTCCCTTAAGTAGAAGTCCTGCAGAGAAAAAACTGATTCTCTGATTAAGCTCTCCTTGAACACCCTTCCTCTAACGAGCCCAATCTTCAGGTCCAGCAGAGAAGGCTCGTAGCTGGAGCCCTTGTAGATACCCCCCTCGGTGAAGTAGACGGACCCTTCCTCTATCCTTATCTGGAGGTCCACGTAGCCTTCTGGGTCTGTGGTAAGGTTTACCACCACGGACACGTCAAGAAAACCTTTGTCTATGTATAGCCTCTTTACCCTCTCTTCCAGCTCTCTGCTTTCTACTTGGTTGCGCAGTGGCATCCCCTCGTAAAAACCCAGATAGGAAAGTATCTCCTCATCAAGCACGGCCCGGTTGCCCGATATGCGTATTTTGCGCACTATGGGGTACCTCTCCACATGTATGCGTATTTTCCCTTCCTCCTCCCTAACGTACACCTCCTTCACATCCTCTAAACTTCTGATTATCTGGAGCATTTGAGAGTAGTTTTCCCTGTTAATGACCCTCTGGAAGTTGTTCTCTCTAAGAGGATAGTTGGAAGTTATCGTAACCTGTGCTGAGAGCACAAGGGGAAGAAACAAAAAGAAAAGAAGGGACATTCTTCAATTTTAAATGACTCACGAGGGCGAGCGCTTGCTACGGTGGATGTCTTTTACGTGGGGGCACCCTACGGGAGGGTGCCCGTAGGGCAGGGGATTACTTGATAAGGTAGACCTTTACTATCCTCTGCTCGGACTGCTTTGAACCCAGAAGCTGGGCCACTTCTTTACCGTAAGCGGACACCCTTATCTTACCTATGTCCACGCCGTTTTTGGCTAGCTGGCTAGCTACCATCTGAGCTCTCCACATGGAGAGATTGAAGTTGTACCTACTGCTACCTCTTCTGTCTGCAAAGCCTACTACTAAAATCTCCTTGCTATCGCCTTTGAGTTTCCCTGCCATCTCTTCTATCTTCTTGCTCTCTGAGGGTCTTATGTTGAACCTGTCAAAGTCAAAGTAGACTACGCCCACCTCTTCGAGTTGCCATCTGTAAGGGCCTACACCCTCTTCCCTTCTCTGTCCGGGAGCAGGTGCAGGGGTGGGTGCAGGGGTGGGTGCTTGCCTTCCTTCAAGAGCTCTTATTCTCCTCTCGTGGTCGCTGGCAGTGCTTTCTAACCTTTGCACTCTCCCCTCTAAGTCTCCTACTCTTCTACGAGCCTCCTCCGCCCTCCTGCTGGCTTCATCTGCCTTTCTGTTGGCTTCCTCTGCCAGTCTCCTGCTTTCCATTATGGAGTCAAAGTATCCCTTGTAGCAGCGGTCCAGCATCTGCTTTGTGAAGACCTCTTGAGGGCTGCCACAGGGGTCTAAGGGCCTTCCTTCCCTTTGTCTTCTTTCCTGAGCTACCGCAAAGCCAGAAAGAACAGCCATGGCTAGAGCAAGCTTCCTCACGGCACTACCTCCTTTCTTTAGCAGCTTTAAGTATATTATATACCAAGCCAGAGGATTTTGAAAAGATTAAAATCCTGTTAGGTCGTGCTGAAGCCGAAGAGGCGACTCTCTCCGGCCAAATAGGTTAGCTCTATATACGCTCTCTTTTGCGGTCTTTTTGAGAAAGTTGGAAACTCTGATGCTTCTAACTCAGGGCGGCGGTGGGCTCTGCCTTCTTGGGGAACTTTTTCTTTTTGTTGCTTTTACAGGACTTTTTTAGCTTGGGTTAGGACTGCAGTAGCCCTTATCGCCTTTTTCACCGCACCGTAAAACAGGTGGACGGAGGATACTACAGGACTCACACGCTCCTCTACAAGGCCTACGGAGGGCTTGTATTTCTGTGTTGTCTGTTCCTTACCTTCTATGTACTGAGAATATTCTGAGGTAAAATTTAAACCATGAGAAATTACGACGTGGTAGTGGTTGGTGCCGGCGGTGCGGGGCTTCGCACGGCTATCGAATGTGCCAGAGACTCTTCCCTTAGGGTGGCGGTGGTGTCCAAAGTCTACCCTACGCGTTCTCATACAGGGGCTGCCCAAGGTGGGCTCAACGCCGCTCTGGGCAACGCCACTTCTCAAGACAGCCCTGAGTTCCACGCCTTTGACACGGTCAAGGGCTCAGACTTTTTAGCAGACCAAGATGCGGTCTACTTCATGTGCAAGCACGCACCGGAGGTGGTCTACGAGCTTGACCGTTGGGGCGTGCCCTTCTCAAGGATGCAAGACGGCAGGATAGCCCAGAGACCCTTCGGAGGGGCTTCCTTCCCAAGAACCGTGTACTCCGCAGACAGGACAGGACACGTGCTTTTGCACACCCTCTTTGAGCAGGCGTTGGCGCGGGACAACATAGACTTTTTCAACGAGTTTTTCCTTCTGGACCTTCTCCACAACGGGCAGAGGGTAAAGGGCGTGGTGCTCTACGACATAAGAAACGGGGAGGTGGTAAACCTGAGGGCTCGGGCGGTGGTGCTTGCCACGGGTGGTTTTGCCCGCATCTACTGGCAGAGGAGCACCAACGCCACAGGCAACACGGGGGACGGCGTGGCGGTAGCCCTGCTTAACGGCTTACCCCTTAAGGACATGGAGTTTATCCAGTTTCACCCCACGGGGCTTGCCAAGACGGGCATACTCCTGTCAGAGGCCTGTAGGGGTGAGGGCGGATACCTGATAAACAAGCTGGGTGAGCGCTTCATGTATCGCTACGCGCCCGAGAAGATGGAGCTCGCCCCCAGGGACATGGTCTCCAGAGCCATAGAGTACGAGATAAGAGAGGGCAGGGGCTTCGGTGAGGGCACCTCTGCCTACGTGCACCTTGACCTGAGACACTTAGGAGAAGAGAAGATAAAAGAGAGGCTTCCTCAGGTGCGTCAGCTGGCCATAGACTTTGAGGGGGTGGACCCGGTCCACGACCCCGTGCCCATAAGACCTACCGCTCACTACTGCATGGGCGGTATACATGTGGAGAACTACATGACCTCCTCCACGCCCTTAGAGGGGCTCTACGCGGTGGGTGAGTGTGCCTGCGTTTCTGTCCACGGCGCTAACAGGCTGGGCGGTAACTCCCTCATAGAGCTCTTGGTCTTTGGCAAGTTCTGCGGTATATCTGCCCGGGAGTACGTGAAGCAGGTGGACTTTTTAGAGCTCACGCCGGGCGAGGAGCGAAAAGGTGCGGAGTTCATAGAAAAGCTCATGAGACGAG
Organism: Aquificaceae bacterium; assembly: GCA_025062075.1. Taxonomy (GTDB): domain Bacteria; phylum Aquificota; class Aquificia; order Aquificales; family Aquificaceae; genus Pampinifervens. The sequence continues at coordinate 13,160 of JANXBA010000063.1, forward strand.
AGGGCAATCAGAAGCTGGCGGAAGTAAGAAGGAAGATGGGAGACGTAACCTGGCAAAAGGTGGGCATCTTCAGGGACGAGTCTTCTCTGCAATCCGCCTACGAGGAGCTCTCCGAACTGCTCCAGCGGTGGGAACTCATCCCCGTCGTGGACAAGAGCAGAATCTTCAACACCAACTTAGTGGAGGTCATAGAGCTCAGGAACATGCTACACCTTGCCAGAGCGGTGGCCTACTGTGCCCTTCACCGTAGAGAGTCAAGGGGAGGGCACTACAGAGAGGACTACCCAGAGCGCGATGATGAAAACTTTCTCAAGCACACGCTGGTAAGGCAAGAGGGCGACAAGTTGAGCGTAGAGTACAGGGAAGTTAGAATAACTCACCATCAGCCTGCGGAGAGGAAGTACTGATGGACATCCAAGAAGCGGTAGTTACCCTGCCTGCTCTCATGGTGGCGGTTATTTTCCATGAGTACGCCCACGGCTGGATGGCCTACAAGATGGGCGACCCAACCGCCAAAGAGTTCGGAAGGCTCACTCTGAACCCGGTCCCTCACATAGACCCGCTTGGTACCCTTTTACTGCCGGGACTTTTGATGCTGGTGGGCTCTCCCATACTTTTTGGATGGGCAAAGCCCGTTCCCGTGAACCCTATGCGCTTTAGAAACCTCAGGCTTGGCACCTTCCTCGTGTCCGTGGCGGGCATCCTCATGAACCTGTGGCTGGCCTTGGTTTTTTCCTCTGTTTACAGGTTTATCATGCAGGGGCACTTGGACCTTTTGGGGGAGTCGGTGCTTTTACCCCTTGCCCTTTTTTCCGCCAAGGCGGTGCTCATAAATTTGGTGCTTGCCTTCTTCAACGCCATACCTATTCCTCCGTTGGACGGCAGTAGGGCGCTGATGAGCTTTTTCTCCGTCAAGTACTGGGAGCTCTTTTACAGGTTTGAAATGTACGGCTTTTTCCTTATCACCTTCTTACTCTTTACGGGGGTGCTGGGTCAGGTTATATTCCCGCCCATACTTCTCCTCTGGAACTACCTTATAGGAAGGGCATGAGGTCTTGGGTTTACTACATAGAACTCGTGGGACACTACGAAGGAGGTAGAAAGGAAAAAGCCTCTGCGGTCTACGTGGTTGCCTTGCCGGAGGAGGAGCCCTTACCTGCCGTGGACATGGAGTGTTACGCCTCGGAGTATGTGCCTGCCAAGCTGGCCATAACCCACGGAAAGGCCTACGCGCTGGGCGTGGAAGAGCCCATAGAAGACCCCCAGCGGTACCGTCTCAAAGGCTACAGAGAGGACTTGGAGCTCTACGTTTTTCAGGAGGGGCTCAGCTTTCAGGAGGGGTTGGAGCAGGTTTACAGGCTTTTGTACGAGAGTCTCAACGGGGAGACTCTGCTGGCCTTGGAGCCGGTGGTGGACGTGGGCAGTCCACCTCGAGAGCTCATGATGGAGTGTCTTAAGAAGGTTCTCTGACCTACCTTCTGGGGAAGAGTAGGACCTTCTCACCCACCAGGTACTCCGCCCTTGAGTAGGGCACTATCGCACCTCTCAGGGGTTCTACCCTCATGGCCTTGTAGACTTGGTCCATCTTTTGGGGCATGAAGGGCTCAAGCAGGTTGGCCAAAAGGTACAGACCGTCGCAGAGAGTGTAAAGCACGCTCTCCAGAGCCTGTTGGTCCTGCCCTACCAAACTCCAAGGGGCTTTGCTGTCCACGTACTTGTTTAGGTAAGAGGAGAACTTCAGGACGGCCTCCAGGGCGTTGTAGAAGTCCACCCTTGCCATGGCCCTCTCGTACTCTTGAATGCTCTGGAGGGCCACCTTGCGGTACTCCTCGTCCTTGTCCCCGCTTGCCTTTCCGCCTAAGTACTTGATGGTCATGGCCATGACCCTGCTGTAGAGGTTTCCTATCTCGTTGGCAAGCTCGCCGTTAATCCTGTTGACAAGAGCTTCATTCCTGATGTCCCCGTCCTCGCCGAAGGGCATCTCTCTCAGGAGAAAGTAGCGCATCTCCTCCAGTCCCCACTCTTTGGCAAAGCTGTAGGGGCTTATCACGTTCCCCAGGGACTTGGACATCTTCTGACCCTCCACCTTCCACCAGCCGTGGGCAAAGATGCGCACGGGCACCTGATAGCCCACGGACATGAGAAAGGCAGGCCAGTAAGCGGCGTGAAACCTGAGTATGTCCTTCCCCACCAGATGTAGGTCCGCAGGCCACAGCTCAGGCCTTCCCACCACGGCGGAGACGTAGTTAAAAAGAGCGTCAAACCACACATAAATAGTATGTTCAGGGTCAAAGGGCACCTCTATTCCCCACCTTACCCTGCTTCTTGGACGCGTCACCGAGAGGTCTTTCAGGCCCTGCTTTACAAAAGAGACCACCTCTCTCCTTCTTTGCTCAGGTAGAACAAAGTCTGGGTTTTGTTGGTAGAGCTCTAAAAGCGCCCCTTCGTACTTGGAAAGCCTGAAAAAGTAAGAAGGCTCTCTCACGTAGTCGCAGGGTTTGAGATGTATGGGACAGAGCCGGCCATCCAACAGCTCCCCCTCGGGCTTGAACTCCTCACAGCCCACGCAGTACCAGCCCTCGTACTCGCCCAGGTATATGTCCCCCCTCTCCGCACTCTTGGCAAAGACTTCCTTCACCAGCTCCACATGCTCCTTCTCCGTGGTTCTTATAAACCTGTCGTAGCTTATGCCCATGAATTCCCAGAGCTTTTTAAAGTTCTCCGAGTTTCTGTCTGCGAGCTCCATAGGGCTCAGCCCCTTTTCCTCCGCAGTCTTCTGAATTTTCAGCCCGTGCTCGTCCGTGCCCGTCAGAAAAAAGACCTCGTAGTTTCTCTTCCTGTAGTACCTCGCCAACACGTCCGCAGACAGGGTGGTGTAGGCATGACCTATGTGGGGCACGTCGTTAACGTAGTATATGGGCGTGGTCACGTAGAACTTCATAAGCTTGTTATTATAAGCCCTAATAAACAGCTCTTACAGGTTTCATAAGGGATTCTTTTGGACATCAAGGGGTAAAACCACTAATATCAAACCAGAGGAGGTACAAAAAAATGAAAAAGCTGGCCTTTTTAGGTTTGGTGAGTGTGGCATTTGCCCAGCCGGTGATTGACCCGCCCTTTGCTGACAGACTTTTCCCCTTCGTGAGATACGGCGAGACCTGGACTGGGACGCCGGCAGTGGTAAAGGACGCCATCCTTCCCAACCTGCTCGTGGTTTACGGTTCAAAGGAAGACCCTGAAGTGGTAGCCATGGCAGGTAGGATAGCCTACTACTTGGGACAGTGGACGGAGGACTTGGGCCTTACTGTGGAGGACGTAAGACAGTCCAGGATGCCTGAGCTCCTGGTGAGCGACCAGAGGTTAAAGAGCTTGGAATACAAAAATCTGGTAGTGGTAGGCACGAACAACGAGCTGGTAAAGGAGCTGGGCTTGAGCTTTGACAAGCCCACCATCAAAGTGGTGCAAAAAGAGGGTAAAAGCATACTGGTGGTGGGTGGTGCCAACAAGGAGCAGGTCCTCCAAGCGGGTGGCTACTTAGCGGACGTTAGGCTTAACTTCAGGGCAGGGGCCTACAAGACCTTTTTCTCCTTTGTGGCCCTGAGAGGGCACATAGAAAAGGGCGAGTTTGACGCAGCTCTGAGGCTGGTGAGGAGTCCTATGGGAGTCTCTGCCTGCGGTAAGAACATGGCTCTGGCAAGTCCCATGGTGGCCCAGTGGAGTGACGAGCTCAAAGCCTTAGTCCGCCACAGGAACAACCTACTCTACGTGGAATTGCCAAAAGCCCTGGAAGCGAAAGACAAAGACAGGGCGGTTAGTCTCTGGAGGGAGGCCATGCTCACCTGCTACCAGTGCCATCAGGGCATCAATGTGCCGCAGGTGCGAAGATTTAAACCCAACGAGAGCGTCCACGCCAGACATCAGCAGATAGCGGAGGCCTTCGGTCTGGTGAAAGTAGTGGGCACAGAAAAGTCCTGCATAGCCTGTCATGCAGGTCCTACCACCATAAGGGGATACAAGTAGCTTATAATTGGCTCATGCCCTGGAGGAGGCTTTTGGAGCTGGGACTTGTGGTCTTCTTCCCGCCACTGCTCACTCTCTTGGGAGTGCGTCTTGCTTTTACCGAAGCCTTTTTGGAGCTCCTGTACAAAGGGGTGAACCTACCTCCCGACCCTATGCCATACGAGCTCAGGCTCAGCGTGGCCAAACTGGGGCTTAGGTCCGTGCTGTCTGAGGAGGGCATGCGGGAGTTTAAAAATTCAGGGCTTTTTAACTACCGAGAGGTAAAACACATGGAAGATGTAAAGAACCTCTTGAAGGTCTCTTTCGGGTTGCTCTACGTGGGACTGCCCGCCTGGCTCTTGGGTCTTGCGGTCCTGAAAGATTTGAGGCGAGTAGGTAGGGTGCTTTTTCTTGGTGGCCTTCTTCTGGAGCTCCTCGTGGTCTTGGTGATTTTTCTGTCCTTGACCAGCTACAAGTGGCTCTTTGAGGCCTTTCACAACCTGTTTTTTGACCCCTACTCTTGGCGCTTCAGAGAAGAGGACATGCTCCTGAGGGTCTATCCCATGGACTTATGGTACAAGGCGACCTTGTACACCGCTCTGATGGTTTTTGTCTTCGGTGCAGTTTTCCAAGCGGTGGGTTTCCTGCTGTGGAGGAGCGGTGCTAAAAGCGTAGAAGGGACGCACCCCAGGTGAGACCCGCCCCCATGGCGGTAAGGAGCAGAAGGTCTCCCCTCCTAAGCCTTCCCTCCTGCCTTGCCTCGTAAAGGGCTATGGGTATGGAGGCGGCGCTGGTGTTCCCGTAGCGGTGTATGTTTGAGTAGACCTTCTCCATGGGCACATTAAGCCTCTCCGCAAGGGCATGCATTATCCTTATGTTTGCCTGATGGGGGACGACCAGGTCCACGTCTTCTACGGAGATGCCCGCCTGATGCAACACCTCCTCACAGACCTCTGCCATGAGGCGCACCGCCAGCCTGAAGAGCTCTTTGCCCTTCATCCTTATGTAACCGCATCTGTCCGCGTAGAGCACGTCCCAGTAGTTTCCGTCAGACCTGAGCCTGCAGGAAAGGAGCTCCCCTTCGCCCTGCGCAGAGAGCACTACCGCTCCCGCACCGTCCCCAAACAGCACGCAGGTAGTCCTATCGCTCCAGTCCACTATCTGGGAGAGCCTTTCTGCGCCGACCAGCAAAACCCTCCCAACCCTACCTGAAGACAGTAAACTGTTTGCCACTTCAAGTCCGTAGAGAAAACCGCTACAGGCCGCAGAAAGGTCAAGGGCAAATGCCCTGTCCGCTCCCAGCCTTGCTTGCAAAAGGCATGCACTGGCGGGAAAACTCATCTCCGGCGTGAGGGTAGCCAGCAGGATGGCATCTATCTCCCCCGGTTCCGTGTTAGCCTCTTCCAGAGCTCTCAGGCTCGCCCTGTAGGCCATCTCTACCAGCGTCTCGGTTTGAGCTATTCTCCTCTCCTTTATGCCCGTTCTGGTGGTAATCCACTGGTCGGAGGTGTCCACCATCTTCTCCAAGTCAAAGTTGGTAAGGACCTTCTCCGGCGTGTAGTAGCCCATGCCCTGTATGGTTACGCCCATCGAGCCTTTACCTCTTGAGGTATGAGAGTTTTTATGTTCTCCGCCAGCCTCTCGTTAAAGCGGTGAGTGAGAAACTCGTTGGCAACCTTTATGGCGTTTCTTATGGCCTTGGCGTTTGCCCTCCCGTGAGTAATTATGACCGGCTTTTCCGCACCCAGCAGAGGGATGCCTCCGTATTCGGTAAAGTCCGCCTTTTTCTTAAAGCTGTTCAGGGCGGGCCTCATGAGAAGGGCGCCCACCTTGGCTAAAAAGCTCTTCTGGACCTCCTCCTTTATCATATGCAGAACCGCAAAGCCCAAGCTCTCGCTGGCCTTTAGAATTATGTTGCCCACAAAGCCGTCGCACACGATAACGTCAAAGGTGCCCGCGTATATGTCCCTGCCCTCCGCGTTGCCTACGAAGTTCAGCCTACTCGCCTTGAGCAGGGGATATGTCTCTTTGACCAGCTCGTTGCCCTTACCCTCCTCCTCTCCTATGCTCAGGATGCCTACCCGGGGTCTGCTGATGCCCAGTATCTCCTCCGCGTAGGTGTGTCCTATGACCGCAAAGTGGAGCAGGTGTAGTGGCTTGCAGTCCACGTTGGCACCTACGTCTATGAGCACCGTCTTGCCCTTGGGGTTGGGCAGTGCCACACCTATGGCAGGTCTCTCCAACTCCTCTATGGAGCCTATGACGAACTTACCTACGGTCAGCACCGCCCCCGTGTTGCCGGCGGAGACCAGTCCGTCCGCCCTGCCCTCCTTTACCAGCTTGCCCGCCACGTAAAGGGAGGAACTCTTTTTCCTCAGCACGTTGGAGGGCGTCTCCTCCATTTGGACCACCTCGGGTGCATGAACCACTTCCAACCTGCCCTGAAAGCCCTCTCGCTGGAGTATGGGCTCTATTCTCTCCCGGTCTCCTACCAGTATGCTCTCGAGCCCCAGCTCCCTGTGGGCCAAAAGACAGCCCTTTACCACCTCCTCTGGGGCATAGTCCCCTCCCATACAGTCAACTGCTATTTTTGTCATGAAGTCTTGAGGACTTCCCTTCCCTTGTAGTATCCACAGTAGGGGCACGCCCTGTGGGGCATCATAAGCTCTCCGCAGTTGGGACAGACCGACAAAGAAAGACTACGGAGCTTGGAGAAAAAGTTCTGCGCCCTTCTCTGGTCTCTTCTCCACCGGGAAGTTTTTCTCTTAGGAACTGCCATCTTAGTATCCTCCGTGAGTTGGTAGCGGGTCTTCTATTATAGCACACCTTGCCTCCACACCAGGTCCCCAAGGGTTGTGCCCTTAGAATCAAGTTCCAGAGCTATGGCACAGTTAGGACTGCACAGAGGTTTTGTGGGCAAGCTCAGTAATATCTGCTCTCGGACCAGCTCCGTGAGGTCAAAGTTCTCCTCGTCCTCGTAAAAGGACACCTCCAGCTCGGAGGACTTCAGGTAGGAGACCTCCCGGTTGGGGTACGGCTCAATCTTTATGCTCTCTTTCCTGGAGAGGTCTTTGCGGTAGATGGTCAGGCACCTACTGCACTCCAAGAGCACTGAACCCTCTAACTCCATGTACACTCTGTAGCCACCCTTCTCGCGGGTTATCTCCACGTAAACGTCCACCGGCTGGTCTAGCTTGCCTGCATCCGGGGGCAGTTTTATGTCTTCAGGATTCAAGCGGTAACTGCCGCAGAAACGCCTTTCCCTTTTGAATATCTCTCTCAAGTTCAGTTTTATCACAGTGAAAATTAAAATATTCCCACGGGGTATTCTTTCAAGGAGGTAGGCATGAGACTGGTAAGCATAGGAGGAGGAACGGGCCTGTCCACGCTACTTAGAGGCCTGAAAGAGAAGGTGGGCAAAGAGATCACCGACCTCTCTGCAGTGGTCACGGTGGCGGACAGCGGAGGAAGCACGGGCAAGCTGAGAAAGCTCTATAACGTGCCCGCACCGGGCGACATAAGAAACTGCATAGTGGCCCTCTCCGAGAGCGAAGAGATAATAAGGGAGCTCTTCCAGTTTAGGTTTAAGGGTGGTGAGCTGGACGGACACGCCTTTGGCAACCTTTTTCTGGTGGCTCTGACGGAGATAACTGGTAGCTTCATGCAGGCCATAAACATAGCTTCCCAGATACTCAGGACCAAGGGGGAGATTATCCCTGCAACTCTTGACAACGTTCAGCTATGTGCTGAATTTAGCGACGGAGAGCGGGTGTGCGGGGAGGAGAATATAACCGAATACGGAAAGCACAAGAGGGCAAGGGTGAAAAGAATATGGATAGAGCCGGAGGATGCCAAGGCACCCATTGACGCAGTGGCCAAGATAGAGTCCGCCCACGTGATAGTGTTCGGCCCCGGTAGTCTCTACACCAGCATAGTGCCTAACCTCCTCATCAAAGACATCAGAGAGGCGGTTCTGCGCTCTCCCGCTATAAGAGTTTTTGTGGTGAACGCCATGACCCAACCGGGAGAGACGGACGACTTTACTGCCTACGACCACCTGAAGGCCTTCCGAGAGTGCACAGGCATAGACAGGCTTCACGTTGCCATAGTCAACACTAAGATGCCCTCCGACCCGGTGCTGAGAAGATACCTGGCCCAAAGGCAAGAGCCGGTCGTTCCCGACGTGGCCAGAATAGCCAGAGAGGAGATAGAAGTCTACGCGGAGGACCTTATAGGCGAGAAAGAAGACTTCGTGAGACACGACCCGCAGAGGCTGGCCAGCATCATAATGGAGATATACAAGAAGAATGGGATACTTTTTCGGCTTTGACACTGGGCAGTTGCCAGAGGAAGAAGCCCAGGTAGTGGTCTGCGGTAGCGGTATAGCAGGTCTGACGGTAACTCTTACCCTGAAGGAGCTGGGCATACAGCCAGTCCTGCTCACCCGTGGCATAGGCAACACCTACTACTCGCAGGGCGGTATAGCCTGCGCCTTTCATCCTCAGGACAGTCCCTACCTTCACGCCCTGGACACTCAGAGGGCGGGCAGAGGTCTCTGCAGGGAGGATACTCTGCGCGTGCTCGTGGACGAGGGCATACAGAGGCTTGCGGACCTCATAAGGTGGGGCGTGCCCTTTGACCCCGAGACAACCATAGAGGGGGGTCACTCCTTCCCAAGGGTTTACAAAGTGAAAGACTACACGGGCAGGGCCATATACGAAGCACTCTGGGAACGGGTCAAGTCGCTGGGCATAAGGGTGGTGCGGGGAGAGCTCCAAGAAGTGCTCGGGCAGGAGAGGGTGGAGGGACTGCTCTACTACGATGGGAGTCTTAAGGTGATAAGGACCAGAGCTCTGGTCTTGGCCACCGGCGGTGCAGCCAGCATGTTCCTGCACACTTCAAACCCACCAAAGGTCAGAGGTGACGGTATGGGAATAGCCCTAAGGAAAGGGCTCAGGCTGGTGAACCCCGAGTTCGTCCAGTTCCATCCTACGGTGGTAGAAAACACAGGCATACTCATCTCCGAGGCGGTAAGAGGCGAGGGAGCGGTGCTTTTGGACCAAAAGGGGGAGAGGTTCGTAGAGGAGCTCCAGCCAAGGGACGTGGTAGCCAGGGCCATCTACAGGAAGATGAAGCAAGGGCACCGCGTCTTTTTAGACCTCAGGCCAGTGGAGGAAAAGGGCACGAAGGTAGCGGAGAGGTTTCCAACCATATACGCCATGCTGAGGGAGAAGGGCTACGACCCCCTCAGAGAGCCCATCCCGGTCACGCCTGCCTCCCACTACTTCATAGGAGGCGTGGAGGTAGACTCCTACGGCAAGACTACCATGGAAGGGCTGTATGCGGTGGGTGAGTGTGCCTGCACCGGCGTGCACGGTGCCAACAGACTGGCCTCCAACTCCCTACTGGAAGGGGTAGTTTTTGGCCATCGCACCGCCTACGCAGTCTTCCAGGACCTCAGGCTTGAGAGAAGTAGCTCATACAGAAGAATAAAGAACTCACGACAGGGCACGGGCAAGCCCCCCTACACCTTTGAGGACTTGCGCCACCTTATGTGGAACTCCTGCGGGCTTGAAAGAGAAGAGGTGGAGCTGAAGAGTGCCTTAGAGAAGGTGCTTGGCTGGCTTCAGGACTGGAGGAGCTGGTCTTCCACCGTGGAAAACAGACAGCTCTTTGACATAGGTCTGGTGGCCCTGGCTACCCTGAGCTGTGCCCTGCAGAGGAGAGAGAGCAGGGGTGTTCACTACCGCACCGACTACCCCTACGAGAGAGAAGAGCTCCGCAGGGACAGTTTTTACGCCTTGGAACAAGGCTTTATGATTTAAATCATTCTTGCCTTGTCGGGGCAGGCCTCATAATAATCCCGTGGAATACAGACCCCAGGCGGTGGAGAGTAAGTGGCAAGCCTTCTGGGAACGGCAGGGGCTCTTCAGGGCGGAGGAAAAGGGCAAAAAAGTCTACGTGCTGGAGATGTTTCCCTATCCATCGGGACGTATCCACATGGGGCATGTGAGAAACTACACCGTAGGGGACGCCATAGCGCGCTTTCTCAGGTTCAAGGGCTACTCGGTGCTCCATCCCATGGGTTGGGACGCCTTCGGTCTTCCTGCGGAGAACGCCGCCATAAAGCAGGGTGTCCACCCTGCCAGCTGGACCTACGAGAACATATCCTACATGAAAAAACAGCTCAAGAGTCTGGGCTTTTCCTACGACTGGGACAGAGAGATAGCCACCTGCGACCCAGAATACTACCGCTGGAACCAGTGGCTTTTCCTGAAGTTTTTGGAGAAGGGACTGGCCTACAGGAAGCTGGCGGAGGTTAACTGGTGTCCCAACGACGAGACGGTGCTCGCCAACGAGCAGGTCTTAGACGGGAGGTGCTGGAGGTGCTCCACGCCCATCGTGAGAAAGGAGGTCCCCTCCTGGTACTTGAGGATAACCGCCTACGCGGAGAGGCTCCTGGAAGACCTAAAAGAGCTTGAAGGCAAATGGCCGGAGAGGGTCATAGCCCAGCAGAGGAACTGGATAGGCAAGTCCGAGGGTGCAGTGCTCAAGTTCTTGGTGGGCGACCTACCCGTAGAGGTCTTCACCACGAGACCTGATACGGTCTTTGGGGCCACCTTCGTGGTGCTGGCACCCGAGCATCCCCTCACCCTTGAGCTGGCAAAAAGGGGCGGAAAGTATCAAGAGGCCAAGAGCTTCGTAGAAAAGCTCAGGCACATGTCCACCAGGGAGAGGAGCACGGAGGAGGAAAAGGAAGGCGTTTTCCTCGGAGTGTACGCCACGAACCCTGCCACGGGGGAGAAGGTCCCCATCTGGAGTGCCAACTACGTGCTTTACGAGTACGGCACCGGCGCCATCATGTGCGTCCCCGCCCACGACCAGAGAGACTACGAGTTTGCCCAGAAGTACGGCCTTCCCATAAGGTACGTGATAAAGCCCTCGGAGGGAGAGCTTCCCACGGACAGGGCCTACGAGGGTCCGGGCTTTTTGATAAACTCGCAGGCCTTTGACGGCATGCCCTCTGCAGAGGCCAAAAGGGCCATAACCCAGTGGCTCAAAGAAAGAGAGCTGGGGGACTTTCGGACCACCTACAGGCTCAGGGACTGGAACATATCCCGCCAGAGGTACTGGGGCACTCCCATACCGGTAGTCCACTGCGACCACTGCGGGGTGGTCCCAGTGCCAGAGGAGGAGCTCCCCGTGCTCCTACCTCGGCAGGTGGAAATCACGGGACACGGAAACCCCTTAGAAAAGGTACGGGAGTTCGTGGAGGTAAAGTGCCCCAAGTGCGGTTCTCCCGCCAGAAGAGAGACGGACACCATGGACACCTTCTTTGACTCCAGCTGGTACTTCCTGCGCTTTTGCGACCCTAAAAACCACAGAATGCCCTTTGACCCCAAGAGGGTAGAGTTCTGGATGCCCGTTGACCTCTACATCGGTGGCATAGAGCACGCTGTCCTTCACCTGCTTTACGCCCGCTTTTTCCAGAAGTTTCTCTACGACCTCGGTCTGGTAAAGGACAAAGAGCCTTTTCTCAGGCTCGTAACGCAGGGCATGGTGCTCAAGCGGTGGGTGAGCGTGGAAGCCTACCTCAAACACTTGGAACAAAAGTACGGCGTGGAAGACCTTCAAAACAGAGACCTTCAGGAGCTCGTGAGCCTGATAGAAAAGGACCTGGAGTTCACAGGTATAGAGTAGAAGACCTCTCCCTGCGTAAGGAGGCCACCAACAGCAGACAGGTGCACCCTACCGCCACAACTTGAAAAGCCCAGAAGCTAAGGAGCTTAACGTGAGCGAAAAAAGGACCTGCGTAGAGCACTAAAAACCCGGAGGAGTTCTCCACGAAGGAGAAGGCAAACAGAAAAAGACCGAACAGCAGAGAGGTTTTCCTCTTTATGCCCGCAAAGGGCAGAAGGTGAGACAGAGCAAGGACGTAAAGGGCCATACCCAGCAGGTGAGGGTAGAAGACCTTGAAAAGGCCTTCAGAACTCTTGCCCTTGACGTAGAGCTCAGGGTTTCCCAGGAGGTAGTCTTTCACACCCTGAGGGCTAAAGCCCATCTTGAGAAAAAAGTTAAGAAAGTTAGAGAGCAGGAAAATAAGGGAAAAAAGCGCAAAAAGGCCCAAAAGCATCCTAAGAGAGCTGTGAGGAGGTCTGTTGCCCGGGCTCGTAAAAAGGCCGTAGAGAGTAAGCACCCAAAGAAGGAGAAAGACCACCTGATAAGCTAAAAAGCTCAGAAGTTTAACGACCGCAAAAGCAGGACCCAGCAGGAGTACCAAGAAGTCGCAGGAGACGTAAAAAAGGGCAAGTAGGCTTAGAGCTCCTGCCAAGAACAGCTTAAGCCCAGCAGACCAGCGAGTCAGGTTAAACAGGGACAGGAGCACTATCAAGAGCATGCCGTGCAGGAACACGCCCACGTGAAAGTCTTCGGATATCTGCGCCAGGGAGACCCTCTCTCCCAACTCTGGGTCTATGAAGAAGTAAGCCTTCAAGCTCTCAGAAGAAAAGCCGTAGCGCGAGTAGAAGTGAACCCAAGAGGCCAACCAGAAAAGGAGGGCAAAGACCATAAAAGCAACCACGCCGTGGAAAAGGACGCGATTTTTCCTGATATCAGAGGAGACAAAAAACCTCATCGCTGGGCGAAAACTACCTGCCAGAGGGACAGCACCTTGCGTGCGTTGTCGGTTATGGCCCGTGCGGTCAAGGTGGCCCCACTTATGTTGGGGATGTCCCTTCTGAGCCTTATCTGGTCTTTGGCCAAGTGTTTGCCTGCGAAGAGTTTGAGCCACTGCTCCTCGGGCAGGTATTCAAGTGGCTCATAAAAGGCCAGCACTTCCACCACATCCAGCTTACCCTCAGGAGTTATGGTGTAGAGGACCACCTCTGGGTGCGTTCTGACTCTGTGCACGTCCACGTAAGCGTAGGCAAGAATCCTGCCCTCCTTTCTTACTATGTACCAAGAGACGAGCCTAGTGTCCATCTTCACACCGGAGAGCCTTTGCACCTCTTCCTGCTGCTCTTTGCTCAAGGTGATGTTCCTGACCTCTACCTGAGCACCCGGGTATATCTGGGAGAGTGCCTGCTCAGGCTTTTTTATCTCCTTTGCCAACAAAAGGCTAATTAGGGCAAGCAGTAAGATGGGCAACTGCATAGCCACTCCTCGCTAAATATAGGATTGCATCTTAGTATTGTAAAGACCCTCCCTCCCACGGGGAGGGCACCAGCAGAGGAAAGAGCCGTCAGAACATAAAGCCCAGCGTAAGCCTGTACTCATTTTCGTCCCTCTTGGGCCTACTGTAGTCCAGCTTGGCGTAGTCCGCCTTTACCGCAACCAGAGGGTGTGGCTTGTAGGAGAGGCCAAAGTTGTAGACTTTCAGTTTGTTGCCCGGAGGCTTTCTGAAACCCTGTGGGACCTTGCTGTGGGTGTCAAAGTCCTCGTATATGCCAAAGAGGTAGAGCTCTTGGCTTTCAGACCTCTGAAAGAGTCTGAACACGTCGTAGGCTACTTGCAAGTAGTAGCCCTTCTGCTCTTTTGGAAGTATGTTGTTTACGTTAGCGCCGGTGTTGGGATTTTGCAGGTTGTTTCCAAAAAGGTCTCTGGACATTCTGAGGGCGTCGTCCACCTTCACGTAGGCCCCTACAAACCTTACGTCCCAGCCTGCGTGTTGATACCACAGGTGGGGCAAAATCATGCTCACAGCTCCCACCTTTGAGCCTCTTCTGAGACCAAGGCCAGACTCGCTTCCACCCTTGGACTGCACATCTCCCGTCCAGAAGGAGCCACCCAGGGTGAGGTTAAAAGGTAGGTTCAGGTCCACCCTTCCCGTAAAGCCCAGCCGGTCTGCCACAGCCCTTGCACCCCTCTGTCTGGCGGTCTTTAGAGGCTCCAGCACGTTGTATCCGCCACCTCCCCTGAGCATAAGGCCGTTGGTCGCATAAAACCTGTAGTCCACAGGGCCTACGGTGCCGTACACTCCCAAACCCATATCCTCCCAAGTAGAAAGGGCTATTCTCCTCTCAAAGAAGGGCCTCTCCGCGGAGGGGAAGGTAGGAGGCTCGTGCACTTCGTTTATTATGCCGACGGGCATGAGCAGGAGTCCGCCCCTTATCCCAAACTCGGGCCTAAACTGGTAGTCAAGATAGGCCAGCTCCGCCTTAAAGTATCCACCACCCGTGCCGTGCTCTGCAGAGGTAGAAGCGTGCTCCAGCTCCAGCTCCGAGTTGAACTTGAGCTTTTCGCTGAAGGCGTAGCCAAAGTAGAGTATGAGCCTCTGCATGTTGGCAATGGTCTTTGCACCACCTCTGGCGTCCACGTCGTTGTGCCTGAAGAGTATCTCGCCGTATCCTCCTATGGAGACGCCTCTGGGGTTGAAGTGAACCTTGGAGGCAGCAGGACCCAAGCCAGAATAGGACTTAATCTCAAGTTGCGGCATGGCGATTTCAAGCCTGAGCTTGCGCACCTCTTCCTTGAGAACCTCCGTCTCCTTCTTTGTCTCTTCTGCCTTTTTCTGCTCTTCTTTCAGTCTTTGGACTTCCTGCTGGAGCGTTCTTATCCTTTCCTCCAGCTCTCTTATGCGCGCCTCCGTAGACTGGGCAAAGATTGCCCCCGGTAGCAGGGCAGTGGCAAGCAGTAGTGCTCTCATCCTTCACCTCCAAAAATTGAAACTTGATAGCAATTTTAACTAAATTGAGACCCACTGTCAATATGATTTAGCTCATAGGACTTTCAAGCTGGGTCCCTTTGGTCTATAATCTTTTCCACTCTCGGCGGAGGTAAAAGATGAAAAGAGACTGGAAGGTAGGCACCGTTTACCTTAACGACAAAACCAGAATTGTCGTGATGGGCATAACCGGCAGGGAGGCCTCCCAAGTGGTGGCCGAGTCGGAGGCTCTATATCCGGGCTTTGTGGTGGCGGGCGTGACCCCAGGAAAGGGTGGCTCTGAGGTAGCAGGAAAGCCTGTCTACAACACCGTCAGGGAAGCCCTCAGCAAGCACCCGGAGATAAACACGGGGCTCGTTTACGTGCCGCCTGCTTCTGTCAAGGATGCGGTCATAGAGCTGGTGGACGCAGGCATAGGTCTTATATACATAGTCACCGAGCACGTGCCCATAAGGGACACGGTTTACTTCTACCACTACGCCAAGGACAGGGGCGCTATCATCGTAGGGCCTACCTCCTTGGGCTGTATGATGCCCTGGGTGCCTGCCCGCATAGGAGCCATAGGGGGTAAAAACCCCTCCATAGCCTACGAGAAGGGGAGTCTGGTCATCCTGTCCAAGTCCGGTGGTCTTACCACCACGACCGCGGAGATGTTCAAGCGCAGGGGATGGGGCGTCTACATGGCTCTGGCCCTAGGAGGGGACGTCATATCCTGCACCACCTTCGGTGATGCCCTTTTAAACATAGCGGAGGACCCTAACGTCAAGGGAGTTATAATTCAGGGAGAGGTGGGTGGCTCCTACGAGGAGCAGGCAGCCCAGACCATACTGGAGCTCTGGAAGAAGGGAGTCTGGAACAAGCCCGTGGCCGCCTTCGTGGCAGGAAGGTTTCAGGAGAGGTTAGAGGGAGTCTCCTTTGGACACGCAGGTGCCATCGTGGAAAGGGGTAAGGGAAAGGCCACGGACAAGATAAGAGCCTTCAACGAAGTGGGCAAAATCACCGGGCTGGTAAAGGTGGCAGAGTTTTACCACGAGCTGGTGCACTGCATACAGGAGCTGGGAGTGCCTCGAGACTTTGAAGACACCACACCCGAGGGCAGGGTAAAGCCCCTCTACAGCACCATAGACGAGGAGACCTGCCAGTTTAAAGCCTGACCTTGCTGAGGGCTTGCAGGAGAGTTTGAACCTTTCGTTTTTCCTCTTCCAGCTCCTGCAGGCTCTGTTTGGTTTTCTGGACCTCCTCCTCAGGAGCCCTCTTGAGGAAGCTCTCGCTACTGAGACGCTCCTGGAAGGTTTTGAACTGTTTTTCCACTTCCTGTAGTCTTCTTGTGTAGGAACTTACCAGCTCTTGTAGCTTGACTCCTTCCTCCAGGGGCAGGAAAAACTCGAAGTCTTTGGAAAAGCCTGCCACGCACTTGGGAGGCTCTTCCTCTACTGACTCCAGACCTTCCAATTTCGCCAAGCTCAGTAGGTGTGGTCTAAAGAGCTCTACCAGCGGGGCACTCTCTCCGGCTCGGTAGTAGAGCTTTACCTTTCTGGAGGGCTCTATGTGTAGGTCGCTCCTAAGGGAGCGAATGGAGGAGATAATCTCCTTGAGCCTCTCCACCTGTCTTTCCGCCTCTTCGTAGAGCTCCTGTGGGTTGTACTGGGGGTAGGGGCTAAGGGATACGCTCTCTCTGTGGGCGGTGGGTAGGGCCTGCCAGAGCTCTTCCGTTATGAAAGGCATGAAAGGGTGCAAGAGCCGAAGGGTCCTTTCAAAGACGCTGAGCAAAGTAGCCTGCACGGTGATTTTCTCCGCCTGAAGTCTCTCCTCCTGAGCTTTGGCCTGCTCAGGTGGCAGACCTTCCTGGGGCTTGGCGTAGAGCCTAAGCTTAGAAAACTCAATATACCAGTCGCACAGCTCGCTCCAGACAAACTCGTAGAGCTCCTTGGCCGCCTCGGAGAACTCGTAAGACTCTAGGGCTCTGTTTACCTTCTGGGCCGTCCTGTTGAGGCGGGTTAAAATCCAGAGGTCTTCCGGCCTCGGGGGTGCCCCGTAGGGAAGTCGTGAGAGCAGGTCAGGCTCTAAATTCATCAGAATAAACCTGCCTGCGTTCCAGAGCTTGTTGGCAAAGTGTTTGTAGCCCTCAAAGCGCTTCTCCGAGAGCCTTATATCCCTGCCCTGCTGGGTAAGTATGGCCAAGGTAAACCTCAGTGCGTCCGCCCCGTACTTTTCTACTATTTCAAGGGGGTCTATCACGTTGCCCTTGGTCTTGGACATCTTCTGACCCTTCTCGTCCCTAATCAGGGCGTGTATGTACACATCTCTGAAGGGCACTTCTTTGAGGAAAAAGGTGCCCATGAAGACCATGCGGGCCACCCAGAAGAATATGATGTCAAAGCCGGTCACCAACAGGTCTGTGGGGTAGAACTTCTTGAGCTCTTCGGTCTCCTCTGGCCAGCCAAAGACGCCGAAGGGCCAGAGGGCGGAAGAAAACCAAGTGTCCAGCACATCCTGCTCCTGTCTTAACCTCTCAGAACCGCACCTTTTGCATCGCAGCACGAAGCGGTAGGTTTTCTTCTTAGGGTCATACTTGTATCTGTCTTTTTTCTCCGTGAGAATGGCCGTAGGATTCGTGTCCTGCGTGAAGAAGAGCCTGAGAAGATGAGCACTCACCTCGGTAGAGTGATACCTGTGGAAGACAAACTTTTTGTAAAAGTCCAGCACGGTCATCTCTGGATGCACGAAAGAGTTAGAGTGGAGGACCTTCTCCACCTCTTCGGGGGTAAACTCCTGGTCTATCTTGCCGTCTGCGATAAGGTTAAAAATCAGCTTGTCGTAAACCCTGTCAAAGTCCTCGTCCGTGAAGAGGTTTTCATGCCCGCAGTCCTCGCAGTACCATACGGGTATCCTGTGCCCCCACCATATTTGACGGGATATGCACCAGTCTCTGAGATTTTCCACCCACTGTAGGTAAACTTTCGTCCAGCTGTCGGGTATAAACCTTACAAGACCCTCCCTTACCACCTGCAGAGCTCTGCTCTTTATGCGTTGGTCTGAGACCTTCAAAAACCACTGGGTTGAGACCGTAGGCTCAAGGACGGTCTTACAGCGGTAGCACTTGCCCACTGCGTGCCGATGTCTTTCTACCTTCTCCAAGAGTCCCAAGGCTTCTAACTTCTCCACTACCTTTTTTCTGGCCTCGTAGCGGTCAAGGCCAGCAAACTCCCCTGCGTTCTCGTTCATGCGGGCAAAGGGGTCCATGACCTGCACCATGGCAAGCCCGTGGGACTTTCCTATTTCAAAGTCCAGAGGGTCGTGGGCAGGGGTTATCTTGACCGCACCTGTGCCGAATTCTGGCTTTACTCTGCTGTCCGCCACTATGGGTATGAGAGGGGAGACCTCAGACCCGTCCATGGCGCGTCTTTTCCACTCTACCAGAGGAAGCCTGAGCCTTTTGCCCACCAGAGCTCTGTATCGTTCGTCCTCTGGGTGGACCGCCACCGCCGTGTCTCCTAACATGGTCTCCGGTCTGGTGGTGGCGACCGTTATGTGCCATGAGCCGTCCTCCGAGGGGTAGCGTATGTAGTAGAGCTTGCCCTCTTCCTCTTCGTGCTCTACTTCCAAGTCTGAAAGGGCAGTCAGGTCGTTGGGGCACCAGCTTACCATGTACTGACCCCTGTATATGAGCCCCTCCTCGTAGAGCCTTCTGAAGGCGTGACGCACTGCTCTAGAAAAGCCCTCGTCCAAGGTAAAGCGTTCCCTGCTCCAGTCCACGCTCACGCCCAGCTTTTCCAGCTGTTCTCTTATGGCACTTCTTGAGATGGGCACCCACTCCCAGACCTTTTTGAGAAACTCCTCCCTTCCCATCTCCAGCCTGCTCATGCCCTTTTGCTGGAGCTGTCTGTCCACCACGTACTGGGTAGCGATGCCCGCATGGTCAAAGCCGGGCACCCACTCCACTTGCTTGCCGCGCATACGGTGCCACCTGCACAGAATGTCCTGAAGGGTGGCATTCAAGGCATGACCCATGTGAAGAGAGCCCGTCACGTTAGGAGGGGGAATTACCACAGAGAACCTCTCCCCTTGCAGGAGCTCCCGCACAGAGTAAAGGGCCTTCTCTACCCACTCTCTTGAGCGTCTTTTCTCAATCTCTCTGTGGTCGTACTGCCCTATGTCCTTCATAAAAAAGTCATTATAACAGTCCTGCGTCGGGCGAGAAATTCAGAGCTCTTAGAAGCCTGTTGTAAAAAGTAAGCCCCGGCACTCTTCCTCGGGAAGGCTTATGCCCTCTAACTTTCTACGACATAGAGTAGCCCTATGGCGTAGGCCCTTATTTATAACCGGCAGGTGAGGTCAGTTTCGATAAGCCTGATGCTGTCTGGAATTATAATCCTTTACCATGTCCTACGAAGAGGCCCTCCCCGAGGCCATAAAGGTGGCCCTTAACAAGCTCACCCTCCTGCCCACCTACGGAGAGAGAAGCGCAAGCAGGTTCCTCTACAACTTGCTCAAGCTACCCGTTGACAAGAGAGTGGAAGTGGTAAAGGCCTTAGAGCAGGCAGTCCAGACCATAAGACCCTGCGCAGAGTGTGGCATACACACAAGCGCAGAAGTTTGCACCATATGTTCGAGCCCCAAGAGGAGCAAAAGGTTCATATGCGTAGTGGAAGAGCCCCAAGATGCTTTTGCCATAGAAAAGCTGGAAAGGTACAAGGGAGTTTACCACGTGCTAGGTGGCAGGATTGCACCCTTGGAGGGCATTTCCCCAAGAGACCTGCGCATAGAGGAGCTCATAGACAGAGTAGAAAAGTACAAAGCAAAGGAGGTCATCTTAGCAACCAACCCAAACGTAGAGGGAGAGGCCACCGCCAACTACATAGCCAAGCTCCTGAGAAAGCACTTCCCCGACCTTAAAATAACCAGAATATCCTACGGTCTGCAGTTTGGCTCTTTTGTGGAGCTTGCGGACGAGCTCTCGCTGGAAAAGTCCATGGAAAACAGAAAAACTCTCTGACTCTGAGACTAACTGTTTTTTTTGACCTTCGAGACAGCCGGTCAAAAAGGTGCAAAAGCCCAAAGCCTATCAAAGAGAGGACAGGTATTGCCCAAGCCCGCCCTCCTTGAGGGCGTTGTAAACAGGCTTTAAAAGAAGCAGATAGAGCAGAAAGAAGAGCACAAAAAATCCCGCCAGCTTGGAAAGAAGCACCAAACCCCATACCCCAAAGAGCACCAACAGGAAACTCACCACCAAGAAGAGTATCAAGAGCTCCATAGTGCTATTTTAACCGCTTCACAGATAGTTCACACAAGTCCATGAAGATTAGGTCATACTATAGCTTAAGGAGGTTGGGAAATGAAAAAGGTCTGGCTATTGCCCGTGCTGTTGCTTATGATGCTCTTACCCGCATCCCACAGACCTTCTCACTCCCAGAGCATCAGCATGAGCAACTACTGCTACGTTCCTCCTTTTACGGGAATCAATGTGCCACCAAATGTGATGATAATGCTCTCCATAGATACGTCCATGCAGGGTGCGGCACATCCGGACGTTACCTGTAGTGGAGACCCGAGGACTAGCTATAGCTGTAACCCTGCAAGTTGTAGATATAATACTAATACTGCTGATTCGAAAGCGATAAGCAATTGCTACAACAACAGCAGAGAATACTACG
>JANXBA010000005.1 GCA_025062075.1 Aquificaceae bacterium
GAAGGGTCCCGCCGTGAGCTACTACGAGCAAGTTACGGTACCTGCTTTGCAGTATATGGTCCAAAAATTCCTCCACTCGCCGGCGGAATTGGTCCATGCTCTCCTGGGTGGGCAGGGGGTTCTCAGCGGGGTTAGAAAGCCAAGCCCTCAGGAGGTGTCCTTCCTCCTGCAAGAGGTGCAAGAAGCTCTTCCCTTCGTAGTCTCCAAAGGACATCTCCCTTATGCGTTCGTCTATGACCACCTCCAGTCCCAACACGTCCGCCACCGTTAGGGCAGTCTTGCGAGCTCTCCGCTGGGGAGAGGAGTAGATAATCTCTATGTCCTTGTCCATAAGCTCTTGTGCGGAGAGCCTTGCCTGCACAAAGCCCAGGGGAGTGAGGTCGCTGTCCAGCCTTCCTTGGAATATGCCCTTCTCGTTGTACTCGCTCTGGGCATGCCTGAGCAGGTATAGGTTTTTTTTTGACATTTGTCTTCCAGTGTATGGTAGTATTATAACAATAGGAGATAGTTATTGCACCTTTGGCGTGCTCATACCAACAGGGCGGAGCTGGGGCATTCCCAGCCCTAACTCCGCTAAAATACTCCTATGAAAGAGACGCGTATTACCAAGTACATAAAGAGCATCGTTCGGAACTACCCCTACACCACCACGGAGGACATACTGCTCCTGCTGGAGAAGTACTACAAACTTCCCATAAAAGTGCCCTCTGTTTACTACAAGTACCGCACCATCATACGCCGGTGCAGGCAGGCGGTCTATAGGGAAAGGAGGGAAAAAGATGTATGACTTGGTCATCGTAGGTGCGGGTAGTGGAGGTTACGAGGGTGCCCTCTACGCCCACAGGAGGGGCATGCAGGTGGCTCTGGTGGAGCTCGGCCCCGAGAGCGTGGGCGGTAACTGCCTCAACAGAGGTTGCATCCCCTCCAAGTACATGAGGCACGGAGCTTACCTGATAGAGAAGTTTCAGAGGCTAGAGGACTACGGCGTAAAGCTGGGGAGCTACGAGCTCTCCATGTCCAAACTCAGGCAGGGTAGGGACAAGGTAGTGGTGAGCATAAGAGAGAACTTCAAAAGGTTTGCGGAGCATCTGAAGATACCCATATTCTACGGCCGAGGTGTTTTAAAAGACCCTAACAGGGTGGTGGTAGAACCCTCCGGGTTGGAGTTGAGGACTAAGTACGTGCTCTTGGCCACTGGCTCTTCTACTACTTCTCTTGGCGGTCTTGTGCCCGACGGCAGGCACATCTACGACACGGACCAGATATGGAGCCTCGAGGACTTTCCCTCCAAGGTGCTCATAGTGGGCGGTGGGGCGGTGGGCGTGGAGTTTGCCTACATGTTTAGGATGTACGGGTCTCAGGTGGTTCTGGTAGAGCTCAAGGACCGGCTCCTGCCTTCTGAGGACATTCCAGAGGACTCTTCTCGCTACTTGGCAAGAAAGCTCAAAAGGCTTGGGGTGGACATAAGGCTCAGGACAACCATAAAAGAGTGGAAACCCTACAATGGTGGCCTCTTGGTCACTCTTTCAGACGGGGCTCAGGTGGAGGCGGACATAATACTCTTAGGCGTCGGCAGAAGGCCCAACACCCAGAACCTGGGGCTGGAGGAGTTGGGCGTAGAAAAAGACGAGAGGGGCTTTGTGAAGGTGAACGCCTTTTCCCAGACGAGCGTCCCAAACGTGTATGCCTGCGGGGACATCACCTCACCTCTCATGCTGGCTCACAAGGCCATGTACGAGGCCAAAGTGGCCATAAGCCACATGCTGGGTGAAGAGGACATGAGAAGAGACGACCGCCTCGTTCCTAAAATCATATACTCCGCCTACGAGATTGCCAGCGTAGGCTTGACGGAGGAGCAGGCGGAGGAGGAAGGCTACGAGACAAGGGTGGGCGTGGTGTCCTTTGTCTCCAACCCGAAGGCCATGGACGACGGGGAAAGCGAGGGCTTTGTGAGAATAGTGGTGGACAGAGAGGGTAGCCTTCTGGGCTGTCACATACTGGGTCCCCATGCGGGAGAGCTCCTCCATCAGGTGGTGCACCTCATGAGGGCAAACCTAAAGGTGGACTTCCTGTCCAAGTCCATGTACGCGCACCCCTCCCTCTCCGAAGCCATAGGTCAGGCAGGCATGGAGCTCCACTTTGGCTCCATCACCTGGACAAAACGCCGTTAGAGCTCTTCCAGGAGCCGGTCCACTATGAGCTTGCCCTCTCTTAGCTTTACCCGCTTTACCAGCCTCCTTACGAAGGGTATGTAGAGCTTACCCCCTTCCACCTCCAGAAGGTCGTAGGGCTTTTGCTCCACCACTCCGGTCACCCTGCCCATGAACTTGCCCTTTTCTGTGAAGACCTCAAGCCCTTCAAGCTCGTAGTAGTAGTACTCCCCCCTTGCCTTCCTCGGGAGCTCCTCCTTTGGCAGGAAGAGCTTTGCCCCCTTAAACCTCTCCGCGTGAGCTATGCTTTCGCAACCTTCAAACCGTAGAATTATCTCCCCTCCGCCGTGGCGTCTGAGGGACCTCACCTCGAAGGGCACGTAGTCCCCGCCCTTGCGCTTGAGGAAGACCTTTTTCAAGGAAGGCCAGTGAGAAGCCTCTAAGTAGGGCTGGACTTTCAGCTCCCCGCCAAGGCCGTAAGTGTCTATCACCTTTCCCACCACCACATACTGATTTTGCTCATTGCTTTTTGCACTCTCCCGCATAAACTTTTAGTTTAAACCCTTAAGGAGGAAAAGCTATGCCCACTCGTGAAGAGGTGGAAGCTGTCTTAGACGAGGTGAGACCCGCCCTGAGATTTGACGGCGGTGACGTGGAGCTGGTGGACATAAAAGAGGACGGCACAGTTTTGGTTAGAATGATAGGTGCCTGTTCGGGCTGTGGCATGTCAGTTTTGACGCTCAAGGCGGGCATAGAAAGAGCTCTCAAGAATCGCTTCCCAGACATAAAAGAGGTCAAGGATGTCAACATGGACATCCCCATGACCTTTGGTTTCTGACCTACCGCACTTTTATGTAGGCGACTTTCCCAGAGGTGTCCCAGAGCTCCTGCACCTGAGGGCACAGGGCGGACAAATTCGTGCAACTTAGTTAGTTCTGTCCCTATTCCACACCACAGGCGGAAAGGGACTTTCTTGCCAACAACAGGCACGGAAGCCAACACAGGCAAGAATCCAAAAACCTGCAATAAATTGCGCTTTCTAGTATGATAAGCCAGTTTTACAAACTTCTCCAAAGGTAATACTTTGGCCTCTTGCCCCGCTAGTGTGTTAAGATTTTCTTTATGGAAGACATAGACTTCCACCTTTCCCAGATAGCCAAAATCCTCGGACTGGCCCAACCGGTGGGCTTTATGCTCTCTTACGAGTTTGACGACATCTGGATAGACGTGTATCTGGAAAAGGGCGAAGAGGGTTGGAGCGGAAGAACTTACACTGTAAGCGTCCCCCGGGAGAGGGCGGAGAAGCTCAAAAAGCTGGCGGAAAGCATCGGAGCGGTAGCGGATGAAGTGGTCTCTGACAAAGAGAGAGCTTACCTTAGCCTGTCCTACGAAGACTGGGAGTCCGCAAGTCCCATTATAATGAGCCTGCTATGAAAATAGGCTTTATCGGTTTGGGTAGTTTGGGTAGAGCGATAGCCAAAAGGTTGACAGAGCAAGGGGTGGAGCTCTTGGTCTGGAACAGAAGTCTGGATAGAGCTCTGGCTCTGGGCTTGGAGGCGGTCAGTAGCCCCGCAGACCTGATTAAGCAGGTGGATAGAGTTTTTGTGGTAGTCTTTGACTCAAAGGCTTCAGAGGAGGTAATCTTTGGCGGTAAAGGCCTGGTGGAGGGCGGAGTGGAAGGTAAGGTGGTTATAGACATGACCACCAACCACCCTGCCTACTCCCGGTTGGCCTACGAGGAGCTCAAGAAGCTGGGTGCGAACTACTTGGATGCCCCTGTGTTAGGTAGCGTAATCCCCGCCCAGAGGGGAGAACTCACCATGTTAGTGGGTGGAGACAGGGAGCACTTTGAAGAAAACAGGCCCCTCTTTGAAAAGTTCTGCAGGAAGGTCTTCTACGTGGGTGAGGCGGGAAGCGCTACAAGATTAAAGCTTCTCAACAACATGGTGCTGGGAGGTTTTATGCAGGTGCTCTCAGAGGCCTTGGCTGTAGGAGAGCTGGCGGGCTTTAGTAGAGAGTTCCTTCTGGAGGTCTTGGAGAACGGCGCCGGCAGGTCTTACCTGCTGGAAGTGAAAAAACAAAAGCTCCTGAGCAGAGACTACTCGGTGCACTTCTCCGTAGACCTTATCCACAAGGACCTTCACTACGCGGAGGACATGGTGAAGGAGCTGGGAGCCTTCACCCTTGGGCTACAGAATGTGAAAAACGCCTACGCTTTAGCCAAGTTTTTGGGAAGGGGGGCGGAGGACTTCTCCGTCCTGGTGGAGCTCTACCGTCAGCTTACTGCTCGAAGTCCTTCAGATACTTAGACCGTGCTGGGTGCCGTAACTTCCTTATGGCTTTGGTTTCCAGCTGACGTATGCGCTCCCGCGTCACGTTGAACATCTTCCCTATCTGCTCCAGGGTGTATTCAATGCCGTCCACAAGCCCGTAGCGATACATGATTACCTCTCTCTCCTTCTCTCCCAGCGTGCTCAGAACCTTTATGAGCTGTTCTTTCAGAAGCCTTCTTGAAACTTGCTCTTCGGGTGAGGGGACGCTCTTGTCTTCTATGAAGTCTCTTAGATGAGTCTCCTCGTCGTCACCTATCGGAGTCTCAAGAGATATGGGCTCTTGGGATGCGCGTATTACCTTCCTTGCCTTCTCAGGGGATATGCCCAGGTACTTGGCGATTTCTTCGGCGGTGGGCTCCCGTCCGAGCTCCTGAAAGAGCTTTTTGTGGGCCTTCGTGATTTCGTTGATGGTCTCTATCATGTGGACGGGTATGCGTATGGTTCTCGCCTGGTCCGCTATGGCCCTGGTGATGGCCTGTCTTATCCACCAAGTGGCGTAGGTGGAGAACTTGTAGCCCTTGCGGTAGTCGTACTTGTCCACCGCCTTCATAAGTCCTATGTTGCCCTCCTGAATCAGGTCAAGGAAGTGAAGACCTCGGTTTACGTACCTTTTGGCAATTGAGACCACCAGCCTGAGGTTGCACTTAACCATAACCTGCTTTGCTTGCGTAACCTTCGTCCTACCCTCTCTTATGATGTGCATGACCCTCTGGAGTTCCTCGGGCAAGATGCCCATCTCCCGCCTTAGCTCTTCTATCTCTCTCTTCAGGGTTAGGTATTCGTCCCTTAAGGTCTGGAAACGGGCAAAGCCGTAGCCCGCTCGCTCCGCCTTTTTCTGCAGGTGGGCATCTTGGTAGTACTTGTGCACCAGCTCTTCCACGTCTGGATGGATGCTCTCTAACTTCTTTTTCCTTACCTCAAAGTCCTTGAGCTTTCTCGTGTACTTGTTGTATAGATTAAGTAGCTCGTCCGCAATGCGCTCAAACTTAGAGTGTTTGAGTCGCATGTCCTTGAGTATGCGGTTCATCCGGGCGTGCCTGCGTAGGTACTCTTTTTTGTACTCGGGCTGTCCGTACTTCAGATAGTCTTCCCTCCACAGGAGGGCTTCTCTGTAAGCTTTTGCCAGCTCAAGCCCCTTATCCATAAAGTACCTTTCCAGCTGTTCGTGACTCTCCTCGTACTCCTCCAGTGTTTTGCTCTCATCCACCGTGTCCATGAGGTCAACTGCCTTTAGCTTGCCGTTGCACACCTCTCCCCAATCCTTGAGCACCCTGTCTATCAAGAAAGAGGTCCTGAGAAGCCCTCTTCTCATCACCTTCCTGCCCATCTCTATCTGCTTGGCGTACTTTATCTCCTCTTCTCTCTTCAGGAGGGGTATCTTGCCCATGTCCTTCAGGTAGAGCCTTACCGGGTCTCCTTCCTTTCCGCTCAAAAAGAGACTTTCGGTGGATACGGTGATGGTCTCTTCCTTCTCCGCTTCATCTGTGGTCTCCTCTGCCTCTACGATGCGAACGCCTCTCTCCTGTAGAAAGTCCATCACCTCCTCGTAGAAATCTGGGTCCATCAAATTCGCACCTAAAAGGTCGTTGATCTCGTCGTAGGTCACATATCCCTTCTCGCTCACTTCGATGAGCTTCTCAAGAAGCTGTTTGTATATCATGCAGGCAACCTCCTTCAGTTTCAGAAAACTTCATGGACCCTTTCTCCCTTGCAGGCGTACCCATAAACCTTTAATAATATACTCCCAATTTTGCAAGCTTGTCACTCAAAGTTGCGTAAGAGTTCCTGCAGTTGTGCATCTTCTACTTGGCGAAAGTCCCTGTAGAACATACCGACCGCAAAGGGCAAGTCATGAGAAAGATGGTAGCAGTAGACTCCGTCTACATGAGTGCGGAGTCTCTCCGCAGAATCCTTGTGGCACACGGGGGCGGCGACCATTATCTTGCGGGCACCCCTTCTTTTGAGATACTCCACCCCCGCCAGCATGGTCTGGCCGGTGGCTATGCCGTCGTCTACCACTAGGATGGCTCTGTTTTCCACTTGCGCAGTCAGACCCCCAAACTTCTTCTCTCTGTCTCTTATGTGGCCGAGTTCCTTCTCGGCTATTTTCTGGATGTCCCTGGAGGACAGTCTGAAGTATCTAACTACGGCGTGGTCCAAATACAGATGCCCATCTGGGTCTATCGCACCGAAGGCAAGCTCAGAGTTGAAGGGCACTCCCAGCTTCCTCACCAGAAGAAGACCCATGCTAACCCCCAAAGCTTTTGCCACTTCCTTGGCCACTACCACACCGCCACGGGGTATGCCCAACACTATATCTACCCCCTCTACCCTCTGTCTGACGTACTCTCCGAGCAACCTTCCTGCCTCTTCCCTGTCTGAGAAAAGCATTTGTGCTATCTGTTTATAATAACTCTCCGGAGGTGGAATTATGGACAGATTTGTTTTAGAAAAGTTAACTGAGCAGAGGGAAAGCCCTGAATATCTCCAAATAAGCATGGCTGCGGCCATGACCCTGGGCATAGTGCCGGGGCAGTTCTACAGAAACACCAGACTTGGCTGTATAAACACCCTGCTGACTTACCCCTCTGGATGCCACGCCACCTGCGCCTACTGCGGTCTTCAGAAGGCAAGGGAGATGGAGTACTCCAAGAAGAACTTCATAAGAGTTGAGTGGCCCACAGTAAAGCTGGAGGAGATAATAGAGAGAGCCAAAAAGGTAGGGCACGTGGAGAGGCTCTGCATAGCCCAGATAACCCACCCGCGTGCCATAAGGGACACCAAGTACGTGCTCAAAAGGGTGATTTCAGAGCTGGGAGACCAGCTCTTCGTTTCCCTTCTCATAAACGCCACGGGCACCACCTACGAGGACATGGAGGACTACAAAAAGCTGGGTGCGGACACGGTCACGGTGGCTATAGACTGCGGAACGCCTGAAGTCTTTGACAAGCTTCGCGGAAAGCCCATGAACAGCCCTCACAGGTGGGAGACCTTCTGGAAGGTTTTAGAGTGGGCCTGCGAGGTGATGGGGGACGGCTACGCAGGTTGCCATCTCGTAGTAGGCTTGGGAGAGACGGAGCAGGAGATGATACAGACCATCCAGAAAGTAAGAGACTTGGGCGCAAGGACGCACCTTTTCTCCTTCTGGCCCGAGGAGGGCTCTATGATGGAGAAGGAAAGGCCCTGCCCCGCACCTCAATTCAGAAGGGTCCAGTTTGCCAGATACATCATAGACAACCAGATAGCCCGCTACGAGGACATGAAGTTCAACGAGAAGGGTCAGGTGGTGGACTTTGGCGTAGACCAGGAGACCTTTGAGGAGCTCTTTTGGAGCGGTAGGCCTTTCATGACCTCCGGGTGCAGGGGGAAGACCTCCGAGGTTGCTTGCAACAGACCCTTCGGCGATAGCTCGGTCAGCGACATAAAGAGCTACCCCTTCAAACCAGCAAGGTCAGACCTGCAGAGGATAAGGAACCAGCTCTTTGACTACGAGATGAACACCAACTACCCGGACGTGCTCAACCCCAGCCTCTTCAGGTACCAATGAGCTGGAGCGATATGCTACTGGACATGGGCTTTGCAGGCTTTGCGGGTTTTGTGGTGGGCTTTGCCACAAAGAGAGTGCTCAACCTTTTTCTGATGCTCATGGGGCTTTACGTTATCTCTCTTATGTGGCTTGCAAGCAAGGGAGTTGTGGAGGTGCACTGGACCGCACTCTTTTCCCTGTTCAAGGGCATGTTTGAGGGCTTCACCCAGTTCGTGCAGGGGCTCATAAGAAAGCTGGCCTTTGCAGGTAGCTTTGCGGCAGGCTTTGCCTTGGGCTTTAAAACTTAAACTCTTGCTGACAGACCTCTATGCCCACGCCCATGTCGGCGAGCCTGTCCTTTAACTTCAGTATGTTGGTGCTCACTCTGAAGCTCGGGTTCGCCCGCAGTAGAGTTCTGTAGCGTTTGGTCTTGAGCTCTAGTATTAGTTCCCTGCCCGCTTGGTCTAAGCACTTCTGAAGCATTTCCATCAGGTTGAAGAGTTCCGCATCTTCCAGCTCTCTGTAAAACACGAGCTTTAACTTGTCACTGTTGAGAAACTCCTCTGGAAAGTAGGCTTCTTTCAGGAGAAGTTTTACCTCTTCTGTCTCCTCTTCCTTGTCCACTTCAAACTTGCCTACGATGAGGCTGTCTTCTTGCAACTTGTCTCTGTACTGACTGAGGGTCTCTGGGAAGACGAAGACCTCTGCCATGCCCGTCTTGTCCACCAAGTTAAAGTGAGCCACATAGCTACCCTTCTGGGTCTTTTTTATCTTTAGGTCTACCACCGCACCCGCAAAGGTGTAAGTGCCTGTCTCTACCTCTTCCAGCACTTCGAGAGGTGATACTCCGCCTGAAAGGAGCTCCTCGTAAGGGTCCAAGGGGTGGGAAGAGACGAAGAAGCCCAACACTTCCCTCTCGTAGCGGGCATAGTTTTCTTGAGCTGGCTCCTCCTTTGCACTTGCAAAAAGGTTCTTCGTGAGGGTGGAGCTTTCCAACTTCTGAAGCAGAAGGGAGCGGCGCTCTCCCGTAAAGTCAAAGGCACCTGCCTTTATCAGAGCTTCCAGGGTCTTTTTGTTTACCTTCCTACTGTCTACACTTCTGACAAAATCTAACAAGGAGCTCCAGGGCTTTTTTCTGCTCTGGACTATGTGCCTTGCCGTGTCCTCTCCTACACCCTTTATGCGTGCAAGGCCAAAGCGAATGGTCCTGTGCCCCTCTATGGTAAAGTCCACGGAGCTCCTGTTGATATCTGGGGACTCCAGCTTAAAGCCTGCGTTCCTTGCGTCCTTTATCAGGTTTATGAACTTCTTGTCGTTTTTCTCCGTGGAGAGCTTTACGCAGAAGAACTCCTCTGGGTAGTGGGCTTTTAGGTAGGCGGTCCAGT
The DNA here is from genome assembly GCA_025062075.1 of Aquificaceae bacterium. Classification (GTDB taxonomy): domain Bacteria; phylum Aquificota; class Aquificia; order Aquificales; family Aquificaceae; genus Pampinifervens. The sequence goes on from JANXBA010000005.1 coordinate 9,395, forward strand.
AGGAAAGGTATCCGTAGGCCACCGAGTGGGACTTGTTGAAAGAGTAGCTGGCAAACTTCTCTATGTCTTCCCAGAGCTGGACAATCTTGCCCTCCTCGTAGCCCCTCTCCACTGCTCCCTTTATGAACTCCTCCCTCATCTGGGCCATGAGGTCCGCCTTCTTCTTGCCTATGGCCTTTCGCAGAGTGTCCGCCTGGCCTGGCGTAAAGCCAGCCAGTATCTGGGAGGCCTTCATTATCTGCTCTTGATAGACCCACACGCCGTAGGTCTCCTTTAGCACCTCTTCCAGCTGGGGGAAGGGGTATTCCACGGGTTCTTTTCCGTGCTTTCGGTTGATGTAGCTGTCCACGAGCCCGCTCTTCAGAGGACCTGGCCTGTAGAGGGCCAGCACCGCCACTATGTCTTCAAAGCTGTCAGGTTCAAGCCTCATGAGTAGCTTTTTCATGCCCGGGCTTTCCAACTGAAAGACACCCGTGGTGTTGCCCTCTCTCAGGAGCTCAAAGACCGCTGGGTCGTCCAGGGAAAGGCCGAGATAGTTCAGCTCCACGCCGTGTCTTTCCTTTATGAGCTCCCGGGTCCTCTGGAGCTCCGTTAGGGTCTTAAGCCCCAAAAAGTCCATCTTTATAAGCCCTATCTCTTCTAACTTGACCATGTCAAACTGGGTGGCCACCGCCCCGTCCTTGTCGTAGTAGAGAGGGAGGAGTTCTCTCAAGGGCTCTGGGGCTATGACCACCCCCGCCGCGTGGAGGGAGGTGTGTCTGGTCAGACCCTCCAACCTCAGGGCTATCTCCACCAGTCTGCTGAGCTCTGGGCTTTCTTGACAGAGCTTTCTGAACTTGCTGGCATTTTCCTCTATGTCCGTGCGATGTTTCCCGTACTTTTTCAGGAGCTCCTCTATGGGTGTTAGGAACATCTCTTCCAGAGACAGCCAAGTGCCTTGCACGTCTCCTTGGGGTATGAGCTTGGCCAAGGCGTCCGCAGTCTGGTAGGATATGCCCAGGGCTCTCGCCACATCTCTGAGAGTTTGCTTTGCCTTCATCACGTTGTAGGTGATTATTTGGGCCACGTTCTCCGCACCGTACCTGTTCTTCACATACTGTATGACCCTGTCCCGGTTTTCCATGCAGAAGTCCACGTCAATGTCAGGCATGGAGACCCTCTCTGGGTTGAGAAACCTTTCAAAGAGAAGCCCGTGCCTGATGGGGTCCACGTCCGTTATGCCCAGGGCAAAGGCAAGCAGAGAACCGGCCGCAGAACCCCTCCCAGGTCCGACCGGAATGCCTTGGGACTTGGCCCAGTTTATAAAGTCCTGCACTATAAGAAAATACCCCTCAAAGCCCATGCGGGAGACCACTTCCAGCTCGTAGTAGAGCCGGTCCCAGTACTCTCTGCTGTCTCTGGCAAGGCCCTGTTCTATCCTCTGCCTCAAACCTTTTTGGGCAAGCTCTCTGAGAAAGTCTCCCAGAGGGATGCCTTCGGTGGGGAAGTGGGGCAGAAGAGGTTTACCCGAATCCAAGAGCTGAAAGCTCTCTGCGGTTTTCTCTGCCACCTCAAGGGTATTTAAGAGAGCTCTCTCCCAGCCGTCAAACTTGCCCTTGAACTTTTCCCAGACTTCCTCCCCACTGGCAAAGTGGAGCCCTTCGTTGACGCACTTGATTCCACCACCTTGCTGGAGCTCTGCGAGAGTTTTCTTCATCTGTATGGCCATCAGAACCTGATGGGCCAACCTGTCTTCGGGCATCAGGTAGTGAGAGTCGTTAGTGGCCACTAGCTTCACGCCCAGCTCCTTGGCAATCTCCACCAGCACCCTGTTGGCAGCAGCCTGCTCGGGCAAGGAATTGGCCTGGAGCTCCAGATAGAAGTCCTCTCCAAAGAGGTCAATAAACTTCTTGACCCACTCCCTGGCCTTGTTTTTCTCCCCCAAGCTTGCGTAGTAGGTGGGCACGCCCTTAAGACATGCAGTGATGGCAATAAGACCCTTGTAGTGCTGGCTTAGGAGCTCGTAGTCAATCCGTGGCTTGTAGTAGAAACCCTCCTGGTAGGAAAGGGTAGAGAGCTTCATGAGGTTCTTAAGACCCTCCTCGTCCTTGGCGATGAGTATAAGGTGGTGGTTTTGGCGGTCGGTGATGTTGTCCTCAGAACCTTTCCCCTTCCTATCAAAGCGCGAGCCCGTGGTAAAGTAGGCCTCCATGCCGATGATTGGCTTTATTCCTACCGCCTTCATGCTCCTGTAAAAGTCCAGAATGCCGAAGAGGTTGCCGTGGTCCGTGATAGCTACCGCACTGAAGTTGAGCTCTTTTGCCCTTTTGGCTAAGTCTTTTACCTTTATGGCCCCGTCCAGAAGAGAGTACTGGGTGTGTAAGTGCAGGTGTACAAACTCCCTCATGTCCTAACTAACATAGGGGAAATTCCAAAAGAAGGCAAACGCACTGAAGCTAGGAAAACCCTTGCCCGCAAAGTAGGTCTCAATATTAGGGGTTTGTCCAGCTTTTTCATCAGAGCTGTTTGGTGTCCAGCATCAGAGTGACAGGACCCCAGTTGACTATGTGCACCTCCATGCTGGCACCGAAAATACCGCACTGGACCGGCACGTGCTCGGACAGTCTTTTTACAAAAAGCTCGTAGAGCTCCCTTGCTCTCTCTGGCTTTTCCGCCTGTTCAAAGCTGGGTCTTCTACCCCTTTTTAGGTTTGCGTACAGAGTAAACTGAGACACTACCAGTGCGGACCCTCCCACCTCAAGTATGGAAAGGTTGAGCTTGCCCGAGGAGTCTTCAAAGAGGCGAAGCTTTACCGTCTTCTCCACCAGCTTTTCCACGTCCTCTTCCGTATCCCCCACACCTACGCCCAGAAGGATGTTCAGCCCGTGCCCTATACAGGCTACCTGCAGACCATCTACGTAAACTTTTGAAGACTTTACCCTCTGAAGAACGGCCCTCATGGCATATATATATAAAAATGGAAAAACTCCAACTCTACAGAAAAAGGGCAAGACAACTGCATCTGGCCTTTGTCTTCTCCCTGAGTGCGGTGTTTCTTGCCTGCCTTCCCCTCTATCCCTACTTTAGAGTCCCAGTCCATCCCCATCTGGCATACTTTTTGCTCTTTTTTGTCCTTGCCACAGGTTTGATAAGTCTTCCGCCTGCCTATCTGACGAAAAAAAGGCTCTTCCCCGTCAAGGTCTCCTCAGACCCCTACTGGAGCTACACTGCCACGCGGCGCTACTTTTGGACCTACGTGCTGTGCTTGGTGCCTTTTGCCTTCGCCCTTCTGGTCTTTGTCGCCATAGCCCGCCTTGAGTCCCTTCTACTTGGTTACCTACTGAGCCTCTCTGGTTTAATATTAGTAAGGCCCAAGGAGGAGGACGTTCAATGAGCAGGGAAGAGCTGATTCAAAAGCTCTTGCAGGAGGACAAAGAGTTCAGGTACCACTACGAGAAGCACCAGGAGCTTGACAAGGCCATTGACAAGATGGAAAGGCACCACCCTATGACCCACGAGCTGGAGATGGAGCTGGAAAAGCTCAAAAAGGAGCGCCTCTACCACAAGGACATGATGGAACACATCATAAGCCAGCATACGAGGTCCCACGCATGAAGAGCCACACCGCCTACTTGGAGTTCCACACGGACAGAAGAAGAGACCTTATCAAGATAACGGAGCAGGTGAAAAAGGTGGTAGAAGAGTCTGGCATAAAAGAAGGACTCTGCCTGGTCTCTTCTATGCACTTAACCGCTTCCGTGATAGTTCAAGACGATGAAGAGGGTCTGCACAGGGACATGTGGGAGTGGTTGGAGAGCCTAGCACCCTACAGGGAAGATTACAAACACCACGCTACCGGTGAGGACAACGGGGACGCTCACCTCAAAAACCTACTGACACACCTTCAGGTGGTCCTCCCAGTAACTCAAGGCAGGCTTGACCTGGGCCCTTGGCAGGAGATTTTCTACGCAGAGTTTGACGGACAGAGGAAAAAGAGGGTGGTGGTCAAAGTGGTGGGCGTATAGGCAGGCCGCGCCTCGGACAAGTTGTCACCTTCGGGCCTTTGCGTAATATAATTACAAAACTTCGCAGGAGGTACGGTATGGCACAGCACGAGGTGCACCACCTGGGAGAGCACGAGTACAGCTACTGGCCACTGCCGGTAGGACTCTCAGTTCTTCTGCTTCCGATAAGTTTCATAGCCTTGATGGTGTGGCAAAAGCCCATGCTCGCACTTGTCTTTGGCGGAGTAAGTTTGGTCCTGCTCCTGCTCGGCACAGTGGGGTGGATAAACGAGTTTTTCTCCAAGGGTCACGAAGAGGGGCTGGGCTTACCTGCTATGATGTTCTTCATAGTCTCTGAGGTGGTCATCTTTGGCACCATGTTTGTAGGTTTTTACATGGCCAGAGTATCTCAGGCAGAGGTCTGGAGCCAGTGGGTGCCAAAGGGCATGAACCTCACCATACCTCTCATACTTACCTTCATACTCTGGGCCTCAAGTGCCACCATAGCCTTTGCGGAGAAGTTCTTTGAAATGGGCAGAAACACCCTGTCCGCCCTTTTTGTTCTGCTCACCATAGTCTTAGGGACCGCGTTTATGGTTATCCACATAATGGAATGGCTACACCTGTGGCATGCAGGGTTTACTCTCAGTTCCAACATGTACGGCACTAGCTTCTACATGCTCACCGGCATACACACCTCTCACATAGTGGTGGGTATACTTACGATGATAGTAGCCCTCTACATTCTCCTTGCTGGGAAGGCAAACCAGCACAAGGGACACACTTACATAAAGGCAATAACCCTTTACTGGCACTTCGTGGACATCATGTGGCTTCTGGTGGCAAGCAGTGCCTACCTCATAGGTAGTTTGGCATGAGAGCTCTTTTTCTGCTTCTGCTCTTTGGGTTGGTCCTTTCCCGAGAGCCCTACGAGTACGGCAGGTACACCAGCTACTACGGAGAGCAAGATGTGAGCGTCGTAAAGATTCAGGAAGACCTCTTTATTGGCAAGCAGGTGCCAGAGGCCAAGGTAAAGACCCTCCAGGGCGAGAAGAGCCTGAAAGAGTTCATCGCCAACAGGCCTACTGCCCTGCTCTTTGCTTACTTTACCTGCGACACTGTGTGTCCCATAACTGCAGAAAACCTCTTTAAAACCTCAAAGAAATTACCCAAGGAATACCGCTACGTGCTTCTCTCCTTTGACGAGAGAGATAGTCTGGAAAGTATGAAAAATTTCATGCTGAAAAACTTCCACACCACTGACCTGCCCCAGAACTGGCTGGTAGGTTTGCTCTCAAAAGAAGACGCAAGAAAGCTCACTCAGTCCGTGGGCTACAAGTTCTACTACATAGACAGAGACAAAATCTTCATCCACCCCAATGTAACCATATTTCTGTCCCCTGACGGTAAGGTGATGAGGTACCTCTACGGGCCCTTCTTGAGGGAAAAGGATGTGAGCTTGGCCTTTATTGACGCACAGAGAGAAAGGCCCTCCATAAACAGGATAGTGGACCTGGCCATACTGGCCTGCTACCGCTACGACCACGCCCGTAGCAGGTACGTGATAGAGCCCACACTCATATTTGCACTCATCGGTCTTTTAGGGCTTCTATCCACCTTGTCAGTAGCATACTTTTATAATAGGTACAGAAAGGAGGTGCACCTATGAAGGAGATACTGGCCTACCCTGCCAACTACTGGCAGACCATCTACGAGATATGGCTCTTCATATCCGTGGTTATTTACTTGGTGGTGTTCCTTCCGGCGGTCTACTTTCTGGTCAAGTACCGCTACAGGAAAGGGGTGAACGAGAGGGCTCAGCTCGTAAAAGAGAGCAAAGCCCTTGAGGTGCTGTGGACCATCATACCCACCATCGTAGTCATTTACTTGGCAACCCACAGCTTTGCCTTCTACAAGGTGCAGAGGACTGCCCCCGAAGGTGCCTTGGAGATTAAGGTAACCGCCTTCATGTGGGGCTGGGAGTTTGAATACCCCAACGGCAAAAAGGTCTATTCCTTTTTCAACAGCGTGGTAGACCCGGAAAAGAACGTATACCTTCAACCGGAGCAGGTAAACGACATGTTCAAAGCCTACATTCCAGAGGACACGCCCGTGAAAGTGCTCTGCACCTCCAGAGACGTGATACACTCTTTCTATGTGCATCCTGCCAAGGTAATGGAGGACTGCGTGCCAGGCAGAATCACTCACATGTGGTTTCAGATAAACGAGCCGGGGGACTACTGGGCCTTTTGCAGGGAATACTGCGGCACCCAGCACTCTAAGATGGCTGCAGTGCTGAAGGTGGTCCCCAAGCAGGAGTTTGAGAACTGGCTACAGCAAGGTGTGCAAACAAGCCAGGAAGACAATAAACAAACCCTGTAAAGGAGGTGCACCAACATGGCGGCAGTAAGCTACAAACCTTACTTTAGCGCAGGGCTGAAGGAGTGGATATTCACCACCGACCACAAGAAGATAGGCATCATGTACGGCGTGACCAGCTTGCTCTTCTTCCTGATAGCAGGCCTTTCCGCCCTCGCCATTAGAATGGAGCTCTACCAGCCGGGTCTTCAGTACATGTCCGAAGATGCCTACAATCAGGCTTTGACCGTTCACGGCGTGCTCATGCAGTTCTGGTGGGCGGTGGGCATATGGAGCTCTTTCGGCAACTACCTGCTCCCGCTTATGATAGGGGCGAGAGACGTGGCCTTCCCCAGGCTCAACGCCCTGAGCTACTGGCTCTTCTTTGCCGCCAGCGTGCTTGCCCTACTGACCTTCCTGCCGGGCAGCCAGATAAGGATGATGTGGACGGGCTATCCTCCCTTCTCCCTGAATGACAACGCAGGACCGGTGGCCTTCTACGCCCTGATTATTCACCTTCTGGGTGCCTCCTCCTTGGCCGGTGCGGTAAATCTGGTGGTGACCAACCTCACCATGAGAGCTCCCGGCGTAACCATGAAGAAAATGAATCTCTTCCTGCACTCTTTCTTGGCCATGAACGTCATACAGATACTGGGCGTGCCTGCCCTCGCAGGAGCGGTTACCATGCTCCTCATGGACAAGTACTTCCAGACCGCCTTCTTTGACCCGGCGAGGGGTGGAGACCCGCTCCTGTATCAGAACCTCTTCTGGTTTTATTCTCACCCCGTGGTTTATGTGATGATACTTCCCGCCTTCGGTGTCATATCGGAGATAATAGCTACCTTCTCCAGGAGAGAGCTCTTTGGTAGGACTTCTATGATTGTTGCCATATGGGGCATAGCCATACTGGGCTTTATGGTGTGGGTGCACCACATGTTCACCAGCGGTATGCCAGACTGGATAAGGATACTCTTTTCCTACACCACCGTCCTCATAGGAGTGCCTACGGGCATAAAGATATTCAACTGGATATTCACCCTGTACAAAGGGTCTATCAGGTTTACCACTCCCATGCTCTACACCCTGAGCGCCATCTTCATGTTCCTAATAGGTGGTCTCACGGGCATACCTCTCGGACTGCCAGCTTTTGACATCGCAGTGCACGACTCTCACTTCGTGGTGGCACACTTCCACTACGTGCTCGGTATGGCACTGACGCTGGCTGCCTTTGGCGGATTCCACTACTGGTATCCCAAGTTTACCGGAAGGATGTACAGCGAGCTCTGGGCAAAGATAGCCTTGGTGCTTATTATGATAGGTTCAAACCTCTTCTACTTCCTGCAGTTTATCGTCGGTCTTGAGGGCATGCCGAGAAGGTATGCGGACTACCCTGCCATAGACAGCTGGGTAAGACTTCACGAGCTACAGACCATCGGTGCTATGATACTGGGCGCTGGGGTAGCAATTGCGGTTATGAACCTGCTCTTGTCCACCAAGCTGGGTAAAAAGGCGGAGGAAAACCCCTGGCAGTCTCCCTCCCTGGAGTGGCTCGTCCCATCCCCACCACCACCTCACAACTTTGACAAGACGCCCCACATGCCCGAAGACTGGGACCCCTACAACTACGAGTGGCTCGAAAAGCAGCACAAAAGGCAGTAAAACGCGGGGGCTCAGCCCCCTTTCTGAAATGAGAAAATACCTTGTTTTCCTTGGCCTTCTTGCGTTAGGAGGCGCGTCCTTTTTGCTGAGTTTGCTCTACTTTAGCAATCCTCAGTACAGAAAAGAGAAGATAGACTCCTACAAACAGAAGATGGAAAGACGCATGCAGAGGTAAAATATCAGTATGAGCCTGCGCTTGTACAACACCCTTACGGGTAAGCTGGAGGAGTTCGTCCCGATTGACCCACCCAACGTGTCAATCTACACCTGCGGTGTGACCGTCTACGACGACTCTCACGTGGGCCACGGCAGGAGTCTTATCGTCTTTGATGTACTCAGGCGCTACCTTGAGCACTTGGGCTACAGGGTTAGGTTTGTGCGGAACTTTACCGACGTGGACGATAAGATAATCAACCGGGCGCGTCAGGAGCACACCCACTTTATGAACGTGGCCAACCGCTACATCGCCAGCTACTACCTTGACGTGGGAGCTCTACACATCAAGCCCGCAGAGGTGGAGCCGAGGGTCACCGAGCACATACCTGAGATAATAGAGGTGATAAAGGGTCTGATAGAGAAGGGCTACGCCTACGAGTCGGAGGGGGACGTGTACTTTTCGGTCTCCGCCTTTCCTGAGTACGGGAAGCTCTCCAAGAGGAACACCGAGGAGTTAGAGGTGGGGGCTCGCATAGAGCCGTCGGAGAAGAAGAAAAATCCGCTAGACTTTGCCCTGTGGAAGTCCGCCAAGGCGGGTGAACCTGCCTGGGACTCCCCTTGGGGGCCGGGTAGGCCGGGCTGGCACACGGAGTGCGTGGCCATGATTTTCAAACACTTGGGTCAGACCATAGACATACACGGAGGTGGGCTTGACTTGGTGTTTCCTCACCACGAGAACGAGATAGCTCAGGCGGAGGCTCTCACCGGCAAGCCCTTCGCAAGATACTGGGTGCACAACGGACTGGTCACGGTAGGCGGGCAGAAGATGTCCAAGTCTTTGGGCAACTACGTAACTCTGAAAGAGGTCTACTCCAGGTACCACCCGGATGTTTTACGTCTTCTCGTGCTCTTTACCCACTACAGGAGTCCCTTGGACTTCTCGTGGGAGAAGATGGAGGAGACAAAAAGAGCCTACGAGAGGCTGGTGGGAGCCTTAGAGGACTTAGAGCTCCTGAAGAGTCTTCCCACCTACGAGGAGAGGGGAACACATCCGCTTTTTGAAAAGGTCAAAGAGGTAGAAGAAAGCTTCTTTCACGCCCTTGCGGAGGACTTCAACACCCCTCAGGCTTTGGCCTCTGTCTTCAATCTTGTGAGCGAGCTGGGCAAGGTAAAAAGCAAGGCGCTCTCCCAAGGAAAGGTCTCCCTGCAGGAGCTCCAGGCCTACGAGTTTGCGGTGAGTTCACTACGTAAGAACCTAAGGGGCGTCTTTGGGCTTTTGGAGGACTTTGGGACGGAAGGTCAGGTGCGCAAGGCGGTGGAGAGAGAGCTGGAGGCAGGTCAGGTGCTGGACGAGAATCTCCTGGACCTGCTGGTGGAGGTGCGCTCTATGGTAAGGAAAGAGAGGGTATTCCACGTGGCGGACTTCATAAGGGACAGGCTCAAAGAACTAGGAATAGTGCTGGAAGATACGCCTGTAGGCACCAAATGGAGAAAGGCCTAAGCACCATCTTAGACGGCAGGTCCCTTTCAGAGCTCATAAGGCAAGAGATAAAGCAGGAGATAGACCACCATGTGGCCTCAGGTCGCAGGCCACCTGCGCTGGCGGTGGTGCTCGTAGGTGAGGACCCTGCCAGTCAGGTTTACGTGGCCAACAAGCAAAAGGCCTGCGAGAAGGTGGGCATAAGGTCCCTACCCTACTTTTTGCCGAGCAACACTACCACCCAAGAGCTCCTGGAGCTGATTGCCCAGCTCAACGCAGAGGAGCAGGTGGACGGAATTCTGGTACAGCTCCCTCTCCCTCCTCACATAAACTCCCAAGAGGTGATTACGGCCATAAACCCCAGCAAGGACGTAGACGGCTTTCACCCCGAGAACATGGGAAAGCTCGTTGCCAGAATGGAAGGGGGCTTTGTTCCCTGCACGCCCTTGGGCATAGACCTACTGCTAAAGCACTACGGCGTGGAGCTCAAGGGCAAGGACGTGGTGGTGGTAGGGGAGGGCTTTATCGTAGGCAGGCCCTTGAGCCTTCTTCTTCTGTGGCGAGGGGCCACCGTAAGCATCTGTCACATACACACCAAGGACATAAGCCAGTACACTAAGAGGGCGGAGGTGCTCATATCCGCCACGGGCGTGCCCGGGCTCATAAAGGCTCACATGGTTAGGGAGGGTGCGGTGGTGGTGGACATAGGCATCTCCCGAGTGGGAGACAGAATAATGGGAGACGTGGACTTTGAGGAAGTAAAGGAGAAGGCTTCCGCCATAACGCCCGTGCCGGGAGGCGTAGGTCCCATGACGGTAAGTGCCCTCCTTCTGAATACTCTCAAAGCCTACAGAAAAAGGTTAGGTCTCTTAGGTTAAGAGCTCTCTCAGTATCTCTACCGCTCTGTCTACGTGTTGCTCTTGCACTATAAGAGGTGGCAGAAGTCTGAGTACCTTGCCTGCGGTGCAGTTCAGGATAAGGCCCCGCTCAAGGGCCCTGAGGACCAGCTCCGAGCACTCCTTTTCCAGCTCAAGGCCCACCATGAGACCCTTGCCCCTTACCTCACCTACGTTCAGCTCTCTGAGCCTGCTTATGAGGTAGCTCCCTACGCGCTCCACGTGCGGTAGGAGCTTTTTTACCTCTCTTACTACCACACTGGCGGCTGTGCAGGCTAACGGGTTTCCTCCGAAGGTGGAGCCGTGGGTGCCAGGTTTGAAGGCCTGGGCTACCTCCTCCCGTGCCAGAAGAGCTCCGATGGGCACTCCTCCGCCCAGACCTTTGGCGAGGGTGATGATGTCCGGCTCCAACCCGTAGTGCTCGTAGCCGTAAAACTTGCCCGTCCTTCCTACGCCCGTTTGCACCTCGTCCACGACCAAAAGCAAGCCCTCCGCCCTGCAGAGCTCCTGGAGCTTTCTCAAAAACTCCGCCTGCCCCTCTCTTATACCACCCTCTCCCTGTATGACCTCCACCATTACGCCTGCGGTCTCTTTTCTTAGAACCTTCAGCACCGAGTCAAAGTTGTTAAACTCTGCGTAGTCAAAGCCCTCAAGGAGAGGCCCAAAACCCTTCTGGACCTTCTCCTGAGCGGTGGCGGAGAGGGCACCGAAGGTCCTACCGTGAAAGGAGTTGTAGAAGGTGATTATCCTGTACCTTTGCTCTCCACGCTCGTAGAAGTATCTCCTTACCAGTTTGATGGCAGCTTCGTTGGCCTCTGCCCCGCTGTTGCAGAAAAAGACTTTACCTTCCGTCCAGAACACATCAAGGAGCTCCTGGGCGAGCTCTTCCTGCCAAGGGTTTTCAAAGAGGTTAGACACGTGCAGGAGCTCCTGCGCCTGCTGGCGCAGAACTCTGGTCAGCTCAGGGTGAGCGTAGCCCAAGGCATTTACCGCAATGCCAGCCACGAAGTCCAAGTATTCTCTTCCTGTTTGGTCGTAGAGGTAGACGCCCCTTCCTCGCAGGAAAGAGACAGGCAATCTCCTGTAGGTTTCCATCAGGTGCATGGGTCATAGAGGTTGCTTACGGGCATGCGCCAGTCTTTCCCAAAGGCCCGTTTGGTAAGCTTAGGACCTATGGGTGCTTGCCTTCTCTTGTACTCCGCGGCTTTGACCATCCTGAGAACCTTCTCCAATGTCTCTTTCTCAAAGCCTAACTCCTTGAGCTCTTCGTAGCTCAGCCCTTCCTCTATGTAGAGCTCTAGCACTTGGTCAAGGAGCTCATAGGGTGGGAGTGTCTCCTGGTCCGTCTGGCCGGGTCTGAGCTCTGCGGTGGGCGGTCTGCTCAAGATGCGCTCCGGTATGTAGCCTCTTCGGGCGTTTATGTGCCGGGCAAGCCTGTAAACTTGGCCTTTGTAGAGGTCCTTTATGGGGGCAAAGCCCCCAGCCATGTCCCCATATATAGTAGAGTAGCCCACCGCAGACTCGCTCTTGTTGGAGGTAGAAAGCACCAGCCAGCGGTGCTTGTTAGAAAGGTAAAAGAGCATGTTTGCCCTTATGCGTGCTTGAAGGTTTTCCTCCGCCACCGTAAGCTCCTGAGAGGAGAGCATGTGCAGGTAAGCTTCATAGATATGCCTTATGGGATACTCCAGGAGCTCTATTCCTAAGTTTTTTGCCAACTGACGGGCATCTTCAGCGCTCTCCTGAGAGGTGAACTCTGAGGGCATAAAGACGCCTACTACTCTCTCCCTACCCAAGGCCTCCACCGCGATGCAGGCAACCAAGGAAGAGTCAATACCGCCAGAAAGACCCAGCACCACCTTATCGAAGCGGTTTTTGGCCACGTAGTCTCTCAAGGAAAGACACAAGGCCTTCCAGAGCTCCTCCTCCTCTTTTGGGCTGTCCTCTACCCTGGAGGCCAATCCTTGCTCTCTGGGTGTGCAGGGCACTTGCAAAGTTAACACTCCCTTGGCTTCTTTCTCTCTCAGCCTCAGGTCCAGAAGCCTTCTCCTGCGCACAGCCCTTACATCCAAACTGAGACTGAGCAGGTCCTCTTCAAAGGCCTTCGCTCTGGCCAATATCCTACCTTCTGGGTCTATGACCAGACTGCGCCCGTCAAAGACCAGCTCGTCCTGTCCGCCTACCAAGTTGGCATAAACTATGTAGGCTATATTGTCCTGGGCCCGGGCTTTTAGAAAGTTTTCCCTGTATTCCTGCTTGCCCACGTAGTAGGGAGAGGCGTTTACGCTTATGAGCACCTCGCACCCCGCAAGGGCGTAAACCCTTTCCCAGCCGTCTGGGTGCCATATGTCTTCGCACACGGACAGACCCACCTTGCAAAAGCCTAGGTCTAAAAGCAGGGGCTCTCCCCCCGCCTTGAAGTAGCGCTTCTCGTCAAAGACCGAGTAGTTGGGAAGAAAAGTCTTTCTGTAGACGCCCTGCAGACGACCCTTGCCTATAACCAGTAAGGCGTTGTAGAGCTCCCCATCGTAGTAGGGTGCACCCACCAAGGCCAAGGAGCTCCTTTGCTGAGAAAACTCCACCAGCTCCTGCACCCCCCTGTGGCAAGCCTGTATGAAGTCCAACCTAAGCAGGAGGTCCTCGGGAGGATAACCGCTCAAGGCCAACTCAGGAAAGACTACCAAGTGGGACAAGTGGTCGCAGGCCTGCCATGCCTCCTTTATCTTCTCCAGGTTCTCCTCAATCCAGCCTACCGTAGGGTTTATCTGACACAGAGAAAGGTTTAGAAAACCCAAAGTTATACTCCAGGTCTTAGCTTTCTGAGCATCTCTACAAGCTCTAACTTCTCTCCCACTCTGTTAGCTTCCGCTCTTTTTCTCTCCAGCAGGAAGAGTTCGCGTGCGGTCTGAAGGTTTTTTCTGGCCTCTTCTAAGTTCAGATTTTCCATGTCTAACTCTCCCATCTGCTCGTAGGCTATGGCCTGCATGTAGCGGTTGCCGATGGAGATGGCTATGTTTGCTCCCGTCTTGAAGTCCAAATAGGCAGAGGAGGGGTCGCCCTTTAACCTGTACACGCCACCTCTGTTGATGTAGCCCTTTGCCAGAGCTCCCATGTCTTTTAGGTCCTCCGCCAGCTGGGTGACTAAGGTAAGGGTGTTTATGGCCTCTTCGTACCTTCTACTCATGGTAAGCACGTCCGCAAGCTTCTCTAAGAGTTTAAGCTTCTCTCTGCCCTCTTCAAGCATGCTGGAGATACGGTAGTAGACCTCCACTGCCCTTTTGTAGTCTCCTGCCCTTGCGTGAACCTCCGCAAGCCTTTTCAGAATTCCAACTTCCATACTCGTAGAGCGGAGAGTTTTCGCCAACCTAATCGCATCTTCGTAGGCTTCTACCGCCTTACCGTAGCTCCCCATAAGGGTGTGTATTTCTCCTGCCTTTACCAAGGCCACGAGCCTCTCCGAATTAGCTTTGGCCCTTTCTTGCATCCTAAGAGCGTACCTGAGGGCGAGGCTGTAGTTCTTCACGCCTAAGTTGGCTTCAGTCAGACAGGCGTACGTGTAGTACTCTCTGTAGCCCGCTCTTAGAAGTCTATTTCCCTCCGCAAGAGCTCTATCGTACATGCCCATCTCTACCATCTTAAGGCACAAGGAGGCAGGCTGTGCTACAGAGGTATGCACGCTTACGGTCAGCAGGAGAACGAGCATGTACAAGAACATAGCTTGCCCTCTCTTATGGTGGTATTATAATATAAGGCAGGTGGAGGACAGAAGATGTTTATGGACAAGGAACAGAGCGTGCAGGACGAGTACATAGAGGAGCTGAAGAGAAAGTCCGCTACCGTAACTGTCTTCCTGACGAGGGGCAACCGGATAGCAGGCAAACTGCTTGACCACGACAAGTACACCATACTCTTAGAAGTAGAAGGTGAACCCAACCTCATATACAAGCACGCCATAAGCACCATAGTGCAAGGAGGTTAATGAGAACTCTTCTGGTCAGCCTCTTAGAGCCCGGGAATCAGGAACCCAAAGAGTCCCTACGGGAGCTCAAAGAGCTGGTGAGGGCGGTAGGCGGGCTTTGCCTCGGCTACGTAACCCAAAAGAAGAGCCACCCAGACCCGCGTTACTACGTGGGTGCGGGAAAGGTGGAGGAGATAAAGCAGGTGGCGGAGGGCGTAGGGGCGGACGTGGTAGTCTTTGACAGCTTCCTGAGCCCGTCGCAGGTGGCAAACTTGGAAAACGCCATAGGCAGAAGGGTCATGGACAGGGCGGACTTGGTGTTGGAGATCTTCTCCCGCAGGGTGCGCTCCAAGACCGCCAAGTTGCAAGTGGAGCTTGCCAGGCTCACCTACGAGCTTCCGAGGGTTTACGGCAGGGGTAAGGAGCTCTCCCGTTTAGGCGGTGGCGTGGGCACCCGCGGTCCCGGTGAGCAGGAGGCGGAGATAAGAAAAAGGTGGATAAGAAAGAGAATTCAGCAGATAAAGCAGGAGCTGGAAGAAATAAAAAGGCAAAGAAGAGAACAGCGCAAGAGGAGGGAGAGCTCCGGGGAGCTGAAAGTTATAAAGGTGGCGCTGGTGGGCTACACCAACGTGGGCAAGTCCAGCCTTCTGAGAGCTCTCACTGGAAGGGAGACGCTCGTTGCGGACATGCCCTTTGCCACTCTTGACACTACCACCTCCGCCCGCATTCTCTTCCCGGAGGCCAAGGTGCTTATCACGGACACAGTGGGCTTCATCCGCAGGCTACCTCCCGAGCTTATAGAGTCTTTTAAGGCGACGCTGGAGGAGGTCCAAGAGGCGGACCTTATCCTGCACGTGGTGGACATCTCCGACAGAAACTGGCTTGAGAAGGTAAAGGTGGTAAAAGGTGTGCTCAAGGACCTCTCCGCAGAGGAAAAGCCGGTCATCTACGTCTTTAACAAGGCGGACAAGGTGGTAAGCAGAGAAGAGGACACGAAGTACCTGACGGAGCCCGCCTTCATGGAGGGTAGGTCTGTGGTGGTCTCCGTGTTAAAGGGGTGGGGGCTCAAGGAGCTCCTTCAGGCTATAAAGGAGTCAGCGCAGGCGCTTCACGGAGCAGTTCAATGAAGAGGGGTCTGGTCATCTTGGGTGCTCAGTGGGGCGACGAGGGAAAGGGAAAGGTGGTGGACCTTCTGTCTGCAGACTTCTCCGCCACGGTGCGCTACCAAGGGGGTAGCAACGCAGGACACACGGTGCTGATAAAAGGCGAGAAGTTCGTGCTTCACCTCCTGCCTACGGGTATGCTCCACGAGCACACGCTGGGAGTGGTTGCCCAGGGCATGGTGGTGGATTTGGAACTGCTGGTGAAGGAGATAGAGGAGTTGGAAAGCAGGGGGCTTTCCGTCCGGGACAGGCTCTTCATAAGCGACAGGGTTCACTTAGTCATGCCCTACCATAAGGTGTTGGACTCCCTGTTTGAAAGCAAGGGGAAAATCGGCACCACCTTAAGGGGTATAGGCCCCTCCTACATGCTCAAGTACGGAAGAAGGGGCATAAGGGTTTGCGACTTGGAAAACCCGGACAGAGCCTACAGGCTCATGAAGGAGAACATGGAGTTCGTCCACGACCTGTGCGAGAAGGTCTACTGCGAAAACCACACCCTGAGCTTGGAGGAGATTTTTGAAAAAACCTTGGAGCACTACCGCAGGATAAGGGACAGGGTGACAGACACTACCCGCTGGCTTCTCCAGTACGAGGGTGAAGTGCTCTTTGAGGGAGCCCAGGGCACCATGTTAGACGTAGACATGGGCACTTACCCTTACGTGACCTCCTCCAACTCCTCCGCCTTGGGGCTCTCCAACGGCACGGGGCTTCCTCCGAGATACTTTTCCAACGCAAGCTTCTGGGGCGTGTCCAAGGCTTACGCCACGCGCGTAGGGGAAGGGCCATTCCCCACCGAGCTGACGGGCGAAGAGGGCCAGGAGCTAAGAGAGAGGGGAAAAGAGTACGGTGCCACCACCGGCAGGCCCAGGAGGTGTGGCTGGCTTGACCTGGTGGCGCTCAAGCACGCGGTGGAGGTAAACGGGCTGGACGGTCTCGTGCTCACGAAGCTGGACGTGTTAGACCACTTTGAGGAGATAAAGGTCTGCGTGGCATACCAGCGTGGTCAAGACCTTATCTACCACTTCCCCGCCAGCTTAGACACCCTCCTTGAGGTAAAGCCCGTTTACAAAACCTTTAAGGGCTGGCGCAAGGACACGCGCGGTGCAAGAAGTCTCTCAGAGCTCCCACAGGGAGCCCTTGACTACCTTGAGTTTATACAGGAATACTTAGGCGTTCCCATAGTGATGCTCTCTACGGGCCCAGAGAGGGAAGAGTACCTCTGGCTCCGCCCTTACGACCTTGCGAGCCTGAAGACAAATACCCCAAGCCCAGCCAAGGACTGGAAAAAGACTATGGCGTAACCCGTGGGAAAGTCCAGCCAGAAGGAGAAGACCACCGCCAGAAAGCTCCAGCATACCCCCCACGCCCAGGCAAAGGCAAGGCCCCGGTTCAACAGCAAAGACACCAGCGCAGGACCCACCAGCAGGACAAAAACCACCAGCACGCCCGCCAGCTTCACCGAGCTGGCAAGGGTCAGAGAAAAGAGCGCAAAGAAGGAGAGCTCCGAAACAGGCTTTTTCAAGCCTTTACGCAGGTAGAGCAGAGCCCCCACAAAGGCGTAGAGCACGGCGGTCTTTAGCACCTCCTCAAGCTTGACGAAGAGCACGTCGCTGGCTGTGAGCTTTTTGAGCTCCTCCATGCCGTGGGGAGAGAAAGAAAGAAGGAGCACCGCCAGAGAAAAGCCAAAGGCATACATAAGCCCGACGAAGGCCTCCGAGTAGTCTCTTATCTTTTGGGAAAGAGCTATGAGAAGGCTTGCCAGAAGTCCAAACAGAAGGGAGAAGAGGTAAAGGTGCTCACCGTGGAAAAAGAGCAGGGAAAAGGCCATGCCGACCCCGGAGAACTGTGCCACCGCCAGGTCCGCAAAGACTATGCCCCTTTTTATTATCTCCCTACCCAAGTAGGCGTGAATGCCTGTAAGCACCACCGAGAGCAAAAAGCTTGAAAGGAAAAGGTCCCAAATCACTGGGAGAGCCTCTTCAGCATAAGGTCGTAGAGCTCAAAGAGGTTCTTTACGCCCTCAGAGCCCACATCGCTTGGTAGCGCCACCACCTTTGCTCCTACTCTTTCCGCCACGGTCTGGGCGGGTCTGGTCTGCCCGGCTCTGAAGCTCTCTAAAATCACGAACCTCACGCCCTTGCCCGAGGCCTCCTTGACCAGAGTGTCTAAGTGCCTTGCGGTGGGCGGAATGCCAGGTAGGGGCTCCAGCGTGCCGAGGACCTCAACGCCGTATCGCAGAAAAAGGTAGTTGTAGGTCTTGTGCCACTGTATGACCTTAAGACCCTTCAGGCGGAGAAAGCCCTCGTCCCACTCCTTGAGCTTTGTCTCCCACCTTTTCAGAAAGTCCTCAAGGTTTGACCTGTAGAAGGGGCAATCGGAGGGTCTTAGCTGACACATCCTATCTCCCAGAGCTCTTGCGAGGACAGGAATGTTGTGGGGGTCGTAAACGAAGTGAGGGTTGCCCTCAGGGTGCACGTCACCCATCTCGCGGGAGACCCTCTCGGGCTTTTCAATTATGCTAACAAACTGAGAAAGGTCAAGAAAGCCGGGTTTGCCTGGCTGTATCTTGGGGTTGTTGGACTGCTGAATCAGCGGAGGCAAAAAGCCTATCTCAATGCTTGCACCGTTTATCACCAGCAGGTCTGCGCCTCTTAGCTTTGCTACATGCGTAGGCCTTGGCACGACGAAGTGAAAGTCCTCGGTGGGCTTTGCTATGACATGAACGGCTACCTTGTCCCTGCCGATTTCTCTGACCATCTCACCTATCCAAGGGTACGTGGCAACGACCTTGAGCTGGGCAAGAGAAAAGCCAAGAGAGAGCAGTAAAATGGCAAAAGCTCTAAGCATGCTCTTTACCTCCTTCGGGTTTTTCTTCTTTGCCTTTGAGTAGTTTCTTCGTCCCTATGTACAGGGCAAGGCCTACCGCGCTGGCGGAGGTACCTAAGCACGCAGGACAACTCCCACAACCGCAGGTGGAGAAAACCCCAAAAGTCCCTACATAGGGAAGAAGCGGTAGCACCTTTATCAGCTTCTTTTCCATGGTGTTGCTACCTCAGATAAGGGTAGTTTTTGACTATGTCTTTAGGGGTCCCGAAGGACCCCAGCAGAGTTTAGAAGGGGTGCGCACCATGAGCTCCTATGGCGAAGTTAAACTGGAGTATGACCTCCTTGACCGGCTTTCGCTCAAACCTTCCACCGCCGAGGGGCTCGTGAAAGGCTCTGTTCTCCCCTACCTGTAGCCTTATGCGCGAGAACTCCGTGGGAGAGTACTCCAACATGGCGTAGTAGGCGGGCAAATTGTCAGGCGTAGACACGCTCCTCCCATCTACTTTCACGTCGTTTTTGTTTATCAGGTTGTACTGGAGGCCCGCTCTCCACTGCTTGTGAAGTCTTCCCACCAGCTGTGCGTAGAAGCCAGACTGTCTTCTCTCCACAGCTCTGGTAGTCACCCGGCCTTGTTGGTCAAATCCGTATCTGGTTCCCTCTTGGTCTCTGAACATGTACTCTCCCTGAAAGGCTATGTATCTTACGCTGTCTATCTGATAGCGTGCGGTAAGGTCAAGGCCGTAGAGCCTGCTTTTTGCGTCCAGTCCATGGTCGCTGTGAGCGTGCCTGTGCCTGCCCTGGGCGTAGGAGAGCCCCGTAAGCAGGGAGAAGTTGCCAAGGTCAAAGGAGGTCTTCACAAAGCCCGTGTAGAGGCTTGGGGCGTTTCTGTCTTCTAAAGAGAAGGTGGTGCCCGTGGTGGACCTTATGGTAAAGCCCTTGTATCCGAAGCTCTGGTCGTTCTCACCTTGCAGGACTTCCAGACCGAAGAGTAGGTAAAAGGGTGCTGGTGCCAGAAGGTTCAGTTGAAGACCCTTCTCTACAAGCCCGTCGTCTCCCAAGAACACCTTGTTAGGAAGGGGCTGAGTGGCAAAGTCCCAGGCGTGTGGATGCTGGGCGTTCAGCCTTCCAAAAGAGCTCCTAAACTTACCCAACTTCAGTTGAAGTCCGCCGGGCAGACCTCTGGTCACTGCGTAGGCCTCCTCTATCTGCCCACCGTGCTCGGAGAAGGGTATGGTGGCGTGAAGGTCAAAGTAGGGGTCAACTGGTGCATACAAAAAGAGCTCGCCGTAGTTCAGGTTAAAGCCTCTCTTTTCGTTGAGCATGCCGTGACCGTGTCCATCATGGTGTCTGTGCCAGAGTCTGGGTATAACCAAGTGTTCAAACTCCTCGTCTTTCTTGTTCCTACCTACCAGAGAAAAGTCCAGTATGAAGGAGATGTCTGGAAGCAGTGCGGTCTGCCCAAAGGGTCGATAGGCTCTCATCCTGTCGTCAAACTTCCTGCTCAGTTCCAAGCTTCTGTCCACAGGAGCAGGTCCTCTTTGCGTCTTTTCCATGGCTGTGAGCTGAGCAAAAGAAAGAGTAAAAAGTCCGAAAGCGAGCAAGATTTTTCTCATGGTTTTCACCTCCTTACAAGGTTATGACTTGCTCCACGCCGAGCTGTTTGGCCTTCCCGTAAAGGTTAGGAAAGCAGCCTATGGTGGCTCCCTCTACAAGCATGTCCGCTATGTTCCTCTCGTAACAACACTGGTCACAGCCCATGAGAAAGCCTATCTTGCCCTGTTTGAGAAGCCTTGCCAGCCTCTCACCTATGGGATTGCCCTTAACCAAAACGTAGTTGTTGTCCAAGAAAAAGAACATGCCCGCCACTTCCACCGGGTGGGCGTCGTTCTCTATCTGAGGAAGTATCATCTTCCCCAGTATGTAACTCGCCGAGTTAGGCGTGCTGAATATGTAAAGAACTTTCATGGTGGCACCTCCTTTTGGGTTTTTGGGGTGGCTTAAGAATAAGTCAGAGCGCAGGAGGTGCTCTTATGGGGGTGTTGAGCGTGTAAGACTTTTCTTGGGGCTCGTGTTTTTCTAACCTCTGTGTAAGGTCGTAGAAAATAAGCCTCAATCTTACTGTCAGCTTCTCCCCGCTACCCTCTGCAGGACTTTGTTCAAGCAGACACAGTGAGCAGTCTACGTGAAGCTCGTGGTCCTCGTGGTGGTGAGTGGCTACGGCAAAGTCTGCAAAAAGGAGGAGCAGTGATGTGAGCAGAGAGAGAAGACCTCTCATTTGAATGTGATTTTAACATTCATAATGTCAAGTGTCAACGGGAAGGGAGCGACGGCGACAATCAGGGGTATGGAAACTATAATAAGAGGACAAAATGTCTAAGAGATTGAGACTGCTCTCCTTTGCTCTCTACGACTCTGCGGAGACGGTGCTCGGAGCTCTTGTATTCTCTACTCTTTACCCTTTGTACATAACAGAGCACTTGGATACCAAGGTTTACTCCGCTCTCTACGGTTTTTCTTTTTTCCTGTCCTTTCTCCTCGCACTGCAACTGGGTAGGGTAGCGGACAGCAGGGGTTTAAGAAAGCGCTTTTTTATCTTTTTTAGCCTTGGTGTGCCTCTGATGGGCCTTGTCCTGCACTTGACCTTTGAGGTGCCTACGGTTAACTTCTTGTTCTACCTACTTCTTGCCCTCGTCCACCAGCAGGCCCTGGTTTTTTACAACTCTCTGCTCAAGTCCTTCGACGCAAGGGGAGTGGCCTCCGGTCTGGGCGTGGCGGTGGGCTACGTGGGCTCTGCGGTTGCCCTTCTCTTCCTTGCCCCCCGTGTGGAGCTCCCGCAGGCTTTCATTTGGGTTTCCCTGATATTTTTTCTGCTGTCTTTGCCCTCGCTTTTGACTCTGAAAGAACCGCAGGAAAGACAGCAGGTCAGGCTAAAAGAGCTCCTCAAGGACAGGAGGTTTCTCTTTTTGATGGGGTCTATTTTAATGCTGATGGAGCTTGCCCACACGCTCATAGCTATGATGGGCGTCTATCTGAGAGAGGTCTACGCTTTGGACAAGCAGGAAATATACAGAGTGATAGGGCTCTCCGCTCTGGGGGGCGTGCTGGGAGGTGCGTTCTTCGGTCTTCTCACCGATAGGATGTCTGCGGAGCGTCTTTTTCCCTTTGGGTTTTTCCTGTGGGCAGGTTTTGTGGTGCTTCTGTACTTTACTCCTGAGAGCATGCTCCTACCGCTGGGGCTGCTGGCGGGCTTGTGCTTGTCGCACCTGTGGACTACCTCCCGCGTCCTTCTTTTGGAGAAGTTCACTGAGGGAGATGTATCAGTGAGGTTTTCTTTCTACTCTCTGAGCGAGCGCGTAGCCTCTACGGTAGGACTGATGGTCTGGTCCTTCTTTCTCTTAGTTACTGGGGGTCAATACAGACTTTCTGCGCTCCTTATGCTGGTCTTCCCTCTGTTAGGGCTTGTCCTCTACCTGCTCTCAGACAGGAGGTTTAAAGTAAAGGGGTTCTAAGTGCATAGGGTCGTCGCCTTGGTAGCCTTCCCGCAGCTTGCGGTAAGCCCAGAGCCCACCGTACGCGGAGAAGGGGAAAAACTCCAGCTCACCGAGCCCCTGTTCTTTTAGGCCCAAACGCCTGCCTTCGGGGAGCTCTCCGGACAGGAGCTCCACGGGACCCACCTTTCCACCCTCAAAGAGCCTGTAAAAGGTGTTGTTGCTCACTCTAAGCAGGCACATTTTTGGCTCTTCTACAGGCGTGAACAGACCCATGACCTGCAGGTTTTCATAGCCCACCACGGGCTTGCGACTGAGATAGGCAAGCGTTTTTACGAAGGTTATGCCTATCCTTAAAGAGGTGAGGTAGCCCACCCCTACGGATACTGCGTAGGCGTCCACCTGCTGTGGGTCTATACCTAACCTTCTGAGGAGTGTAGGTATCTCTTCCAAGGTCTTCTTGCCAGTATCCTGGTAGAGACAGGCCACCACTCTGCCCTCTTCTATAACTGCCACATTCACGGGGGAGAAGGAGGTGTCTAAGGACAACAACCTCATAGTGAGGCTATGTTTTCCTTGTAGTAGTCCACCACTAAACGTCTTATTTTCTCCAATAGCTCCCTGTCCTCTATCTCCACTAAAGCTCTTTTCTTCTCGGGATTGTAATCGGGCATGCTTATGAAGTAACCCCCGTGCCTGCTTTCGTAAAGCTTTACGCCCCTTATGAGTATCTTCTCAACGCGCACATCTGCGTAGCCAAGCAGGCGGGGTCTTCTGGCGGACACTTCAAAGGGGTAAAACTCCACCAGCTCCACGTTCATACTCTTTGCTTCTGGAGTTTGGAATACCTCTCTAAGGCCATCCTCCTCTTTAGGCCCTTTACTCTGTCTACGAAGGTTATACCCATCAGGTGATCCATCTCGTGCTGAAAGACTACTGCGGGAAAACCTTCCAGCGTGTAATGAACCTCTTCTCCCCTTAGGTTTAGAGCTCTCACCTGTAGTTTGTTAAACCTTTCCACTTCCACCGTAAGACCCGGAAAGGAAAGACAGCCCTCTTTGTAGCTGATAGAGCCCTCCTGGGAGACCACTTCGGGGTTTATGAGCACTAACTTAACGGGTGGGGCTTCTTTCTTTGGCGTGGTGTCCATAACCATTACGCTCAAACTCACACCTATCTGGTTTGCTGCAAGCCCCACGCCGTCCGCCTGATACATGGTCTCAAACATGTCCCTAACCAGCTCCTCTATCTCTCTGTCTATGACCTGTACTTTCTTGGTCGGCGTTCTCAGTAGGGGGTGGGGATAGGTCAAGATGTCTCTTACCATTTTTACTAAAATATCCGCTAAAGCCTTAGAAAGTCAAGGGTATACTGACGGGCATCCCACTCACGGGTTATAATTTACCCATGAAGTTTGTCACCCTTCTGCTTCTCCTGTTTGGGTTTTCCTTTGACCGCACGGTGGCACGCATAGACAGAGAGAGCGTAAGCCAGGAAGAGCTGTGGCAGGCCTTCAGCGCCTACTGGCGAGAGATACTTCACCTACCCATAGCCCGAGCCACTTCCCGCGATGTGCAAGAGTTTCTCGTGGAGTACGTAAGGAGCAAGATAATACAGATGGAGGCCAGGCGTATGGGCATATCCCTGTCTGTGCAAGAGATAGAGGAATATCTGGAAAGAAACGTGGGCAACAAGAGGCTCAGTCCTGTAGCCAGAGAGCTCCTCATAACCGAGATACTTACTCGGAGAATCACCGACAGAATAGCTCGGGACCTGGAGATAAGGGAAGGGCAGATAACCGCTTACTACTACCTAAACCTGAGGGACTTCAAGCTACCCGCCCAGGTGCTCTTGGAGAGGTACTCTGCGGACAGTTTAGACGAGGCCAACGAGCTCTACTACAACCTTTCCAGCGGTGCCCCTTCAAGAGAGAGCAGGGAAAGGAGGACAGGCCAGGCCATGTGGTATTCCATTCAAACCCTGCCCGAGGTGGTAAGAAGACAACTTTACCCCTACGAAGTTGGTAAGGTCACCAAGCCTATACAAGTAGGGGGGGTATACGTCATATTTAGGGTCGCGGACAGGAGAGGTAGCGGTATAATGCCCTTGGATGAGGCAAGACCCATAGTTCGCGAAAAACTTCTCAGGGAGAAAAGGCAGGAGGCTTTTCAGCGATGGTTTCAGGAAGTTTCAAAAAGATACTCGGTGGAATTCTACTTTGGACAGCTTTGAGCTTTCCTGTTACCCTGGTGGACAGGGTGGTGGCCTCCGTCAACGCAGAGCCCATACTCGAGAGCGACATTAAGATGGGTATGCTCTTCTACGAAGGGGCGACCAGAGGACAGGTGCTGGAAAAGTTGGTGGAAAACACACTGCTCTACCAGTTTCTCACGAGCAGAGGTCTGCAAGTGTCTAACGAGCTGGTGGAGGAGGCCCTTCAAAGCATAGCTAAAAACAATAGCACGACGGTGGAGGGTATAGGTCAGGAGCTGAGACGCCATGGTCTTACGCTTCAAGACTTGAGAAGGTTTTTAAGCAAGGAGATTTTGGTCACCCAAGGGCTCAGAGTTTTCTTGGAGAGGGATGTTGCCCTCTGGGAGAAGCAGGTAGAGCTCGAAAGACAAAAGTTAGGCCAAACAACTGTAGTGAGAGAGGTAGAGCTCATCGTAGTGGACAGAAAACAGGAGAGAAGGCTCAGAGAAGTTTTTGACCCAAGGAGAGAACTACAGGAGATGGCAAAAGCTCTCGGCACGAAGGTAGAGAGGCTAAAAGTGAGTAGGGGCGAACTGGTGGACGTCCTTGACCGAGAGGTCTGGAAGACAAAGGTGGGGGAGCTCGTGCTGGCAGAGGACGAGGAGCACATCTACGTAGCCAGAGTGTTGAGCCAGCAGGAAGTCCTCGGCGGAAAAACTGTGGAGGAACTCATGCAGGAGATACTTCTCAAGAGAATAGAGAAAAAAAGAAGGGAACTTCTCGAGAGGTTAAAAAAGAACAGCTTTGTGAAGGTGTTCCAGTAGTTGGCTCAGACTGTGAAAGGTCAAGTCAGGAACAAAACCTGCTCTTGAAGGCTCCTCTTCTCCGTACTTGCCGGTGGTCATAAAAACTGTCTTTAGCCCCATCTCCTTTGCACCCATTAGGTCCGTGTAGAGGTCGTCGCTCACCAGATACACCTCCTGGGCGGACAGACCCCTCAGGGCGAGCTCTATAAACTCCCTGGAAGGCTTGCCTAAATTGGGTAGCTTCTCTTCGTAGTTGCAGGCGTGGGCCAAAAGTAGAGCAACAGAACCAGCACCGGGAAAGTACAGGCCGTCGTCGTCCTTTACCAACCTACTTAAGTTTACTGGCACCAACAAAGCCCCACCAAGAAGGAGTGCGGAAGTGGCCAACTTTAACTTTTCAAAGTTCAGACCCCTATCCTGACCCACCACGACCGCCTCTACGCGGTAGTCTTTTGAAACTTCAAAACCCAGCTCTTGTAAGTACCTCTCCACTTCGGGCATGCCCAGGAAGAGAACTCTTCTTACACCTCTGTCCTTTAGGTAGTTGCCTATAAGAGAAAGGGGAGAGAGAAACTCATCCTCCTTCAGATGAATGCCCTTGAGGCAGAGTTCTTGCACTATCTTGTGGGGAGGTTTTGTGGAGTTGTTGGAAACGACCCTGAAGGGGAGGCAAAGGTCTCTCAGAGCCTGGATGAAGTGAACTGTATCCGGAAATGGGTTGAGGGCCTTGTCCTTGACCAAAACGCCGTCCATGTCAAGAAGGAGAGCCACCCTATTCATTGTCTGAAGGGAATACTTATCCAGAGCTCCTCTATGCCCTCCTTTTCTCGCTTTATATCTACTTCAATCTTTTTTACCTCAAACTGCGGATACTTGGAAAAGACGGAGACCAGGTCCTCTTTTAGGTTTTCGGTGAAATTAGGTGGCAGCCCTCTTCTCTCGTAGGCGAGCACCATGGTGAGCCTGTGCTTGGCCTCCTCTCTACTCTTACCCCTGCTTAAGAAAAGTTCCCAAAACATAGCTACCTCCCAAGTAGCTTATCAAGAAGACCCTTCTTCTCACCGTAGCGTACGATGGGTATGTCCTCCCCCTCTAACCTTCGGGCTATGTCCATTATGGCCTTTGAAGTGTCGTACTCCTTTGCCAAAACTATGGGTTCTCCCTTGTTGGTAAAGTCTACCAGCTTGGGTTCCTCTGGCAGTATGCCGATGAGTCGGGCCTTGAGTATGTCTACCACGTCTTCCACAGAGAGCATCTCTCCCCTCTTGGCCATGTCCCACCTCATGCGATTTATAACCAAGTAGTAGTCTCTCTTGCCCATGTTCTCAAGAAGCCCTATAACCCTGTCTGCGTCCCTTATGGAAGACACCTCAGGG
Source organism: Aquificaceae bacterium (assembly GCA_025062075.1). Classification (GTDB taxonomy): domain Bacteria; phylum Aquificota; class Aquificia; order Aquificales; family Aquificaceae; genus Pampinifervens. Next base: position 35,734 of record JANXBA010000005.1, read on the forward strand.
TTTACAACCACGAGTGCTGTGTCTGCAGGTAAGCAGGCAATCTGAAAGCCCTCTTCGATGCCCGCAGGGGAATCTATGATGATGTAATCGTACTCCCTGGACGCCTTTACCTTTTTCATCATCTCCATCCACTTCTGCCTGTCTATGGCGTCCTTGTTTTTGGTCTGATTGGCAGGCAGTAGCCACAGGCTCAAACCTCTCTTGTCTCTCACTAGGGCCTTGTGAAACTCTGCCCTACCCTCCAACACATCCAACACGTCGTAGACGATACGGTTCTCCAGACCAAGTATCATGTCCAAGTTTCTGAGACCTATGTCCACGTCTACCGCTAAAACCCTTCTCCCCATGGTAGCCAAGGCCACGCTGAGGTTTGCGCAGATGGTAGTCTTCCCTACCCCACCTTTTCCGGAGGTAACAACTATGGCTCTGCTCATGGTTCTTACCTCACGAACATACTACAGATTCTTACTCATAAAAGGCCGTGTTGCAGAAAAGTCTTCGGTGAAGCTCTCGAGGACTATGTTACTGCCTTCAATCTTTGCCACCTCTGGGTATCCTGGAGACTTCCTGTCTGTGTCCTCCATTATGGCAACCCTTTTGCCTATCCTTATCTGTTGTGGTTCCATCTCGAGGGCAACTATCACCGCCCGTTCGTCTCCCAAAGCCCCTGCTATCGCAATCCCCTTCAGCTTGCCCATAACTATGATGTTGCCAGTGGCTATCACCTGAGCGTCCCTGTTCACATCGCCCAGGATTAAGATGTCTCCGTTGTGTTCTATACGCTGGCCCGAGCGGAGGTGCTTTTGCACCACAAGGAGCCTCTGCTTACCTGTCTTGCCAGTCGCTTCGGAGGTTAGCCTCTTTATGGTCTTCGTGTTGACCTCCGTGATTGCCTTCTCTAACTTCTCCAGCTCCTCCTTGCTCAGTAGCCCGCGGGAGTCTATGAGCACGTAGCTCTCCTCAAATAGCTTGGAAGAGAGCTTTACCTTTATCTCCTCCATGAGGTAGTCTACATCCCTCTTTTCTTTTATCTCAATCAACACCACAGGAATGGTTATCCCTTTTACCTCTATCATCGCCCTTATGGCTCCGGGGGAGGGACTCGAACCCCCAACCTGACGGTTAACAGCCGCCTGCTCTGCCCGTTGAGCTACCCCGGATCCCCCGGTTTTATACAATTATAACCCAAAATCTACCTTCTGCTATACTTTTCTACCGAGCGTGGTGAGGTGGTGGGACGGGTGGATACTCTTTAGCGTCATCTCTCTCTTTCTCCTCGGGGAGACTGTGGTCGTAAGCGTAAATGTGCTACCCTACCTGATGGACTCTTATCAAGAGCTCTCCCTCTACAAAAAACCTCTGCTTCAGCTGTTGGTCTTCGGAGTGGGGCTGTGGATGGCCACCCTTCTGGCCACAGTGGACTACAGACGCTTTGTCAGGAGCTCTGTCTGCTACCTCCTCCTGGCCATCTCCGTAGCAAGTCTTATGGCGGTGCTGGTAAAAAAAGCCCTGTTGGGCAAGACGGTGGACCGCTGGCTTTTGGGCTACAGCCTTCAGCCCTTGGAGTTCGTCAAGATAAGCCTTATTCTGTTTCTTTCGCACTACATCGTGCGCAAGGGCGGTCTCAGGCGTTGGCCTAACCTCTTATGGGCCATCTTTCCTCCCGTTGTTATGGCTATCTTGCTACTTTTACAGCCTGATAGGGGAGGAGCGCTTTTTCTCATACTCATGACTGCCCTCTTGGTCTACGTGGGGGGTGTCCCCATAAAGGTGTACGTGGTCTTGGTGCCCCTCGTTGGTGTCTTTATCTACTATGCGCTTTCATCCAAAGGCTACGTAGCGGAGAGGCTATCCGCCTGGAAAGACCCCTTCTTGGACCCCGAAGATAGCGGATATCAGATTATTCAGTCCCTTTACGCTTTTGCTCGCGGTGGTCCTATGGGCGTAGGCATAGGGCAGGGGCTCCAGAAAATGGGGGCTTTGCCCGCATCGGACACTGACTATGCGGTGGCCGTAATTGGGGAAGAGATGGGCTTCATGGGCGTGCTGGCGATAGTTGCCCTCTACGCTCTCTTGGTAGGTAGGCTCCTGTGGCACTCTTACCATACTACTGAACCTGTGGGCAAGCTCTTGCTCTTCGGCACTGCCATGAACTTTGCTCTTTCCTTCTTCTGGAACATGGCCATGGTTTCCAGTCTAATGCCTCCCAAGGGAATAGCCCTACCCTTTCTCAGCTATGGCTCTTCCAACCTTTTGGCCTCTTTGCTCTTTCTGGGCATAGCTCAATCGGTGATAAATCACAGAGAGAGCACCAGCTCAAGCTTTTCTAAAATCTCTTCCACGGTCACTTTGTCCAAACAGGCGTAGGTGCCCGTCTTGCACCTTTTTGGATTTGGTGAGCAGGGAGAGCAGGGCAGGTCAGGCGTCAGTGCGTAACCTTTCAAAGGGTAAAAACCGTATCGGGGAGAGGTGGCGGTGTACACGCTTATGGCAGGCACGCCCAACGCGTTGGCTACGTGGACAGGTGAGGAGTCGCAGGATAGGACTGCCTTTGAAAGGCTAATCAGAGTTATGAGCTCTCTTAGGTTGGTCTTTCCTACCAGATTTATGGCCTTCTGAGTAAAGAGGAGGGCCCTCTCCCTGTCCCTTTCCAAGCCCACCACCACTGCGGGTAGAGGTAACCTTTCCACGAGCTCCAGCCAGCCTTTGATGTGCCACTCTTTTAGAGGAAAGTTAGAAAAGGGTGCAACCACCACAAAGTCCGCAGGCAGGTTAAACTTTGACCTCAGAGCTCTTTTTTCCTCCTCTCCCACCCACAGAAAAGGCTCTCTTTCCCATTCTTTGATGCGGAGCGGTCTCAAGAGCTCCAAGTTTCGGTCCACTTCGTGTCTGTCCCAGCGGTGGGTCACCACGTGCGTAAAGAGCCAAGGGAGCTCGGAGCGGTCAAAGCCTATCCTTACGGGTATGCCAGACAGGTAGAGAAGAAGGGCACTTCTGGCGGATATGTGTGGGCACAGCACCACATCGAAGCCCTTTATCTTTCTAATCAAGCTCAGGCTTTCTCTAAGGCCTTTGTTGTAGGGTATGAGCTCAAGGTCAAAGCCTTTGAAGAGGTCTACGATAAAGTCCCTGCCTACGAAGGCTATGCGGGCTTCTGGGAAGTTTTTTCTGAGTGTTCTCACCAGGGGGGTGGTAAGGACCACATCCCCCAAGTAGGCAGTCTGCCACAGGAGTAGGTTCATCTACTGCCAGAGATGCTGGCTATCCTCCAATTCTTATCCTCTTTTATCACTATGAAGGTAAAAAACTTCTCCTTGCCCTGTTTGTCCATTACTTTGAGCAAGACCTCTACGTGCTTGTCGTCTATCCTACTGGTGTCCACTACCTTTACCCTCTTTATGTTCTCGCCCATGGAAGAGAGAAGGCAGGCCAAAGTCTGGGAGGGTGTCATCTCTGTAAGCTGTAGGGGGAGCTTGAGGTCCTGAGAGAGGGCGTCCCTCAGGGGTGGGTAGAGTAGCTTTACCGCCTTCTTCCCCTCCCCTTCTCTGATGTTCTCCACAAAGTCCTGCACCACCGCTCTAGCAGACTCTTCAGGGCTTTTACCACAGGCTCTGAAGGTGAAAAAGCCCAAGAGCACCAAACCCAAGACAACCAAAGCCTTCCTCATACCGCAACCTCCTCTGTGAGGAATTTGTGTATGGACTGGGCAGCCCTTTTACCTTCTGCTATGGCCCGCACCACCGTATTTCCCCCGTTTACCACGTCTCCGCCGGCAAAAAGCCCCCGCACAGAGGTGCGCATGTCCTCTCCCACTTTTACCGTCCCCCACTTGGTCAACTCTAGCCCTGGAAGGTCCTCGTAGGCTACTGGGTTTGCCTTCTGGCCTATGGCAAAGATGACCGAGTCGCACTCGATGATGTGCTCTGAACCTTCTACCGGAACAGGTCTGGGTCTTCCGCTCTCGTCGGGCTCGCCCAAGGCCATCTTTACGCACTTCAGCCCCACCACCTTGCCCTCCTGGTCTCCCACCACCTCTAAGGGTTGGGTAAGCCAGTGTATGATGGCACCCTCTTGTATGATGTGGTCCCACTCTTCTTGCCTTGCGGAGGAGGTCTCCCGGGTTCTTCTGTAGACTACGTGGGTCTCCACGCCCAGCCTGAGTGCGGTTATGGCACAGTCCACTGCGGTGAAGCCACCGCCCACGATGGCAGTCCTCCGTCCTAAGTGCACGGGCGTTCCGCTCTCTGGGAACAGGTCAGCCCTGTTTAAACCTACACGGGTGAGGACTTCTATGGCAGAGTAGACGCCCATATAGTGGTCTCCCTTGATGCCCAACCCACCACGCCCAGCCCCTACTCCCAAAAAGACCGCATGGTATCTCTCCAGGAGCTCCGAGAGCTTTACCGTCCTGCCCACCACGTGGCCGAAGAAGAACTTCACGCCCAGGCTTTCCAGCTTTTTTATCTCCCAGTCTAAGACCTCCCTCGGAAGTCGGGCCTGAGGTATGCCGTAGGCCATCACTCCGCCGGCCCTCGGCAGGGCTTCAAAAAGGTGTACCTCATGTCCCCATTTTGCTAACTGATGGGCACAGGCAAGACCCGCAGGACCCGCCCCCACCACCGCCACCCTGTAGCCTGTAGGGTCTGTCTTCTCCTCTTCTAAGTTTATGCCCGAAACTCTTACAAAATCTCCTACGAACTTCTCCAGAGCTCCTATGCTCACGGGAAGGCCCTTGTTTTTCCTCTCCCTTACCGTGTCGTAGTAGAGGATGCAAGAGCCCTCGCACTGCCTCTCCTGAGGGCACACCCTTCCGCACACGGAGGGGAAAGGGTCTGCCTCTACTATCTTCCTGTAGGCTCCGAGGAGGTCACCTTCAGTTATCTTCTTTATAAAGCCCGGCACGTCCACGCCCACGGGACAGGCCTTTACGCACCTGAGGTCCGCATCCTTACAAAACAGACAGCGACGCGCCTCGTCTAAGGCGAGGCTGACCGAGTAGCCAAAGGCGTACTCTCTGAAAGTCTTTACCCTCTGCTCCGGTGGCATCAGAGGTTCTTGGTTTCTGTCTTCGTACCTTATGCGCTTTGCCACGGGAATATTATATACAGGATTTAAAACCTTAGACAGTTCATGCTTTGGAAGGTTCAGATAGTGCTTGTTTTGGAGTTCCTGAGTGGCAAAGAGCTAAAGCCCATAGTACATGGCACAATAGTGCCAGTAGCAAACACGAACAGAGCAAGAACACAGAAGATAATAAGATTTTCTGGCAGAGTTCTCTGGACAAAGAAGAGGAGAAACCTAAGAGTGGTGCATGACTTGTGGTTTACCTATAGTAGCATGCATGAGGCAAAAGCTTACAGGGTAAGGAAGACAAAGAGTGCTTGGTTTAGGGATTGTAGGATGTGCTGCATGGAGATAAGCTGTGTGAAGAGTTTCAATTTTGTGAGCAGGTGGAGAAGCGGTATAACTTTGCTTGCTTATCTGTATGGCTGTGGTGTTGACTGTAGCCTTTTCAGAAGTTTGCTACAATGCCATGAGTAATTTCTCACCTGGCGTGTATTCAACCATCGATTAGCATTGATACATATAGAAGAGCAAAGAAGTGTTAAGATTTGTTTAAGTTCAAGCCCTTGAGTAATTTTGTCCACTGACTAGTCTCTTGAGCTTTATGAGGAGCTGGTAAAGGGTGAAGGAGGTATTCTGAAGCTCTCGTAAGAGTTCTTCATCGGGATTTTTTGTGTCTATCCTCTTGCCAATTTCGTGGAATTTACAGTGGACATCTTCTATCTGAAGTATCAACTCCTTTATATTCTCTGGAAACTCATCCAGTCTGGGCATTATCTCCTTGTAAAAGGCTTGCCCGAAGGCACAGCAGTTTTCCTTTATGTCTTTACAACATTCCTTATGATCAAAGTCCTGTCTTTTTTCTACGGCTGATTTAAGCCTTTTTATGTAAACTTCGTGCTGAGCCAGGTAGAAATCTACATCTATAATAGCCATACCTTGTATTATATAGGACAATTATTAAGATTTAATGAACATTCGTCAAATTTGCATACGCAAACAGGCTATGGAAATGCTCTCAAATGTTATAAAATCAATCTACTTATATCGGTGAGAAATTCAGAAGGCGAGAAAGCTCGTAGCAAAAAGCCACCACAGGCATAAACTCCTACCAAGTATTCAGAAAAGGTGGCAAACACAAACAAAGCGAGAACTCAGAAGCTAAGAAGATTTTCTGGCGAGGTTTTCTGGACAAAGAGAATGGTAGTGTTGTATGATGAAGATGGAGTGGTGTACGACTTGTGGTTTACCTATGGCAGCATGCATAAGGCAAAATAAAATTTGCAACCTGCCATGGTGTTAGGCGTGCTGAGAGCGGAGCTCTTCTTCCACGAAAGCAGTTCTCTCAAGGAGAAGAGGCAATACCTGCGCTCTATAAAGGACAAGGTGAGGTCTTCTCTAAACGTGTCCGTGGCGGAGGTGGACCATCAAGACTTGTGGCAGAGGTCCAGCTTGGCTTTTGTCTGCGTGGCAGGAGACAGACCCATTGCAGAAAACACCTTAGACAGGGTAAAAAAACTCCTGGAAAGACACTACCCTGAGCTCCTCTTAGAGGTAAAGACAGAGTTTATCAAGCTCTGAAACCCAAGGTTGCGTAAGAAACTATTGAGTCCGTTGACTCCTCGTAGTACTGCTGGTAGTCAAAGAGCTGACCCTCCCTTGCGCCTGCGAGCTTGAGAAGGTGCGCAAAGACCAAGTTCACATACTGTCCGTCGATTCGCGTGTAGTTTCCGTCCTTTTGCAGGAGATTAAAGGCCTCCTCGCCCTGAAGGGCCTCCATCAAGCCAAGATAGGTCCTGTCTCTGAAAGAGGGGTCAAAGCTCCTGGCGTCTCCAAACTTCTTACCCACGTGGCTGAGGTCCACACTTGATATAAAGAGCACGCTTTGAATGTCATCGTCCAACACTCTGAGCAAGTTCTGAGCAAGCCCTCGCAAGAGCTCTTTGTCGCCGTAGGAGACTATCATGGCCAGAGCCTGCGCATGCGGAAAGAGCATTTTGGCATAGAGGCTGGCGAACTCTATGGAGTGCTCCATGGAATAGGAAAGTAGGTCGTGGGTCAGGTCAAAGCGGTAAAAAGACTGGAGCTTCTCAATCAAGTCTCTTCTGGTGCTTAACCTGCCGAAGGGAGTCTGCATGTCCAAGGGGAGTACGGAGAAGGGCATCTCATGCCAGTAGTGAGATACGCCCAGTATTACTATCAGCCTTTTTTCTGTCCCTACTCTGCCGTAGCCCTCCCAGTAGGTCCGTCTGGCCACCCTCAGGTCCATGTGAGGCACCATAAGCCCTAAGAGGTTTAGCTTTTCCTTCTCTTCCCCCTGTAGGAACTCCCTGCACTGGTCTTCCTGCGGAGGGTAGACCTCGCCCACGTGAGACATGGCCCTTACGCCTTGCGCAAGCACCTTCTCTTTGGCCTCTCTGAACGCACGCCGGAAGTTGTCGCTCTCCAACAGCAAGGCTTGGTCAAGGTCTTGCACAAACTCCAGGAGCTCCTGCTCCGTGATTAGGTTGCCCGTTCTTCTGAAAAACTCCGCTCTTATGTCCTTCAGGTCCATGGAGCCGTCCATCAGGGACATGAGCAAAAGCCCAAGGCGGGAAACCACGAGCCCCTCTGACAGGTTCAGGGGGTCTCTCACCCAGAAGCCCTCTCCGAGCGGCTGTAGGTCAAAAGCTCTAAGCTTTGGCCTCATCCGAAGGTGATGACCTCCTCCTCCACAAACCTCCTCTCCTGTAGCTCCCAGCTTCTGTAAGATGTGACCTTGCCCTTGCTCACCGACAGAATAATGTAAGAGAAGCCCTCAAAGGCCCTCTCCAGGTCAAATTGGGAAGGGATGTCTGGATGGTCGGGATGGGAGTGGTAGACGCCTACTATGTCAAGACCGAACTGTCTTGCCTTCTTCTCGGCCAAGAGGTAGTCTTGCGGAGCTATTTCGTACCTGTCGTGCTTTCTGTCAGGATTGGCGTTGGGCGTCTCGTAAACTCCAAAGACTGTCCTGAGGCTTCCCTCAGACTTGCCCAGCAGTAGACCGCAGGTTTCGTAGGGATAGTCCCTCTCCGCCTGAGCCACAATCTTCTGCAGGGCAGAGGACTTTATCCTTAACATGTCAAACCCTTGCGTGCTGTAGAAGGAGCTCTGCTATCTGCACCGCGTTAGTAGCGGCGCCTTTGCGGATGTTGTCCGCCACCACCCACAGGGAAAGGCCCGGCTCAAACACGATGTCTCTTCTTATCCTACCCACGAAGACCTCGTCTCTGCCTGCCACTTCCACCGCAAGAGGGTATGCCCCTTCCTGCGGGTCGTCCACCACTACCACACCCTTTGCCTTTTTGAGTAGCTGGCGGGCCTCCTCCGGGGAGAGTTCTCCCTTCAGCTGAAGACTTATGGCCTCCGAGTGCCCGTAGAAGACGGGGACCCTTACGCAGGTGGCGGAGACCTTTATCTGCGGGTCGTGGAGTATCTTTCGGGTCTCGTTGAGCATCTTGAGCTCCTCTTTGGTGTATCCGCTCTCCGTGAAGGC
>JANXBA010000012.1 GCA_025062075.1 Aquificaceae bacterium
CCCTTCACGCCATGGTCTGTCTGGCTTTGGGACTCGGACTTGAGAACCTGTGGAACATCCACATGGACAACGCAAGCATAACCCACTTGGTTTACGCAGAGGGCAGGTTTGAGCTGAGATACCTCAACAGACTCTGCTGTGGACCTCTCCTCTGATGGAAGAGCGGATACAGAAGGCTAAAGAGCTCATCCTGGAGCTCTCTGAGAAGGACTACCTAAGGCTCAAAAGGAGCTTAGGTGTAGGAATGTATCTTTTCAACCTTTTGAAGGAGTTTTTAGAGCCCTCCTACTTGGAGCTCCTGAAGGAGTTTGACAAGCTCCCCCTTGAGAAGAAGAAGGCTTTTCTCAAAGAGCTTGAGGGTAGGCTAGGGCAGGACTTCAAAAGTAAAGAGGTGGACTTCTCCCAAGTGGAGAAAAAGCCCATAGAGTCCTTCTTCAAGCCCGTGGAAGAGCTGAAGGCTTTGGATGAGAGGGAGAAAAAGCTTCTCAAGTCCTTCGGCATAAAAGACCTCTACTCCGCCCTGTGGTTTGCACCCCTGCGCTACGAAGACAGAAGGCTCATTCACACGGTGAAGACCACCAAAAGCGGGCAAAAGGTAGCTCTCAAGCTCAAGGTCGTAAGCACCGGCTTTGACCTGAAGGAGAAGTACCCAGCTTACGTGGAGTGCGAAGACGGCACGGACAGGCTGGTCTTACGCTTCAGGTACAAAGACCAAAGGGCGCTCTTCCGCTTCAAGAGGGGTCAGGAACTTCTGGTCTACGGCAGGTTAAAAGAGTACAAAGGCGAGAAGTACATGGTGCACCCCGAGTTCCTAAATCAGGAAGAGGCTGGCAAGATTGTGCCCTTCTACTACATAAGAACGGAGGGAGAACTCAGGAGCATATCCGCCAAGAAGAGGCACGAGCTCCTGCGCAAGAGCCTCTCTAAGCTGGTCGAGTACGCCCGCTACATGCCCGAATACCTCCCCGAAAGCCTTCTGAGCAAGAGAAACCTACCAAACATAGGAGAGAGCCTCTATCTGCTTCACAGGCCCACAGGGTCTGAAGAGGAGCTCAACAACTTCTCCACCCCCTTCCAGAAGAGGTTGGTCTACGAAGACCTCCTGCTCTTTCAGCTTGCCTTGCAAGTGGTTAGGTCTCAGGTAAAGACGCTCCCTGCGGTAAGCCTGAAAAACCCCGAGGAGAGTCTGCAGGTCTTCAAAAAGAGCCTGCCCTTCTCGCTGACCTCCGCTCAGGAGAGGGTGTTGGAAGAGATACTTCGGGACGTGAAGAGCACGAGCCCCATGAGTAGGCTTTTGCAGGGTGATGTGGGTAGCGGTAAGACAGTGGTGGCCATGGCGGTGGCCTACGCCTTTGCCTGCGAAGGCTATCAAAGTGCGGTCATGGTGCCTACAGAGATACTGGCCCAACAGCACTACAATAGCTTCAAAGAGCTCTTGGAACCGCTGGGGGTGAGGGTGGGGCTTCTCACCAGCTCCGTCAAGGGCAGTCTCAGAAGAAGCACGCTCACGCACACCCAGAGGGGGAACTTGCAGGTGCTCATAGGCACTCATGCACTCATACAGGAGGACGTGGAGTTTCACAGGCTTGCCTTCGTGGTGATAGACGAACAGCACCGCTTCGGTGTCCTGCAGAGGAAACTACTTCTGGAAAAGGGCAAGGGCTTTTACCCCCACTGTCTGGTGATGAGCGCCACGCCCATACCCAGGACGCTTGCCCTGTCTCTCTACGGAGACCTTGACCTCTCTGTCATAGACCAAAAGCCAGTAGGCAGAAAGCCCGTCATCACCAAGCTACTCTTTGAGTCGGAGTTTGACAAAGTTCTGCAGGCGGTAAGGGAAGAGCTCTCCAAGGGTCATAAGGTCTATGTCATCTACCCTCTGATAGAAGAATCAGAGAGGTTGCAACTCAAGTCCGCAGTGCAAGAGCACCAGCGCTGGAAAGAGCTCCTGCCAGACAGACAGGTGCTCCTGCTACACGGCAAGCTCCCGGAGGAAGAAAAAAGGCATGTGGTGGAGAAGTTCAAGCAGGAAGGAGACGTGCTGGTCTCAACCACCGTGGTGGAGGTGGGCGTGGACGTAAAAGAGGCAACCCTTATGGTGATAGAGTCCGCCCACCGATTTGGACTTTCTCAGCTTCACCAGCTCAGAGGTAGAGTGGGCCGTTCAGACCTGCAGAGCTACTGCTACTTGGTGGTGCCAGAGGAGGTAAAGGCGGACGCCCAGACGCTCCAGAGGCTCAAGGTGGTGGTGAAGTCCAACGACGGCTTTGAGATTGCGGAGCAGGACATGAAGCTACGAGGCCCCGGTGAGCTTTTGGGAGAGTCTCAGTCAGGATACTTTGGTTTCTGGGTGGCCAATCTGGCAAGAGCTCAGGACAGGGCTTTTCTGGAAAAGGCCAAGGAGGATGCGCTGGAACTCCTCCGAGAAGACCCACAGCTGAGCAAACATCCAGAGCTCAGAAAGGTTCTCCTACACCGCTACGGTAGTAAGATAGACCTCTCCTACATGGCGTAGAAGGGCTGAGTGCACAGGAGAAACCTCAGACCAAAGTAAAACCTCCAGAGCTTGTAGCGGTAGGTATAAACTCTTAGGTGGTAGCTCCCCTCCTCCTCAAGCTTTTCCCTCACGGAGCGTTGGTCAAAGACCTTGTAGAGCTCCTGCCCTCTGTAGAGAAATACCAGCACTCTTTTTTCAAAGAGGTCCACAGAGAGGTAGGCAGGAAGCCTCAGGCTCTGCCCGGGGAAGTGAAAGCCCCTGCTTGAGTAGGCGTAAACCTGGGGCTCCCCGTTTCCTACGTAGGGAATGAGCTCATGCTGTTGGGAATCCTCGCACAGGTCTGCGTAGAAGAGGTTTTTTCTACTGCCAAGGATTTGGGAGTAGCTGGGAAAGTCCAAGTTCCAGAGCGAGAGCAGTATGGGCATGTCAGAGGCCAGGGGAAGGCACTCCTCGTTGCGCACAAGGGCGTAGGGGTCTTCGGGGGCCTCAAACACCAGCAGGGCAGGCAGGTAGTCAAAGAGCAGGTAAGCCAGCCACGTGTGCAGGGGAATGTCTCTATAGCCAAGCACTCTCCCTTGGTGATAGAGGGCAAAAAGACCCTTGGCGCTGAGCTCCCGCTCCAGCTTGCGGGGGTTTCCCAGAGGGCTGTCGTAGACGGTCCGGGGGTTTATAGTGCAGGCGCACTGCTTTTGAAAGGGCTGGGGGGCTGGCATGGGGATGGAGTAGTGCACATGCTTTAGGAAGACTGCCGGTAGAGAGTGGTGTATGACGAATCCTGTCAAGTACAGGCTCAGGAGCAGTTTAATAACTCCCAGGCATGCTCTCCTCCACCTTTCTAAGATTTTTAAGCCTGTAGAGGTAGAACTTTCTTACCTCTTGTCCTCTCCACCTTACGGAGACTTCTCTGGCCTCTATTATACCATCGCTGGCGGAGAGCACCCTCTGGTCTATGGGCACATAGTCCACGAAGATGGCATCACCTTGGTAGTCCTTGCTCCACAGGTCGTACTGGTTCATGCGTCTTCCCAAGTTTATGCAGAAGGTGCGGGGGTTGCCCTCCACGTAAAAGGCGAGCTCCGCGCTTATCTGGTAGTGAGGGCTCACTATCTTCTCCTGAGACTTCCTGAGTTGGCTCACCGCAAGACCGAGCTCAGACCAGCCCACGCCCACCTTGGCAGGGTCTCTCTTGGGTGGCAAAAGCCCTCCAAGACCTACAAGGTCCAAAAGGGGAGTAAAGTGCAAAAGCAGGAAAAGAAAACCGCTCACAAGGTAGGTGGGCAGGAGTAGCCTGCTCTTGGACAGGTGCACGCTCAGTAGGACAAAGAGGGCAAAGTAGCCAAAGCCTGCCCAGTTGGCCTCCACCCTCTTAAACATGGAGAGCACCAGAAAAAAGACAAACACTGGCAGGGAAAACATGACAAAAAAGCCCTTTTTTCTGTCTCTGATAGAGCTAAGCCAGAGCTGGGGCATGAGCAGGAAGGATATCAGGGACAGCAGTAGAGCTTGCCCGCCCAGAAACTCTAAAAGGCTTTGGAAGTTTGGCAGGCTTGCGGACTTGCTGGCAAGGGCGGAAACGTGCCTGAAAGAGACAAAATGGTGCTCGTAGTTCCAGTAAAGGACCGGAAGGCTCAGCAGAAGTGCGGGTAGAAGACTCGAGTAGGGCTTGGGGCTTTTAAAGAGCTCTCTCCTGTAGAAAAGTCCAAAGAGCAGGGCACAGGGAAGCAGGAAAAGGGCAGGATACTTGCTGAGGAAGGCAAGACCGCCCAACAGGCCCGCCAACAGCCACAGACGGAGCGAGTTCCTCTCAAAGGCAAAAAAGAGCACCATGACCGAAAGAGACCAAAAAAAGACGAAGGGTGCGTCCGTGGTCATAAGCACCGAGTTTATGCCAAAGCCAACGGTGAGCTGAGGCAGGGTTGCCATGACAAGGGCGGACCTGCGGTCAAAAACCTCCTTTACAAAAAAGTAGGAAAAGACCGACAGCAGGAAGGAGAGCACTATGGGGGTTATCCTTACCGAGAGCTCAGAAGTGCCAAAGAGAGCGTTAGTGAGGTAGTTCATGTAGGCTACCATGGGGGGCTTGGAGTAGTAGCTCAGGTCCAAGTGGCGAGACCAGTCCCAGTACTGGGCCTCCTCCGGGGTCAGGTCAAGGGGGTAGAAAAGCACATAAAGGACCCTAAAAAGCACCAGAATCAAGCCAAAGGCAAGTACAAGGGTCATGCTCTAAAGGTCAGTTCCCTGCCCTCCAGGAGCCTCTGTATGTTTTCCCTGTGTTTGTAAACTATAAGGGCAAACATGACAAGGGCCATGAGAACTATCTTGAAAGGGTAGCCAGAGAGTAAGACCAGCACCACCGCAAGGGCGGAGGCACCCAAGGAGGCAACAGACACGATGCCCTTCCACTTGAAAAGAACTCCCCAGAAGACTCCGCAAAGGAGTGCCAGCAAAGGCGACAAAGCCAGAAGAACTCCAAAGGCGGTGGCCACACCCTTTCCACCTTTGAAGCCGTGGAAAAAGGGGTACATGTGTCCCAGCAGGCTGGCAAGGCCCACCAGCGGAGCGGTCCAGCTCTCCAGCCCGTAGTAAACCCTTGCCAAAAGCATGGGTAGTAATCCCTTGGAGAGGTCCAGCACGAACACCAGCAGGGCGTACTTAAAGCCTAAGGCTCTGCCCACGTTGGTTGCACCTACGTTCCCACTGCCTACCTTCCTTATGTCTATTCCCTTCCACCTGCTTATGTGCTCCCCAAAAAGAACCGAGCCAAGCAGGTAGGCAAAGAGCACCAGTAGAAAGCTGTCCATAGGCTTATAATAACACCACGCATGCGCCTCGTAGGCTACCTTTTTCTGCTCCTGCTGTCTCTTTACTTTCTCCTTCTCAAGCCTTACCTTCTGGCAAAAAGGGTGCAACTGCAGGTGCGAGGGCTTGGCCTGAGTTTAGAAAAGGGCTTGTGGGTGCAAAGCCTGCTGCTGCACGCACCCCTGCGCCAGATGACCCTTCACCTTTATGTGAAAGAGCTCTCTCTCAAGCCTTGGCAGTTTCGGGCGGCGGAGGTCAGCCTTATACATGTCTCCTCCAAGCCACCGAGCGACCGACCCTTTGACTACGACTTTACACCCCTTATCAGACTCGCCAGTAGGATAAACCTAAGGGTGGAAAAGCTCTACGTGTCCAACAACTACCTTCCGGGAGCTCAGAGCCTTACCCTCTTTGTGCCAAGGACGGAGCTAAGGGCGGGCAAACTTCTCTCTTCTGATTGGACGCAGGCCTACTGGTTGCAGGGGCAGAGGGCGTTCTTGTTGGAAGTGCTCCCAGAAAGGGTGCAAGTGGTAGGAGACCAGCTGGTGGTGGAGAAGGCACGACTCAGGAGCTCCCTCTACCAGGTGGAGGTAAAGTTCAGGTGGAAGGGTAAAGAGGGGAGCTTCCAGGCTCAGGGTGAGGTCTTTCCAGTTGAGGGCAGGCACTTCCGCGTAGGAAGGACACAGTTGACTGCGGAGGGCACGGTAGGCTACACGAAGGTTAGGGTCTCCTTTGAGGGTAGGAGTGAGCTGGAGCTCAAAGGTCGCAGACACTACAGAGACCTCGGGCTGACCGGCGAATACCTCTGGGACTGGAGGAGAAAAAACCTACTCAGGGCTCACGTATGGGAGGGCGACACCTCGGTGAACCTTCTCTACTCCTTGCAGGAGGGGACTTTAGAGGCCTCCTTCTCTGACCTTCTGGTGGACGGAGAGCTCCTGTCCGCAAAGCGCAAGGTGTTTGCCCTCGCCAGCGGTCAGATAAAGGTAGACTTGAAAAGACACCTGCTGAACCTCCAGGTCTATGCACCCAATCTACGAGTTCAAGAGCAGGAAGTGCGAGGCGTAAACCTGCAGATGCAGGTGGACTACAGGGAAAAGCCCAAGGGGAGCTTCTCCTTTTCCTGCTCGGAGCCCTTCTACCTTCTGTACAGCGGCTCTTTCTCTGAGGGCGGACTGTTCGGCAACGCAACCTTGATAGGCTACAACTTCAGGCAGGATAACGCCACCTTTGAGCTCTCCTACAACGGGCAGGCGTCTCTGCGGGAAGGCCTTCTGTTTCTAAAAGGCGGTGGCAGGCTTGGGGACATAACTTACGGAGACTTGACGCTCGGTTCGGGCGGTTACAGCCTTGAGCTTACGGGGGACACCTACCAGCTTGAGGTCTTTGCAGACACCTTCTCCCTGCAGGGTGGGGGCTCCACCAAGGACGGGAGTTTCTCTGGACGTCTTCTACTCAACAGTGCAAACCTCCTTCACCAGGAGGTAGACCTTAGTTCCCTCTCTGGCCAGTTAAACTTGAAGCTGAAAAGAGAGGAGCTCTCCGCTCGGGGAGAGCTCTCCGGCGAGGTGCGCAGAGGCGAACTCTCTTCCAAGGTCAGGCTGGAACTTGACCTGAAAAGAGGACGGGACGCCTGGCAGGGTGAGGTGGAGGGCAGGCTGGCACAGGTCCGGCTGGGAGCGCTGAATTACAGAGAGGGGCAATTCACAAGTAGGCTGGAAGGAAACCGGGTGCAGGTCTCCTTTGACCTAGGGCAAGAGCTGAGGGGTGAGGGCTACTACCAGCTCAAGGAAAAGAGCTACCGTTTTGAAGGTCTCTTCAGACGCCGCTTGGGGGAGCTGTACCTGAGCTCCAGCTACCAGATACAGGGCAGAGACGCCATCGCCCGGGCGCTGTTGCGCGGGACGGGCACCTACAGAGACTTGTCCTTTCCCGTAGAGGCTCGCCTTGAGATGGACGGCGACAGGCTTGAAGGCCTCGTGGCAGGCTTTACTCTGAAGAATGGACTGCTCACCATCAGAGTGGGAGGGCTTAGGTTTTACGGCAGTAAGAGAGAGGGCCTTTTGGAGGCAGAGGCCGTGTCCGCCCTGTTGGGCCAGGAGAAGCTCTTGCTGGCGGAGTTTGAAAGGGGGAGCTACAAGGCGGGGAAGTTCAGCCTGAAGGGGCGTCTTTCTGGTGCGGTTCAGGGACAGGTGGAGCTCGCCTACGATGGCGGACCCAGGGTCTCTTCTCAAGGGTTTTTAGACCTGCAGAAGACGCTCTCTTTGGTCAGGAGCAGACTGCTGATGGAAGGGGAGGGGCAGGTCTTCTACAGGCTCACCTTGGGTGAGAAGGTGGAGTTCCAGGCCAGGTCTGAGCGCGTGCTCCTGCGTTCTCGCCATCTTGCCCTACCTCTGTGGGGAAGCCTGCAGGTAAGTCTTACGGAGAAGGGTCTCTCAGGAAGGGTCTCTCTGCGGGGCAACCAGAAGGCCTACCTGCTGGCCAACCTGTCCGGCAACCAGAAAGAGGGGAGAGTGGACTTCCAGGTGGCAAACCTGCCCGTGCTACACCGCAGCGAAGACCTAAGGACCAGCTTACTGCTCTCTGGCAGAGGCGTGCTCACCTCCAACTACAACAACCTTGCCCTCTCAGGCAGGTTCTCCCTCTCAGGTCTGGTAAACCTGCAAAGGTGGGCAAAGAGAAAGGGAGCTCCGCCCGAGAGCTACAAAAGGGTGAGTTTAGACCTCGTGCTGGACTCCTCAGAGCCCTTGAGAGTGAACCTGCCCGAGGGCTTTCTTTACGCAGACCTTTCTGGTCAGGTCAAGGGAAACCTCTACGAGCCCGACTATCGCATAAAGGCCCACCTCAAAGGGGGAAAGCTCAACTACTTTGACAGGGACTTTTTTGTAAGAGGTGGAGAGATAGAGCTCGGCAAGGGGGAGAGCAGGATGGAACTTACCATAAGCACCCCCACGCCCAACTACAATGTAATAATTCACCTGCAGGGCAACCCTCAGTATCCAAAGGCAGTGGTAAGGTCCGAACCACCCAGAGACCAGAGAGAGGTGCTCACCGCCCTTCTGCTAGGGGCAGGAGAGGGTGATAGCTTGATTCCCGTCCCGGGAGCCCTCTTAAGCCAGCTTCCACAGTTGGGTGGCCTCATAAAGGGAGCAAAGAGCGCAACCGGACTGGATGTGAAACTGCAGGTCTACCCCTCCCTGTCCCCCACTGGAGAGGTGGGCCTTAACGCAGTCATCTCTAAAGACATAACTGAAAGGCTCTCGGTGGAGCACAAGCAGAGCACCCTAAAAGACCCAAGGGAAACCTACACGGGAGGAGAGCTCCGTCTCCTGCCCGGCACCTCTGTGGGAGGTAGGGTGTACTCAGACAGGACGCAGGAGTTCAGGGTAAGAGTAAGGAGGAAGTTTGACTTCTGAAGACTTTAAGAGCTGTCAAAGCGTAGTCCATCCAGGAGATACTCAAAAGTAGAAGGGCAAGCCACTGGAGCTCACCCACAGAAAAGCCCCAAAGGCAGAGAGCCACGAAAAGAGACAAGAAGAAAGTGTAAGCCTTACCCAGAGCTCGGGCGGAGGGCACCGCACCCCTTCTGAGGGTAATCAAGCCTGCGCCCAGAACCAAAGAGAAGTCTCGCAGTAAAGACAGGTAGAGTAGCCACTCGGACATAGCCTCAAACCTGTAGACACATATGAACATCCCACACAGGAGCATGACCTTGTCCGCAAGAGGGTCTAAGACCTTACCCAGCTCCGTCTGAGCCCGAAGTCTTCTTGCCAAAAAGCCATCCAGAGCGTCCGACAGGGCAAGGAGCAGGAAAAACCCCGGCAGGTGAGGGCTGGGCACGAAAAGCATAAGAGGGCTCAAGACTAGCCTGAAAAAGGACAGAAAGTTGGGCAAGTTACGGAAGGAGCGGTACCTCATGAAGGCTCACACCCCTTTTCATGTAGGGCATCTTGGAAAGCACCCTGCCGTAGAGGTCAATCACGCCTGTGTCTCCTGAGTTGTTCACCCAGAGCAGGTATTTACCGTTTTCCAGAGCTCGCACCCTTGCCCACAGGTAGTGCTGATGGGTGCAGTCCGAGTCCCTGAACCAACCGTCGTTGGTGAGCACCACCAGGAGGTTGGCCCTCTCCGAGAGTTTTTTAACCAAGGAGTGGTAGGCCACCTCAAAGCATATGGGCGTGGCTATACTCATCTTACCGTAAGCCAGGGGCTCAAGCCTCTCCCCACGCACGTAGTCTACCCCACCCACCGCAGGAATCAGCCTCTTCAAAAAGCCAAAGGGCCAAGGCAAGTACTCGCCCACGGGAAAGAGCTTTACCTTGTCGTAGTGGGCCACCTCCACACCTCCCTTCAGAAGGTAGGCGGAGTTGTAGGGCCTTACACCTTCTCGGAGGTCCACCAGCCCCACCAGTATGGGCGTCTTCAGGCTCAGCTCCCTGAGCCTTACGTTGTGTGGGTCTTCCTCGTCTGAGTAAAAAAAGTGCAGGGCGGACTCTGGGAGCACCACCAGGTCTACACCCAGCCCTACCGCTTGTTCTACCAAGCTAAGTATGTGAGGTGCGTGGTTCCTGAAGGCCTCTCTGTGGAGCTTGTCCTCCTGAGGGACCGCAGTCTGCACGAGAGACACTTTTACTCTTTCCGCCTTTTCAAGCCTTTTACCCTTTTCCCAGAGGGCAAAAAGGCCGAGAAAGATCAAAACCGACCACAGACCAGCCAACCACTCAAGCTTGCGGTAGAGCAGTAGCTGGACGCTCCACAGGAGAAAAAGACTCTGCCAGTAAACATTCAGGTAAAGCAGGCTGTCCTTGACCACGGGCAGGTACACGGACAGAGCACCCATCACGAGCCAAGGAAAACCTCCATAAGGGAAGTGAGAGCGCAGGAGCTCAAAAAGTACAAACGCAACAGGCAGGGCCAAGGGCAACCTTCCCAGGAAGGTCTTCCAGAGCACCAAAGGTGCGTAGAACTGATAAAGGCCCAGTAGCAGAGCCAGGGCGGAGAAAAGAGGGTAAAAGAGCAAGGGCGATAGCCCGCCAAACTCTACCGCAGATATGCTGGCACACCGAAGGGAGAAAAAGAAGAAGAAAAAACCCGAAAGGAGCCAAAAGAGCCCCTCCCTTATGTGCATAAGAAGCAGTAGGGCTGGTAAGGCGGCAAACCAGAGCTCAAGCTTTGAGAAGGACAGGTAGAGCAAAAACCCCGTAAATAGAGCTGAAGCTATCTGGAGGAGAGGCTTATGAGGACTATGCCACATACGACCAGAAGTATACCAAAGGCCCTCAGCCAGCTGAAAGGCTCTCCCAGAAACATGAAGGCTATCAGAGCACCCCACAGAGGTGAGGTGGAGGCAACAGGCGTCACCACGGAAACTTCCCCTTCCTTGACCGCCATAAAGAAGAAAAACAGACCCAAAAAGCCCGACATAATCCCCCCTACCGCTACGAAAAGCACATCCCTAAGTGGGTAGTTTAGCTTCATGCCAGACAGCACCACCACGAGAGTGGCCAAAAGGAAGGCGGAGAGATTGTGGAAAACCAGAGCTGTCAGAGGAGGCAAGTCGTTTCTTAGGCCAAGTTTGAAGAGCACCGGTGCAGTTCCCCACACCAGACTGGCAAGAAGGGCAAAAATGAGACTTCTCATGCTAAGTCCTAAAAAATCCTCTTGCACAAATCTTTGACCTGTTATATGATTATAAACCATTGAAAATCCTTAAGGAGGGAAACTATGACCAAAGCGGAGCTCGTCTCGGCCATATCAAAGGGAGCAGAGATTAGCAAAAGGCAGGCGGATGCCGCCCTAAAGGCAGCCATTGATGCCATCTCTGAAGCTCTCAAAAGGGGGGAGAGAGTGGCAGTGCCGGGCTTTGGCATATTCAACGTCAAGACCAGGGCGGAAAGAAAGGGCCGTAACCCTAGGACGGGCGAAGAGATAAAAATACCTTCTAGAAAGGTAGTAGTCTTCAAGCCAGCCAAAGAGCTCAGAGAATCCGTAAAGTAACCTCAGCGTGCGGGGGGTTCTCCCTCGCCCTTTATGCATCGCTTTCTCGCTACCAGGAAAGGAAACCTCTTAGTAATATCAGGGCAGGAGTTTAGGCACTTTAGGGCTTTGCGTGTGAAAAAAGGTGCCCTGGTGGAGCTCCTGTGCGAAGAGGATCTTTTCCTTGCCTCCGTCCTGGGGGTGAGTAAAGACTGTGCCCTGTGCGCCCCCATACAGAAGGTTAAAAAAACCACGCCCACTCCGCAGGTGGTGGTCTACCAGTGCCTGCCGGTGGAGCTCAGGCTTATGGAAGAGGTGGTGGACAGACTGAGTCAGGCGGGTGCAGTAAAGCTCGTGCCACTGCTCTGCGAAAGGGGGAGCACCGCAAAAAGGCCAGAGGAAAAGCTGGACAAGTGGAGAAGGCTTGCCCTGTCTGCCTTTAAGCAGTGCGGAAGGCCCGAGCCCTTGGAAGTAGCTTCTCCGGTGCCCCTGAAAGAGTTCGTCCTTCAGGAGGAGCTGGTGTTTTTGCTGGACAACTTCAACGCCAGCAGGAGCATAAAGGAAGTGGACCTAACCAAACACACATACGGGCTCGTGGTGGGACCGGAGGGTGGCTTCTCGCGCCGAGAGGTGACACTTTTGGTGGAAAAGGGCTGCGTGCCTCTACTGCTTAAGCCTTACGTATACAGGACGGAGATGGCGGGGGCGGTAGCCACCGCCCTACTGATGAACCTTGCAGGTCAGAGGTAGCGGAATTATAATAGGAAAACTCAGGAGAGCGTAGCTCAGCTGGCAGAGCAGTGGACTGTGGATCCACGGGTCGCGGGTTCGACTCCCGTCGCTCTCCCCATGGTACATACGATGCTCCTTGAGTGGTCTAGCTTTGTCCAGAAGGTGAGAGAGTTCTTCACCGCCCGGGGCTACTTGGAGGTGCACACGCCCACCCTCCTGCCCTATCCCAACATAGACCTAAACGTAGAACCAGTGGAGGTAAAAGTCATAGAGTGTGGTAAGGAGCTCAGGCGCTGGCTTCAAACCTCTCCCGAGTTTTCCATGAAAAAGCTCCTCTCAAGCCACAGAAGGGACATCTTTCAGGTGGCAAAGGTGTTCAGAAACGGCGAGTGCGGTCCTCTTCACAGGGTGGAGTTCACCATGTTAGAGTGGTACAAGGTGGGGGCGGACTACGGATACCTTATAAGGGAGATAGGGGAACTCCTGCTCTTTCTCGGCATAGCCCAGAGCTACAAGGTTACGAGACTGGAGCACGCCTTTGAGGAGCACGCAGGCGTGATTCTCTCCGAAGAGGAGGAGGTTTTCAAGAACAACCTTTTGGCCTACGGCTACCAGTTTGACGACAGGGAGAGCTGGGAAGAGCTCTTTTTTAGGATATATATACAAGTGGAGAGAAAGCTGGGTCTCCAAGAGCCTGAGTTTATCACCCACTTTCCTAGAAGGCTCAGCTCCTACGCAAAGGTAAGGGAAGGTTACGCGGAGAGGTTTGAGCTCTACATAAAGGGCGTGGAGGTGGCCAACGGCTGGACCGAAGAGACGGACGCGGAAGAGGTCAGAAGAAGGATGGAAGAGTACAGGGCGGGAAGGGACCTACCGCTGGACGAGGAGCTCCTCAAAGCCTACCAGAACTTTCCGCCCTGCGCAGGTTGTTCCATCGGCCTGGACAGGCTTTTCATGGTCCGCATGGGTCTAAAGAGTCTGGAAGAGTTATACTTCTAACTATGGCCTTCAGGTGTATGGTGGTCTCCTTGGAGGGTAACGACAGGGAGATAACGGAGAAGCTCAACGAGATAATCTCGACCATAGAAGGCCAAGGCGGTGAGGTTCTTGACGTAGAAACCAGTCTGGCAAGAGAGCACGGCATAGACGGCTTTGTGGTCGTATACACCATAAAGTACAAGAAGACTATATGAACCTAAGTATGTCCGCAGGTCTCTGTAGGGTGTACTCGGGCACCTCTTCAGAGACTTTCACATAGCCCCACAGGGCGAGGGCTCTCTTTGTGCCTGCTAGCCTACCCGCCTTTAGGTCCGTCTCCGTGTCGCCCACCATAAGGGCCTCCTGGGGTGGAACCACCAGAGCCTTCAGGACTTCTACCAAGGGCAAAGGCGAGGGCTTTTTCTCCTTGTAGGTGTCCCCTCCCACCAGCAAGGAAAAGTAGCTCATCAGCTCAAGCCTTTCCAGGATGAGTCTGGAGAGCTCTTCCATCTTGTTGGTTACCACCGCAAGCTCTACGCCCTTCTCCTTTGCCCTGCAGAGCACCTCTCGTATGCCCTCAAAGGGTTTGGTGTGTATGACGGGCTCTGAAAGATAGTACTCTCTGAAGACCGCAAGTGCCTCTTGGAGGAGCTCTTGTGGAAAAAACTCCCGCAAGAGCTCTCTGGCACCCCCACCTATCCGGTATCTTACGCTCTCTACCTCCACCGAGGGTTTACCGAAGTGCTGGAGCGTCCTGTTGAGGTGTATGGCTATGTCCTTGTAGGAGTCTATTAGCGTCCCGTCAAGGTCCAAAAGCAGGGCTTTTACATGCATCTACGCGCGTAGCTAGCGTAGCTCTCAGTCTTGTATCTCTCCTCTTTTACGAACCTTATACCGCAGAGCAGGTTTTTGGGAGGTTGGTAGCCGGGCAGATGGAGTATGATTTTCCCCTCTTTGTCGTAGAAAAAGAGCTGGGGGAAGGAATTAACTTTTAGGGTCTTTGCCAGCTCCTCTTCGGTGCTCACCCGCTGGCGACCCTCAAGCACGTACCTTACCTGAGCGTTGCTCTCGTAAAGTATGCTGTAGACGTCCATACCTTGGAGCTCCTGAGCCAAGGTTTGACTCTGCAGGTCTTTTCTTAGTTGCTTGCAGTAGATACAGCCCTCGCTCTCCACTATGAGCAGTGCGTACTCTCCCTTCGGGAGCAGGTCTCTGACCTCCCCCTGCGGGGCGGTCTTGCTCTCACAGGCCAGAAGAGACAAGAAGAGAAGAAGGACAAAACCCTTCATGCCTTATAAACTGGAAAAAACTTCAGGGGGCTTAAAAAAGCTCGGGGTTGTGGGGGGCACTCCCCCCAGCCAAAACCTTGAATAAAAATTAATCTTCTTGCTTCTCATTGAGATAACCCTCTCGCTTTAGGAAGTCTTCCAGTAATGTCGTAATCGTGTCCGTCATGGTAGTTCTCTTCTCATATACATACCTCTCAAAGGCGTCCATTAGCTCCAATGGAATGTAAATCGTTATTTTGTGGCTCGGTGGC
>JANXBA010000033.1 GCA_025062075.1 Aquificaceae bacterium
ATGCCCTTCTGTTTGAGCTTGTGGGAGTTTTCTTTCAGGTACCCCTCCATCAGCCTCATGAGAGCTCTTACCTCGCTCTCAGGCCTTTTCCAGTTCTCGGTGGAGAAGGCAAAGAGGGTGAGCCACCTAATCCCCAGCTCCAGACAGGCTTCTACCAGCTCCTCCGCTCTCTTCACTCCCTGGTAGTGGCCTGCTATACGGGGAAGCCCCCTTTGCCTGGCCCAGCGACCGTTTCCGTCCATTATGACCGCCAGATGTCTGGGGATTTTCATCCTACCTACCCAGCTTCGCCCTTGCAACGCTTGCCTCTTCTGACAGAGGGTATTCTTTCAGTATGGCTTCGTAGTATTCTCTTGCCTTCTGGCTGTCGCCTCTCTGCTCCTGCACCCTCGCCAACTGTAGGAGGGCGGAGGAGGCCTTGTTGCAGTCCACCATCTCCTTCCTCTGACACCTTTCTACCAGCGTGAGCCATACCGCCTCCGCCTTGTCGGTCTCTCCCAGCTCCCTGTAAACTACGCCCAGCCACAGGTAGGCGTTGTCAGTCAGGGGCGTCCTCGGATGCTTCTTTATAAAGTCTATGAACCTATCCTTTGCCTGATGGAGCTGTTTCAGGTTGTACAGGCGAAGTGCTTCATCGTACTCCTTTTGCACGCTGTCGCTCACGCCCTGCTGTTGAGCTTCTTGCCTTTCCTGGGCTCTGGACGTGGGGGCTTCCCTCTGAGCTGGGCTCTCTTGTCTGGGAACTTCCTGAGTGCGAGGCGGAGAGCTCTCTCTCCTCGGTTCGGGTATTCGGCTGAGACTTTCCTGTGAGGCACTTCCCTTGAACTTTAACCTCTCCAGCTCAAGCCTTATGCCTGCCAGGTTCTCTGAGAGGTTGTCCAGTCTGCCCTCCGTTCGGAGATTTCTCTCATCCAGCACTTTCTGCTTTTGCTCAAGCTGAGCAATCCTGGCCTCAAGGCTGGCAGTTCTTTTATCAAATTCCTCTTTGGTTATACCTCCACAGGAGAGGAGGAGCATCGGAAAAGCAAGAACAATAACTGCCTTACTCATAGCTTTCAATTATAAGCGGTTTTACTTCTCACTTATGGTCTCTTCCACTTTTATGCCAAAGTGCCTACCCAGCTCCTCCACGTAGCCCAGGACTTCATCCCCTTCTTTGAGCTCTACCACGGAGACGGGCGTGCCGTCTGGCTTGGTAAGCCTTATGGTCTCCGCGTTTTGCAGAACCGCACCCACTTTTCTGTTTTCGTACCTACCTTCTACCAAAAGCATAGGTCTTCTCTCCACCTTGGACCTTCCCACGTAAACAAGCCTTCCCCGGCCCTCGTAGTCGTACACCATGACGGGCTCGCCTGCAGAGAGCTCGCACAGATATTTGGTCCTGCCTTCTGGCACTCTTATGTACATGTGCACCGCACCTGCGTTGACCCTGAAGGGCCTTGAGGCCACGTAGGGGTTCTCCTCCGTCTCCGCGTGCACTAAAAGCATACCGCCAGAGGAGTTGCCCACCAGCATGCCCTCGCCTCGGCCGAGCAAGGAGGTAGTATCCACGCAGACCCTGTCGCCAAGACCCAGCGGTAGGATGCGGGTGATTTTGACCACCACCAGAGGAAGTCTCTCCCCTTCCTCTTCCAGTAACTTGCCTACCCTTTTTATGGTGTTTAGGTCCTGGGTCTTGAGCACCACGCCCTTTACGCCCTTCTCAAGCACTTTAAGGGCGAGCCTTGCCTCCTCTTCGTTTTTTACCACCGCGTAGAGCTCCTCTCTCTGGGCTACCAGGTTCTCAAGGGGTATGACCGTCCAGTCGGTGGTCTCCACCACCACTTTCACATGAGGTGGGTACTTGCTTGCCCTCTCTTCGTCCTCTTTTCCTCTTATGAGCACGTAGACAAAGTCCCTACCTTCCTGCAGGTCTGGGCCTTCTTTTGAGGCTACTACCACCCTACCGAGGGCCTTTACCTCTTGGGCTTTGGAAGAATCTGAAAGAAGGAGCACCTTCGCCCCGGACTCTATGGCAGTGGTTATCAGCCCCTTGTGGAAGTCCTCCACCCAGTACCAGAACTCTTTCATGGGAGAAGATTATACGCCGAAGGGTCGCCAAACCCGCCGGGAATATAATTAAGACTATGGAAACGGTTATCGTAAAGGTTGGAGACGCACAGGTGCAGGTGGAGCGAGGCACCACGCTCGGGGCAATCTTTGCCTCTTTGGGCATAGAAGGGGCCATAGGTGCAAAGACAGGCTCAGAGCTCCTGGACCTGCACACGCCCGTAAAAGAGAACATGCAAGTGGTTCCGCTCTTTAGAGAAGACCCTGAAAGTCTGGAACTTATGCGGCATACCCTGTCCCATGTGCTGGCACAGGCTCTGAAGGAGATTTACGGCTACGAGAGAGTGCGCTTAGGGACAGGTCCTACCACGGAGGAGGGCTTTTACTACGACGTGGAGGTGGAGGGCCACACGTTGAGCTCTGAAGACCTCCTGCTGGTGGAAGAGAAGATGAGAGAGATAGTCCAGAGAGACTTTCCCATCTTTCGCAAGGAGCTGGAAAGACAGGAAGCCGTAGAGCTCTTTTCCAAGATGGGGGAAAAGTACAAGGTAGAAATCATAAACCGCATAGAGGAGGGAGAGACCATCTCCGTCTACGGGCAGGACGGCTTCGTGGACCTGTGCAGGGGCCCGCACGTGCCTTCCACCGGCATGGTGGGAGAGTTCAAGCTCACGCACGTGGCAGGTGCCTACTGGATGGGCGACTCTTCCAGACCCATGCTCCAGCGCATATACGGCATAGCCTTCTGGGACAAAAAAGAGCTGGAAGACAGGCTCAGGTTTTACGAAGAGGCCAAGAAGAGAGACCACCGCAGGTTAGGCAAAGAGTTGGAACTCTTTCTCATAGACGAAGAGGTAGGCCCCGGCCTGGTCATATGGCTCCCGAAGGGGGCCATCCTACGTAAGACCCTTGAAGACTACTGGAAGGAAAAGCACATAAAGAGAGGCTATCAACTGGTTTACACTCCCCATGTGGGTAACGCCAACCTCTGGCGTATCAGCGGACACCTGGACTACTACAGACCTAACATGTTCTCGCCCATGGAGCTGGAGCAGGAGGAGTACTTTCTCAAGCCCATGAACTGCCCCTTTCACGTAGCAATTTATAAGAGCAAGGTCAGGAGCTACAGAGAGCTCCCCATAAAGCTGGCGGAGCTGGGGACGGTTTACCGCTACGAGATGTCGGGGGTGCTCCACGGCCTTATGAGAGTGAGGGGATTTACCCAAGACGATGCCCACATCATATGCACCCCCGAGCAGGTAGAGCAAGTCATAGAAGAGACCCTTCTCTTTGCGGTGGAAGTGCTAAAGGACTTGGGTTTTGAGGACTTTAAGGTGTTTATCTCCACCAAGCCGGCGGACGCTATAGGCTCTCCGGAGCAGTGGGAGCTGGCGGAGAGAGCTCTTAAAAGAGCGGTAGAGCACTCAGGGCTTGACTACCAGCTGGACGAAGGTGGTGGGGCGTTCTACGGACCAAAAATAGACGTAAAGATAAGAGACGCCATAGGCAGGCTCTGGCAGTGCTCCACCATTCAGTTTGACTTTAACCTGCCAGAGCGCTTTGACATGCAGTACGTAGGTCCAGACAACAGAAGGCACAGACCCTACATGGTTCACAGGGCAATTTTTGGCTCCATCGAAAGGTTCGTGGGCGTGCTCTTGGAGCACTACGCAGGGCTTTTGCCCCTGTGGCTCTCGCCCGTGCAAGTAAAAATCCTGGCGGTATCACCTGACAAGCACGGCCAGTACGCAAGGCAGGTGGAAGCCCAGCTCAGAGACAGAGGCATAAGGGTGGAATTGGACCTGAGAGAGGACAGGCTAAGTGCCCGCATAAGGGACGCAGAACTCCAGAAGGTGCCCTACGTGGTGGTAGTAGGAGACAGAGAACTGCAGACGGGTAGTCTGTCGGTGAGAGGCAAGAAAGAGGGTAACTTAGGGTCCATGAGTTTGCAAGACTTTACCCGCCTGCTCTTGGAGAAGATAGACAAAAAGGAGTAATGTTAGGAAGAGTTGCAGTCCACCTTGAGAAAGAGGACGCGGACTACCTAAGCTACGTCAGGGACATCACTCAGAGGCTGAACCTGACGCCCCACTTTATCTACCTTGATGAACAGGACTTGCTGGGAGACCTCTTTGGTATCTTCTCCCGACCGCTGGAAGAGAAGCAGTCTCTCTTGGCACAGCGGGTAGGAGAAATCTTCAGAGACTTTACCTTTCAAAGACTCTCCGGCACAAAAGAGGAGAACCTGACTTGCCTTCAGGAACAGTTTGACCTTCTTTTTGTCAAATACCGCCGACAGCTCTTTGGAAAGTCTCTGCCTGAGTGGCTCCTTTCAGAAATAGAAGGGCTCAGACTTTGGGTCTACAAAGAAGGCGCAAGCCCAAACATAGGTAAAGTTTGCCTGCCCGTGGACTTTTCAGAGCGTTCCCTAAAACAGGTGGAGTTCGTGGAGACGCTACGCACCTTTTTCCCCTTGGAATATCAGCTAATCTATGCGGTGAACGTAAGCAGGCTCAAGGGCAAGCTAAACGACAAGGACTACCGCAAAAGCTTGGCAGACAAGCAAGAGGAGGTAAAGCACCTTTACACGGACATCTTCGGTCAGAAGGAGATGAAGCTAGTCCTGCTGGAGGGCGACCCATACAGAGAGATGGTAAGATACATAAACGGTCAGGACTACCACTTAGTGGTGGTGGGCAGGCGAGGCAAGGGTATGAGAGAGCGGATAGGCAGTGTGTCTCTTCACCTGATAAGGAGCCTTAAATGCCCAGTGGTTGTCCTGTAAGTTTTGTAGCCAAGTGGCTTTTTGCCCCCCTGTGCCCCATGGCAAAGGTGACCTTCAGAAGGCTTTTTCGCGTGGAAGTTTTTGGACTGGAGAATGTGCCCCAAGGTCCGTGTCTGGTTGCCAGCAACCACCGAAGCCACTTGGACCCGCCCCTACTCAACAGCGTCTTTCCCCAGCCCTTGCGCTTTTTAGCCAAGGAAGAGCTCTTTAGAGTTCCCCTTTTGGGCAGACTGCTCCCCCACATGGGGGCCATACCAGTCAGAAGAGGGACCGGAGACCTTGAGGTTTTAGAGCTTGCCATAGAGCTCCTGCACTCCGGTTGCAAGGTGGGCATATTTCCAGAGGGCACGCGGGCGGAGGCGGGTCAGTTCCTAAAACCCAAGCTGGGAGCCGGGCTTCTTGCGGTTAGGAGCCAAAAGCCCGTCCTGCCTGTCTACATCCACGGCACCGATGCAGTGCTCCCCAGAGGGGCCAAGATACCCAAACTTGGACAGCCCATACGGGTGTTCGTAGGCAAGAGCAAAGTTTACAGAGAAGAGGACAACCTGAAAGGCTACCGCAGGGTGGCGGAAGATATAATGGAGAGCATAAAAGAACTTGCCTATGCGATGCGTCATAGTTAGCGTGGTAGGTTATCACAACGCAGGCAAGACCACGCTCGTAGAGAAACTCATTCCAGAGCTCCAGAGAAGGGGCCTTAAGGTGGGCTACCTCAAGCACGACCCCAAAGGCCACGGCACGACGGACAAGCCGGGAAGAGACACGGACAGAATCTTTAAAGTGAGCCACAAGGTGGCCCTCCTGTCTCCTCACGGGCTAACTCTGTGGGAGAAAAGAGAAGAAGACCCTACGAAGGTGATACAAGAGTACTTCTCCGACTGTGAGGTGGTGATTCTGGAGGGTTGGAAGTCTCTGCAGGGGGTGAAGAAGGTTGTGGTAGGAGACCTACAGGTGGAGGGCTTGAGAGTAGAAGGCGTCCAAGACCTGCGGAAGGTTGTAGAATACATACTGGGGGCAGGGTGAGTGCCTCACCAAGAGAGGGCCGTTCCGTGTCTCGTCAAGGGGGCGTAGATGGGCACTTCAAGGGCGGGGTTGGCCAGCGACCTGAGCATGCCCGCCTTGATGGCCCTTAAGAGCTCTTTTTCTACCTTTCTTTCCCTGAACCGAATAAAGTGGTGGAAGAGCACTCCGCTGGCCTCGAGCCCAAGCCCTCTGTCCCTGAGCACCTTCTCCGACCAGCTTCTTATGTAAACGTCCTTTAGAAAAAGGTTTTTAGGGTTCAGGGAACGGCCCCTTCCCAGGCCCACAAACTGGTAGCCACAAACGCTACCCTCTTTCAGAAACACTTTAACCAGCTTGCCTTCCCACTCAAAGGTAAAGGACTCCTCCGCACCTTCAAAGATGCCACCGCTCCCTGCGGTTACCGCACGGGTCTTGACTGCGTTGTAGTCCACCAGTCCGGGGTTTTTGACCTTCAGCCCCGCTATGTTGTAGCCTGCTATGGCACCGCTTTGCTGGGCGGCCGGAAAAAGGGCTATCCACCTGTGGTTTCCCCAAGCGTCCAGCCCAGAGCAGATGTCGCCCGCTGCGTAAACCTCTGGGTCCGAAGTTTGCTGGTACTCGTTGACCAATATACCGCCCACCACCCTACCCGTGGCTTCGTCTACGTGAAGTTTTATGTCCGTGTCCGCCACAAGCCCAGTTCTCGGTCTTACGCCCGTGGAGAGGATAACCATGTCCGCCCTGAGAAACTTGCTCCTGTCTGTGCCGTTGGGTCTTATCTCCACCGCCTCCACCCAGCCGTCCTCCCCGTGTAGGGCCACCACTTGATGGTTTAGGTGAAGGTGTATACCCTCTTCCTCCAAGGGTTTAGAGTAGCGGTCCGCCATAAACTTGTCCAGCATCCTGGGAAGAACGCGGTCAAAGAACTCCACCACGTGCACTTCCAAGCCCATGTGCTTGAGCGTCTCCGCATCTTCAACGCCTATAGGACCTGCACCTACTATCACTACGCTCCTGACCTTGCCTGACAGAACCCAACTTCTTATCCTTTGAGCGTCGTAAAGGTTTTTGGCGGTGGTTACGCCCCCTAACTCCACGCCGGGGATGGGCGGTATGAAGCTGTAAGCCCCTGCCGCAAGCAGGCACTTGTCGTAGGCCACTTCCTCTCCTCCCCTGAGTATCACCACCTTGCGACGGTTGTCGATGCTAACCACCTCCTTCTTAGGACGGAAGTCTACCCTGTGCCTTTCGTAGAAGGAGAGTCCTCCCTTGTAAAAGAGAGCTTCTTGTGAGATATCTCCGCGTATGACGTTCTCCATGCAGTTGGGGGCGTAGGTTGGGAACTCCTCGTCTGAGAAGAGAATTATCTCTGAATCCTTGTCCACCTGTCTGAAGGCCTCTACCGCACTGGCGCTGGCGGGACCGTTCCCCACTATAACCACTCGCATACTCTATATAGTATAGACCTCACCTACCTAAGATAAGAATCAGGTCTCCTATCTCGTCTCTGCCATGTGCGCCAGCCGGACTTTTCTTCTTTTGCTGTTCCGCTGAGGCTGTCAGCGCCCCACCTAAGACCCGGCGGGCAAAGAGAAATCTACTGCGCCAGTAGGGTTCGTGTATGCTACTTAGAACAATCCCTTTACGCTCGCTGGCGTGGACCATTCTCCCGTTCCCCACGTATATACCCACGTGAGAAGGCCCCTTTCTGTAGGTGTTGTAGAAGAGAAGGTCCCCCGGGCGTAGCTGGCTGAGACTCACGGGGACGCCTACCTCGGCCTGCTCCGCAGTGCTCCTGGGAAGTCTTATACCGTGTGCTCCAAAGACCCTCTGTACGAAGGCGGAGCAGTCCATCTTATACAAATCGTTGGCACCAAACTGGTAAGACCTGTCCATGTAAGTCAGGGCGGTAAGTGCTATGCCCTCCGGAGAACTGAGGGCAAGCCCAAAGCTAAGCAAAAGCCCTAACGCGCTCCCCCTCATGTTCTGTTAGTATACCTGCCTGCCTCTTGTTTTGTCAACTTCCCGTGCTCATAATTTTTCCCATGAAATGGGTGGAGCTAAAAAGGTCAAAGGTAAGAGTTTACGGCAAGGCAGGTAGAGTGCTTCCCAAGGGCATGGCGGAAGAGCACACCGCCTTTCTCCACAACCTGCTCACTAACGACATAAAAGGCATGAAAGAGAACACGCTCACCTACAACCTCTGGCTCAAACAGAACGGCTTTCCACTTGGTGAGTTTTTCGTCTACAAGCTGGAGGGGGAGTACCTCTTGGACACTCCTCTCGAGACGGAGTTCGTCCTTCAGGAGTTCAACCGCCTGAGGCTCTCCATGAGAGTCTACTTTGAGCCCCTACAGGTCAGACACCTCTTTCTCTTTGGAGAGGGTGCGGGCCACTTTGTCAGGTCTCTCTTCGGCGTGGAGCTGGAAGAGGGAGAAGTAAAAAGGTCAGGTCCCAACCTGATTGCCAGAAACTCCCTTCGGCTGGGAGAGGAGGGCTACGACCTGATAGGCGAGGGCATCAGCCTGCCGGAGGAGGACAGGCTAACCGAGCAGGAGTACGAAGACATAAGGGTGGAGAGGATGGTTCCTAAGCTGGGGAAAGAGCTCAGGGAGGGCTTTTCTCCCCTTGAGGCCTGCCTGCTGGAGCGGGCCATAAGCCTCAACAAAGGTTGCTACGTGGGACAAGAAGCCATAGCGCGGGTGCACTACAGGGGAAGGCTTCCCAGAGTGCTTGCCCTCTTTGAGGGTAGAGACCTTGCGGAGGGCGAAAGGCTAAGGGCGGAGGACAAGGACATCGGCCTTATCACCTCTGTGAGCGCCCTCAGACCCTTGGCCCTCGGCTACATCCTGCGGGCAAAGGCGGAGGAAGGTGCGGAGTTCACCACGGACAGGCACAACAGGGCAAGGCTTCTGAGGTTGTGCTAAGGCCGGAGCTCTGAGATTGCCCACTTTAGGGCGTCTATGACCGTGTCCATCTCTTGAAGGCTTATCACCAAGGGCATCATAAGCACCATCACGTCCCCCAAAGGACGCAGGAAGACGCCCCTTTCCCTACACCGGTAGGCCACCTGAAAACCTCTTCTCTCGCCGTAGGGGAAGCTCTCCCCCTTTTTCTTGTCCTTGACCAGCTCTATGCCTGCCATAAAGCCCAGCTGTCGCACATCTCCCACATGTGGGAGCTCCCAGAACTCCGCAAGCCTTCGGCTAAGGTACTCTATCTTACTTTGGAGCTTTTCCAGAGTTTTTTCCCTCTCAAAGAGCTCTATGTTTGCCAGCGCAACCGCACAGGCCAAGTTGTTGCCCGTGTAGGTGTGTCCGTGGTAGAAGTGC
This sequence comes from Aquificaceae bacterium, assembly GCA_025062075.1. GTDB lineage: Bacteria > Aquificota > Aquificia > Aquificales > Aquificaceae > Pampinifervens. The sequence continues at coordinate 9,169 of JANXBA010000033.1, forward strand.
TTGAGCTCGCCAAACTCTCCCAGAAAGGCGTTGAAGACCTTCTCGGTGGTAAGAGTGGCCGCAAGGGGTAGGTAGCCCCCCGTTATACCCTTCCCAAGACACATAAAGTCTGGGCTCACGCCCTCCTGGTCGCAGTAAAACATACTGCCAGTCCTTCCAAAGCCCGTGGCCACCTCGTCCACTATGAGCAAGACCTCGTACTTCTGAGTGAGTTCCCTCACGCCTCTGAGAAAGCCCTTGGGAAAGGGGAGCATGCCCGCCGCACCCTGTATGCCCCCCTCAAGGCACACTGCCACTATGTCCCCTCTGCTCTTGAGCACGCCCTCTAACATGTGCAGGAGCTCCTCCCCACACTCCGGGCAGAGCCCTCCGTACCTTTCCTTGCAAAAAAGGTAGGGCGAGGGGAGCTTTATGCTCTCAAAGAGCAGGTCTCTGTAAGTGCCGTGAAACAGGTCTATACCGCCCAAGCTGACCGCACCTATGGTGTCCCCGTGGTAAGCCCCAGACAGGGTCAGAAAGACCCTTCTGTCTTCTCCCAAGTTCTTCCAGTACTGGTAGGCGAGCTTGAGGGCTATCTCCACCGCCTCCGCCCCGTCCTCCGAGTAGAAGACCTTGGTGAGCCCCTTCGGGGCTATTTCTACGAGCTTTTTTGCCAGGAGAATGGCAGGCACGTTAGAGCTCCCCAGGGTGGTGGTATGGGCCACCTTGCAAAGTTGCTCTGTTAGAGCTCTGTTGAGGTCCGGGTGGTTATGTCCGTGGACGTTGCACCAAAGAGAGGAGATGGCGTCTATGTACTTCCTGCCATTCACATCGTAGAGGTACACGCCCTCTCCTCTTTCGAAGATGAGATTTTCTTCCTCTCTGTAGACCTTCATCTGAGTAAAGGGGTGCCAGAAGTACTCTTTGTCCCAGGCCTGAAGGAGCTCGTAGGTCATTTTCACCTCCTGGTCGTCAAAGATTATCATACCCGCCCGGAAGAGTAAAAAATAGGCTTTAACCTGCCACCCAGGAGCTATTAAATATAGTCAGGAGGGTTGTGAGGTGAGACCAAAAGTGTGTATCGTGTCGGGCGTGACCCTGGACGGGAAAATATCCATAGGGCCAGATGTCTCCTCCAAGGAGACTATGCCCTTGCCGTTGAAGGTAAGAGCCTACCTACACCGTCTTAGGTCTCTCTTTGACGCCATAAGCGTTGGTTGCAACACGGTAAAAGTTGACAACCCCTATCTTACCGTTGAGTACGTGAAAGGGAAAAGTCCCATCCGCATCGTGCCCTGCAGTAAGGCGGATGTGTCTCCCTACAGCCACGTTTTCAGAGAACCAGAAAAGGCCATACTGGTTACCTCGCGGAACGCTCCGGAAGAGAGGGTGAAGACTTTCCAAGAGAGGGGCGTGCGAGTTATCTTTGCCGGCGAGAAGAGGGTGGAGGTAGAGAAGATGCTTACCTCTCTTGCGGACATGGGCATAAAAAGTCTCATGGTGGAGGGCGGTGCAAAGCTGAACGGCGAGCTGATAAGCAAGGGGTTTTTGGACGAGATGGTCCTCATCCACCATCCTATGGTAGTAGGGTTGAAAGATGCTCCCTTCTTCGCAGAGGGAGAGATGGGGACTCCCCAGAGGTTCAACCTCAGGGACGTGAAGTTCTTAGAAGGTTTTCTAATAACCCGATGGACTCCCGTAAGTAGCCCCTCTTTCTCAAACTCAGGGACCTCTCAGGCTTCCTGCATAGCCTAAAATTATTTAGCATGTCCCCCTACAAAAGCATAGCTCTGATAGCCCTGTTGCCCGCATTGGGCTTTCTTACGGAGAGGTTTCTACTCTACGGGCTGAGAGAGTTCATGCGCAAAAGAGGGTGGCACTGGGGAGAGCTCCTGGTGAGCTCTCTTAGGTTCGTGCCTACTCTCTGGGCTTTACTGCTTGCTCTGCACCTGACTTCTCAGAGTGTAGAACTTCCCAAGTCGTTGCTCAGTCTAAAGGACAAACTGCTGTGGCTGTTTCTGATTCTTTCCTTTTCCCTCTTTCTGTCCAGACTTGTGGGGAACTTTGTAACCCTCTACATGAAAAGTTACCGAGAGGACATGCCGGCCACCTCCTTGGTAAGCCAGATAGCGAGGGTGGTGGTGCTTCTCGTAGGCACGATTGTGGCCCTTGACAAGGTAGGTATAGCCATAACTCCTCTTATCACTGCCTTCGGCATCGGCGGTTTGGCGGTTGCCCTGGCCGTCAGGGACACTCTGGAGAACCTCTTTGCAGGCTTTCACATGCTTGCCACCAGACACATAAAGCCCGGAGACTACATAAGACTCCAGAGCGGTGAGGAGGGGTTTGTGGAAGACATCAACTGGCGAAACACCATCCTCAGACAACCTGCCAACAATCTCATAATAGTGCCTAACTCAAAGCTGTCCAACTCTATAGTGGTTAACTTTCACATGCCCGCACCTGAGCTCAATGTAATAATACCGCTGGGCGTTTCCTACGACAGCGACTTGGACAAGGTAGAAGAGGTGACGCTCCGGGTGGCGACCGAGGTGCACAGAGAGGTGGACACAAGCGTGCGGGAGTTTGAGCCAAAGGTCAGGTTCACCGGCTTTGGAGACTTCTCCATAAACTTCAACGTCATACTCAGGGCGAAGGACTTTGAGAGTCAGCACCTGCTCAGGCACGAGTTTTTAAAAAGGCTCAAAAAGGCCTACGACCGAGAAGGGATAAAGATACCCTACCCTGTGAGAGAAGTCCTGCTCTCCGAAAAGGCGCAGACCCTTTACTGACATCTTACCCTCTTGGTCCAAAAAGAAGGGTTCCTATGCGCACGATGGTGGCTCCCTCTTCTATGGCCACCTCAAAGTCGTGAGACATACCCATAGAAAGGTGGGGCAGAACAAGGCCAAACTCCAGCTCTATCTGACTTTTGAGTCTTCTCAGGAGGCTAAAAAAAGGTCTGACTTCCTGCGGGTCTTCCCTGTAGGGAGGTATGCACATGAGCCCCAGCACCTTTACGCCCTTTGCTCTGAGACAGTCTTCAAAAAAACTCTTGAGTTTTCCGGGTTCCACACCTCCCTTCGTCTCCTCCCCGCCCAAGTTTACTTCTACGAGCACCTCCTGCACCTTGCCACGGGCTTGGGCTCTTTTTTCCAGCTCCTCCAGCAGGCTCCGCCTGTCTAAGGAGTGTATCAGGCTTACTTTGTCCACTATGTACTTTACCTTGTTGCTCTGGAGTCTTCCTATAAAGTGCCAGTCTAAGGGCAGGTCTCTGAGCTCTTCGTACTTTTTCAGAAACTCTTGCACCCTGTTCTCCCCAAAGGTCCTCAAACCGCACTGGAAGAGCTCTCTCAGCCTGTGAGCCTGCACGCCCTTGGAGGCGCCCAGCAGGAGCACCTCCTCCCTTTTTCTCCCTGACCTCAGACAGGCTCTTTGTATTCTCTCCTCTACCTCTTCTAAGCTTTTACAGCCCATGGCGTTAACCTAACGCCCACTCCTTGACCCTCAGCCAGGCTTTAGCTCTGGCACCGCCTGACCTACGAACAGGTCTTTGGGCGCCACGCCTGCAAAGAAGGCCAAAAGTCCGTTGAGCCTTTCAAGGTCAGCCTTTACGAAAGACTGGCTGACAAAGCTCACCCTTCTGTCTTCATCTATCAGGTACAGCGTGGGCACCCGCTCTACCTTGTATTCCTCAGATACTCTGTAGTCTGGATAGTCTACGAGCTGTGGGAAGGTTAGGGCGTAGTTCTTGGCAAACTTCACAACCTCTTGCGCTGGGTCCTGCACCACGCCCCAGATGTGTAGGCTCTGGCCGTAGAAACTGTGGAGCTTCTCCACGAAGGGCAGGGTTAACTTGCAGGTAGGACAGGTAGTCTTGTAAAAGACCAACAGCTTCCTACCTGCAAACCTCTCAAGACCGTAAGACCTACCCTCCGCATCGGTAAGCTCAAACTTTGGGGCAGTGTCTCCTACTCTCAGTGGCATGGGTCACCTCCTGAGATAAAAAATTAACCCAGAACCTTTTTAAGCACGCTGTATGTTTTGCTCGCAGGCAAGCCCATGACCGTGTAAAAGTCGCCAACTATCCTCTCTACGAACCTTGCACCCATACCCTGAACTGCGTAGGCACCTGCCTTGTCAAAGGGCTCCTGCGTGTCCACATAACTCTCGATGTCTTCTTCGCTCAGACTTCTAAACTTGACCCAGGCGGTATCGTGAAAACTTGACCTACCTCCGGGGAACAGTACACAGACGCCCGTCACTACTCTGTGCCACCTGCCCGAAAGCCTGCGGAGCATCTCTACCGCCTCTTTCTTGTCTCTTGGCTTTCCCATCATGTCCTCCCCGAGGGCCACCACCGTATCCGCGCCCAGCACGACCGCAGACCTGTACTCTTTCCATACGGTAAAGGCCTTTCTAAAGGCAAGCCTTCTGGCAGTCAGGATAGGGCCACCCAGCGGAGACTCCTCCACGCAGGAGGGCACGACCAGAAACTCAAAGCCCAGCATGCTCAGTATTTCAACCCTTCTCTTAGACTGAGAGGCAAGTATGAGAGTTTTCATCTGCTTACTATTTTAAAGCACGGGCAAAACTCCTGCCCTGTGGTATAATAGAGCAACAACGCTCCGCAGGAGGTAGAAAATGGACTTAGAGCAAAAAATAAAAGAGATAATAGCGGACCAACTGGGAGTAGAAGTGGACAAGCTGAACCCTAATGCAAAGTTCGTGGAGGACTTAGGTGCGGATTCTCTGGACGTGGTAGAGCTGGTAATGGCCTTTGAAGAGGAGTTTGGCATTGAAATTCCAGACGAAGATGCGGAGAAGATAAGGACCGTGGGGGACGTGATTGACTACCTGAAAGAGAAAGTAAAAGGCTGATGCGCCGGGTGGTGGTAACTGGCCTGGGGGTAGTTACCCCCATAGGGACCGGTGTGGAGAAGTTTTGGAACAACTTAGTGGCTGGGGTCAGCGGTATAGACACCATAAAAAGGTTTGACCCCGTGGAGTTCGGCCTTAGCGTGCACATAGCGGGAGAGGTAAAGGACTTTCAGTGGGAGAGCTACTTTGACAAAAAGGAGGCTCAGAGGATATCGGACTTTATCAAGTTTGGGGTGGGCGCCGCAGAAGAAGCCATAAGGGACAGCGGTCTTCTTGAGTCCTCTTTTGACCCCTACCGGGTGGGAGTTATATTGGGCACGGGCATAGGCGGTCTCAGAGACATTGAGGAACAGCAAAAGGTGCTCATGGAGAAGGGTCCAAGGCGGGTCTCTCCCTTTTTTATACCCTACGGCATATCCAACATGGCCAGCGGTTTGGTTGCCATGAGGTTTGGTCTGAAGGGGCCCAACTACTGCGTAGTCTCCGCCTGTGCCACGGGCAACCACGCCATAGGGGACGCCATGAGGCTCATCCAGAGGGGGGACATAGACGTGGCCATCGCAGGTGGCTGTGAGAGTGCCATCACGCCCTTGGGCGTGGCGGGCTTTGCGGTCATGAAAGCTCTCTCCACCAGAAACGAAGAGCCCCAGAAGGCCTCCAGACCCTTTGACAGGGACAGGGACGGCTTTGTGATGGGGGAAGGTGCGGGCGTGTTGGTGCTGGAAGAGTACCAGCACGCAGTGGCCAGAGGGGCAAAAATATACGCAGAGCTCGTAGGCTACGGGGCGACCGACGACGCCTATCACATAACGGCACCCTGCGCGGACGGCGAGGGAGCCTACATGTGCATGAAGCTGGCCTTGGAAGACGCCGGCGTAAGACCAGAGGAGGTGCAGTACATCAACGCCCACGGCACTTCCACACCTCTCAACGACAGGTCAGAGACCTTGGCCATAAAGAGGCTCTTTGGTGAGCACGCCTACAAGCTCAAGGTGAGCTCCAACAAGTCCATGATAGGACACCTCTTGGGTGCGGCCGGTGCGGTGGAGGCGGTAGCCACCGTGAAAACTCTGCAGACGGGCCTTTTGCCCCCTACCATAAACTTAGAAAACCCTGACCCAGAATGCGACCTGGACTACGTGCCCAACAGAGCGGTAAAGCACGAGGTCATCTACGCCCTCTCCAACTCTTTCGGCTTTGGTGGGACAAATGCTTGCCTCCTGTTCAAAAAACTTTGAAGAGCTCCAGAAGTTTCTAAAATACCAGTTTAAAGACCAGGGGCTCTTACTCCAGGCCCTTACCCACAAGTCCTACGCCGGCGAGCACGGGCTTAAAAGCTACGAGACTTTGGAGTTTTTAGGCGACTCGCTCATAAACTTCTTCGTGGTGGACCTTCTTACCAGCCAGTTTCCCTCTGCCTCGGAGGGAGACTTGGCCATGATGAAGTCCTACTTTGTGAGCGAGGAATACCTGTGCGAACTGGCGGAGGAGATGCTCTTAGACCAGTACGTGCTCATGGCAGGCAAAAAGAGGAGCAACCACGTGAGCGCTTCCCTGCTGGCGGACATCTTTGAGGCTCTGTGGGCAGCCATCTACTTGGACTGTGGCAAGTCCGTAGACAAGGTAAAAGAGCTCTTTACGAGTCTCTACGGAGAGAAGATAGTGCAGGCAGTCCAGAGAAGGGAATACAAAAGAGACTACAAGACCCTCCTGCAAGAGGAGACCCAACGCCGTTGGAAGGAAAGACCCTTATACAGGGTAGTCAGCATAGAAGGTCCTCACCACAGCAGGCTCTTTGAAGTGGAGTGTAGCATCAGGGAGTTCAGGGCTACCGCCAAGGGCAGGAGCAAAAAGTCCGCCCAGCAGATGGCCGCCAAGCGCGTGTTGGAACTTATCCTGTCCTCTGGAGGTTAATCTCCTCCAGCCTTCTGTTGAAGTCCATGGAATACTTCAGGAGCTCCCTGTAGACCCTAAAGGGAGTGAGAACGGCGGAAAGCTTGTGGCTGTGCTCGCCAAAGAGCACTATCTCCTCAAGCAGGTCGTGGATTTGCTCTAACTTAGAGTTAATCAAGCACACTGCGTTTAGGTGCTCCACTTCGCGGGCCAGCTCCTCTGGCAGGTTTGCCAGAAAAGTTACGTCAAAGTTGAAGACCTCGTAAAGGTCGTAGAGATGTTCTATCGCATCGGAGATAAGAGAAAGAAGCTCCTGCTCTACCTTCGGGAGAAGGCTTTTGTACTTTTCCGCCTCCTCTTGGCACAGGCAGGCCTCCGCCAGCATGTTTACTTCCTCCACGTCTGCCCTTATTTCCCGCTGGAGAGTCTCAAGCATCTGAAGGTTAAACCTTATGATTCTGTCCTTGACCAAAAGCGCGCTCAAAATTGCGGGCCTTTCCATCAATTTCCTCCACAAAGGTAATTCCCAGAGCTCTGAGCTCCTCTCTAAACTCCTCCGTTAAAATATATCCCTGCTTTGTTAAGATTTGCTTAACTTTGCTCTTTATTTTCTCCCCCTGCGGGTCAAGGTCAAAAAGCAAGGCTACCTTTTCAAAACCTTCCAACAGCTCTGGCAGGTCGCTAAGTCTCTTACCTTCAAGGGTAAAAAGGTGCTTTATGTGGTATCTCTGGAGGGCCTGTCTGTCCCTTTTACCCTCCACGAGAACCGCCCCTTCCTGTGAAAACTCTCTGAGCTTTTCTATCCAGCTCCTGAGCATGACTTTTAGTATGAGGGTTGAGAAGCAGGTCGTCAAGGTGGTATAATCTCCTGTGCCCTATGGAAGTCATCAGCGTCCCCATAGAGGAGGAGGTAAAGCAGTCCTACATAGACTACGCCATGTCCGTCATAGTGGGCAGGGCTATCCCTGACGTAAGGGACGGTCTTAAGCCCGTCCACAGAAGGATACTCTACGCCATGCGGGAGATGGGGCTATATCCTGAGAAGCCCTTTGTCAAAAGCGCCCGGATAGTGGGCACCGTCCTGGGCTACTACCATCCCCACGGCGACCAGGCGGTTTACGAGGCTCTGGTGCGCATGGCACAGGAATTTAACATGAACTACCCTCTAGTGGTAGGACAGGGCAACTTCGGGTCAGTGGACGGGGACCCACCTGCTGCCATGCGCTACACGGAGGCAAAGCTGTCCAAGTACGCAGTAGAGCTCTTAGAAGACATAGACAAAAACACGGTGGACTTCGTCCCCAACTTTGACGGCTCCACCTTAGAGCCCTCCGTCCTGCCCGCCAAGTTTCCCAACCTCCTGTGCAACGGCACCAGCGGTATAGCGGTAGGCCTTGCCACCTCCATACCCCCTCACAACCTGAAGGAGGTCTGTCAAGCCCTCATAGAGCTCGCCCAGAACCCGTCCCTGTCCACGCAGGAGATATTCAAGCACATAAAAGGCCCGGACTTTCCCACCGGTGGCGTGGTGGAAAACTACCAAGAGCTGGTAGAGTTCTACGACAAAGGTAGAGGACAGGTCAAAATAAGGGCGCGGGCCCACGTAGAGAAACTGCAAGGAGGTAGGGAACAGATACTCATCACCGAACTGCCCTACCAGGTCAACAAGGCAGAGCTCATAAGGCGCATGGCAGAGCTGGCACGGGAAGGCAAGCTCAAGGAGATATCTGACATAAGGGACGAGTCTGACAAGGAGGGCATAAGGATAGTGGTGGAGCTAAAGCGGGATGCCAAAGGGGAGAAAGTGCTGGAAAAGCTCTATCGGTACACCGCCCTCCGTAAGAGCTTTCCCATCAACTTCGTGGTGCTAATAAGAGGCGAGCCAAAACTGGTAGGAATAAAGACGCTCCTTCAGGAGTTTATGGCCCACAGACTTGAAGTCATCTTACGCAGGTCCAAGTTCTTTCTCTCAAGAGCAAAGGAGAGACTGCACCTAGTGGAAGGGCTCCTGAGAGCTCTGGAGCACTTAGAAGAGGTTATCGAGAGCATAAAGAGCTCAAAGGACGTGCAGGAAGCCCGGGAGAGGCTCATGAGCAGGTTTGGGCTGACGCAGGCCCAGGCGAACGCAGTCCTCGACATGAGACTTCAGAGGCTCACCTCCTTGGAAAGACAGGAGCTGGCGGAGGAAGAGAAAGAGCTCAGGGAAAAGATAGCCTACTACACCCGTCTGGTGGAAAAGGAAGAGGAGAGGCTGAAGGTCTTCGTGGAGGAGATGCAAGAACTCACCAAGAGCTTCAACACCCCGAGAAGAACTCTGGTGGAAGGTCTGGAAGAGGTTCAGAGCGAGAGACTTACCGTGGTAGTCTACGCAGGAGGAAGAATCTCCCCTCTGGAGGAGCTCCAAGAGGAGGAGCTGGTAAATCTCTTAGAAGTGCCCTACACGGATGGACTCTTCATGGTTTCTAACAGGGGTAGAGTTTACTGGATAGCAGGTTCTCAAGCACTCAGGGGAAGCCTTCTGTCCCTGAAAGAGCCGGAAGAGAGCATAGTGGGTGCCTTCACCCGCTCAGGCGTGGAAGGAAGGCTCTTGCTGGCCACGGAGAGAGGTTACGTGAAAAAAGTACCCCTGGCGGACTTTGAGTACAGGTCTCAAGGCATGCAGATACTCAAGTGTCAGGAAGGTGACAGGGTGGTCTGCGTCACCCAAGCACCAGAGGAGGGAGACCTACTGCTCTTTACCCAAAAGGGGAAACTTCTCAGGTTTCCTGTAAGCGAGATACCGCCCGCTACCACAGGCTCAAAAAGCCTCCAAGGTATGAAAGTAGAGCAGGAGGATAAAGTGGTAGGCATCAGAGCTCTCGCCGAGGCAGAGCAACTGCTCATACTGACGGAGGAGGGCGGTGTGAAAAAGGTCTCCTCCGAGGAGGTGCCTAAGCGTAGCCGAGGGGGGAAGGGGGTAGAGGTCTTGGGCTCCTCGCGGGAAAGGTTGGTGGACGTGGTGCCCTTAAGAGACTG
>JANXBA010000036.1 GCA_025062075.1 Aquificaceae bacterium
TCTTTCGGGTCTCGTTGAGCATCTTGAGCTCCTCTTTGGTGTATCCGCTCTCCGTGAAGGCGTCAACTTGGGGCACCACGTTAAAGGCTATCCTCTTGGGCAGGCTCTCCGGCGGGGGAATCTCCTGTCCTTTGCACCAGGCGATTGTTTGCTCTCGGAGCTCCCTTATGGCCTTGGCACCTGCCCCGGAGACGGACTGATAGGTAGAAACCACTACGGCCGAGATTCCAACCGCATCGTAGATAGGCTTCAGAGCTACTAACATCTGAATGGTGGAGCAGTTAGGGTTTGCAATGATACCCCTATGCTCTTTTACGTCTTCTGGGTTTACCTCCGGCACCACCAGTGGCACGTCTGGCTCAAGTCGCCAGGCGGAGGAGTTGTCTATGACCACAGCCCCGTCGGAGACAAACTTGGGAGCGTACTCTCTACTCACGGAAGAGCCCGTAGAGAAAAGCGCTATGTCTATGCCAGAGAAGTTAGCCCTCTTGCTAAGAGCCTGCACCTTTACCTTCTCACCCTTGAAGGTGAGCTCAAGACCCTCAGACCTATCAGAGGCAAAGAGCTCCAGCTCTTCCACCGGAAAGTTCCTCTCCTCAAGCACCTTGAGAAAGGCCCTACCCACTTCACCAGTTGCACCTACTACCGCTACCCTGTAGCCCATGTGGATAATTATAAGTAGAGGAGGTCTTGCGGTTTTTATAAGTTAAGCTTATAATTTGTATTACAATCACTAATAGTCTCTCCCATGTGTGAGGTTTATAATTGGAAGATAATCTTTAACAGGAGGTATGTGGTATGGCTACCATAACTCCAGACAAGACCCTTGATGCTTCTGGGCTAAACTGCCCTCTTCCTGTTCTAAAAACCAAAAAAGCCATGGAGGAGCTCCAATCGGGCCAAGTTTTAGAGGTTATAACCACCGACCCGGGTGCAAAGGCTGACATACCGGCCTTTTGCAACAGAACTGGCCACCAGCTTCTGGAGACCGTAGAAGAGGGAGGTAAAATCATCTTTTACCTGAGGAAAAAATAGGGAGGCTTAACCGATGGCGACGGAGAGGTTAGCTATAATAGCCACGAAGGGCACCCTTGATATGGCTTATCCACCCCTCATACTGGCGTCCACCGCCGCCTCTCTTGGGATAGAGACAGCAGTCTTTTTCACCTTTTACGGGCTCAACATCATTCACAAAAAGAGAATGCACGAGCTCAAGATTGCACCCATCGGAAACCCGGCCATGCCCATGGCCTTTCCGCCCTCCATGCAAAACACAGTCACCAACGTCATCTCTTCCCTATTCCCTGGACCTCCTCAGATAATGGGCATCATACCGGGCATGACGGACCTTATGTCCTACATGATGAAAAAGACCATAAAAGAGCACGGTGTTGCGGACATACCAGAGTTGCTGGAGGCTTGCAAGGAAGCGGAGGTAAAGCTCATACCCTGTCAGATGACCATGGAACTCTTTGGCTACAAATACGAGGACCTGATAGACGGGCTTGAAGCTCCCGCAGGTGCGGCAACCTTTATCAACTACGTGCTGGAAGCGGACAAGCCCATGATAATCTTTGTTTGAGGAGAAAGTCATGTCATACGAGAAGGTGCTTTTCTACATATTAACTGTGCCCTTCTTCGAGAGGGCAGAACCGACCACGGGAGAGCTCATAAATCCGCAGGCGGGAGCTCCCTTCTTTCTGGCAACCGCCGCAACCACGATGGACTACGAGGTAGAAATGGTCATTACCTCTGAGGCTGGTTTCTTACTTATGAGGGACAACGCCAAAAAGGTGAAGGTCCGTCCGGGTGTGGAGCAGACCATATATGACTTTATAAAGATGGCAAAAGAGGCAGGCGTAAAAATATACCTCTGCGTCCCGTCTTTGGACCTGACAGACATCTACAAGAAAGAAGACGTAAATCCTGAACTGTGCGACGGCATAATCGGCGGTGCCGCGTTCCTTGACAAACTGATGAGCGGTGAGTATGCGGTGCTCACCCTATAAGGCACCGTCACTTCCTCCTTGCTTTTTGTATAAACATCCTTATATATGCATAAGCAAAAATTAATTGACTTTAGGTAGCACCATAGTAGCTTTTTAGGGAGAAAACTTCAGGAGGTGCAACTATGGACGGGCATCCCTACGGATACAACCTTCCCATATCGGAAAAGACTAAGTCAGTTCCGTGGGAGGAAAAGGTACGCATAATGGAGGAAGTCAAGTCAGACTTCCGCTTTAAGGAATACCTTTTCGGCTGTCTTAACTGTGGCGTGTGCACCGCTTCCTGCCCTTCCAACAGGTTCTTTGACTACTCTCCAAGGGAGATAGTCCAGAGGTTCTTGGAAGAGGACGTGGAAGTGATTTACGACATGATGCACGAGTACATATGGGCCTGTTCTCAGTGCTTTACCTGTTGGATTAGGTGTCCATTCGTAAACAACCCAGGTGGTCTCGTAGCCATAATGAGAGAGGTGGCAGTGCGCAACGCCTTTGAGGCAACCAAGGACCTTCTAAAGCCTTACGGAAGGGTGCTTCTTAAGGTTATGACCACAGGAAACCAGCTCTCTGC
>JANXBA010000037.1 GCA_025062075.1 Aquificaceae bacterium
GTTCGTAAGAGAAATTCCTGAAGTCTTTAGGCTTGCGGGACTGAGCCTTGAGAGAGTAGAAGACAGCCCTGAGTTTGTAGAAAGACTGGCAGTGGGCGTTCACGAGCTTTGGCGTCGCAAAAGAGCGTCTCAAGGCTGGACAGAAGAGACTGACCCCCAGATGGTGGACTATGAGAGATTGCCCGAGAGCTCCAAGGAGCTAAACAGGAAAACCGCAAGGACTATCGTAGACCTGTTGAAAAAATACGCAGGGTAGGGAAGCTCTTTGGCATAATACTCCTTATGGATGTCTTTTTCTACTTTCTTGGTCTGTTCGTCCTGAGCTCCTCCGTCCTGTATCTCCTGGTGTTCTACGGCAGGTTTATGGACAGAAAGTAGGGTGTATAATTCTTACTCATGAGAGTTCTTGTGTTTAGTCTTATGCTAATTTTGCTCGGTCAGGGCCTTGCTCAACAGGTGGACCCCTTTCTCCTGCCTGAGAGAGCCAACTCAAGAATAAACGCCGGCGTGGAGATAGCCAAACAGCTCAAACAGATGGGCTACAACCGCATAGCGGTGGTGTACATGGAGACATCCGACCTGTGTGCCCTTTTCTCCGCATCTCTGGTGGCTTCTTTGAAGACTCTTGGCGTGGAAGCTTACTACGTCAAGGGCGGTGAAGGTCTCTCGGAGAGGCTGAAAGCTCTTATGCCCTTCCATGTTTACATGGCTTACTTCGGGGAGAGGCCTCACGCAGAGGTGCAGGCACAGTTCAACAGGGACATGAAGGAGGTGCTCCGCTACGAGAAAAAACCCAGCATAGTGCTCCAGCCTGCGCTGGTGGCCTTGGGCTTCGTAGGTGGCCTTCTCACGGATGAGGAACTCTCCTCCGCCCTACAGGAGCATCCTATGCGGAGCTTCGTCTTTGAAGGTGGCAAGGCAAAGCCCACCAAAGTTACCCTGAAAGACTTGGAAGTGAAGGTTTCTGTAGAAACCCACACGCAAAAACCCGAAAGACCCGGCAAAAGAAAGTGATAACACTACTCTTTTTGCTCATGTTTTCCCTTTCCCTGTCTCAGGAGAGGCTATTCCACCTTATGGGAACTTACGCCCTTGTGGAGCTCCCCGAGGACAAAGCCTACGAAGCCTACAGGATAATGAAAGGCTTGGAGGAAAAGCTCTCCGACTACTTGGAGCGCTCAGAGGTGTCTCTGGTAAATCAGAGTGCAGGGCTGGGCTGTGTGGAGGTCTCGGAGGAGACCTTAGAGGTAGTCCGCAAAGCCCTTGAGGTTTCCAGAAAGACGGGGGGCTCCTTTGACATAACGGTGGGAAGCTACACCATAAATTTCAAGAGAAAAGCTCTTCTCTCGGAGCGGGAAGCCCTCAGGCTGGTTGACTACCGCAAGCTCAGAGTAGAAGGAAAAAGCCTGTGCCTTGAGGAAAGGGGTATGGCCATTGACTTGGGAGGTATAGGCAAGGGTTACGCGGTTCAGAAGGCCTACGAGAGGTTAAAAACCCCCTACGGCTTTATCTCTATAGCGGGCGACCTGAAGGTGTGGGGCCACAGACGGCTTCTGGCAGTCTACGACCCCATAGGTAAAGGTCTGCTGGCTCAGGGCTACAACAGAAAGGACCTGTGTCTTTCCACGGGAGGCAACTACCTGCGAAAGCACATTTTAGGCAAGGAAAACAGCCTGCTTCAGGTGACGGTGGCCTACAAAGACTGCACTCTCACGGACGCCTACCAGACCGCCCTCCTTGCCATGGAGGACGAGAGCGTAGAGAAGTTCCTAAAAGAAAACCCACAGGTGGGCATTCTCATACTTTTCAAAGATGGAAGTCTATACGTTAACCCCGCCTTTCTCCAGTACTTTGAGAGCCTTACCCTGTACCCACCAGCTCCTTAAAGAGCTCAACGTAAAGGTCCGCGGTTCTCTCTATGGAGTACTCTTGGGCGGTCTGGATTGCCCTGCTGGCTATGAGTTTTTGTCGCTCCTCTGGGAGCTCCAAGACGAGCCTTAGCTTCTCCGTGAGGCTTTTTAGGTCTCCTACGGGCACTCCAAAGCCGTTCTCGCCGTCGCGCAGGTACTCCCCTATGCCCCCTGCCAGCGTGGAGACCACCACCTTACCACAGGCCATGGCCTGAAGCACCGCACCTGCGATGCCCTCAAAGTAGGAAGAGAAGACAAAGTAGTCCGCCATGTTGAGGAGCTCGGGAACGTCCTCCCTGAAGCCAAGCCCCAGAAGACGGCCTTCCAAGCCTAACCTCCTTGCGTATTTGGGCACCTCCCTGTCCGTGCCTATGCCCACTAAGACCAGTAGGCACTGGTCGCACCTGAGTTTGGCGAAGGCTTCTACAAGCAGGGGTTGTCCCTTGTGCTTCGGGTTCCAGTTGGCTACGTTTATAAAGACCTTTTTGTGAGGGTCTATGCGGAGCTCTTTTCTCTTTAGAAGCGCCCTCTCTTCCCCCATGGGTTTAAAGCGCGTCAGGTCAATACCGCTCGGTATGTGACGAAGCCTGTCGGGGAAAAACCCCTCCTTTTTCAGCCTTTCAAAGGTAAGCCTGTCTACCACCACAATGCGGTCCGCCAGAGAGTACTTAAAGAGCTTAGAAAAAAAGCCCGAGCTCCTGCCAGTTCTTTTGTAAGCCACCACCTTGGCCCTCTTGCCCACCAGGGCTAAAGCCCCCACGAGAAAGTCCAAGGCGTGGGGCGAGGTTGCTACCAAAATCTGGAAGTCTTCCTGCCTTATCAGCTTAGCCAGCCTGTAGTAGTTCATGGGGTTCAGTCGCGGAAAGCTCCCAAGCCTTTCAAAGAAGTGCACCTTTACTGGGTAGTCTTTCAGCTTTTCCACCATAAGCTCGTAGCCAAGGGAGAAGGCCATGTGCACCTGCACGCCCCTGCGGGAGAGCTCCCGAGATATGAGGTAGGTCTGCTCCTTCGTCCCTCCCCAGCCTGCCCCTTCCACCACCTGAAGGAGATTTATCATTCCGTGGCCTTTTTCTTCACCAGTACGGAGGCTACCACCGACACGAATATGGCGCTTCCTATGAGCAGGAGAGAGACCTCCACGGGTATCTTGTAAAAGTCAGAAAGGAGCATCTTCACACCGATAAAGCCCAAGATGAAAGAAAGGCCGTAGTGCAGGTAGTGAAAAAGGGGTAGGATGCCGGCGGTCGCAAAGTAGAGGGACCTCAGACCCAGTATGGCAAATATGTTGGAGGTGTAGACCACAAAAGGGTCTTTGGATATGGCCAGTATGGCGGGCACCGAGTCAATGGCGAACATGATGTCCGAGCTCTCCACAAAAAAGAGGGCGAGAAACATGGGAGTGGCGTAGAGCTTACCGTCTTCCCTGATAAAGAACTTGCCCTCTCTGTGGTCGGGCTTGATAGGGAAAAGCCTTCGGGCTATGCGGTACGCTATGGTCTGCTCGGGGTGGAATTCCTTTTCCTCCGTGGTAAGTAGCTTTATGGCGGACACTATGAGAATCAGGCCGAATATGTAAACCATCCAGTGGAAGTGCTTTATGAGCTCTAGGCCTGCGAAGATAAAGACTGCCCTGAAGATAATGGCGCCGAACACGCCCCAGAAGAGCACCTTGTGCCTGTACTCCTCCGGCACCCTAAAGTAGGAGAAAATTAGTATGAAGACGAAGATGTTGTCCAAGCTCAGGGACTTCTCCAAGAGGTAGCCCGTCATGTACTCTACGCCCCGCTCGTAACCTCTGGTGTAGTAAACGTAACCTCCAAAGAGAAGCCCAAGCACTATCCAAAAGGCGGAGAGCAGGAGAGCTTCTTTCAGGGATATTTTGTGGGGGTTGCGGTGGAAGACGAAAAGGTCCAGAAAGAGGGCCACCACCACCACTGCGACGAAGACGAGCCAGCTCAGCTCCATGGCCCTCTATTATACAAGGCTCTTTTTTATGAAGTCTATGACTCTGACCGGTAGGGGGTCCTGTCGGTAGTCCTGAGCCAGAAAGAGGCTGACCCAGTCGCCCAAGTAGGTCAGGTAAAGCAGTCTCTCCTCCAAGGTCTCTCCCTCGCCCTTCAAAACCCTCAGAACAACGCCGAGCTCTTTGAAAATCCGCTCGGTTATCTCTACTCTCTTTACCACCCTGGGATGGTCCTGGGGGTCGTAGAGGAGGGCAAAACTGCACAGGCTTCTTATCTGCGGGTTGTCAAGCCCCACCACCTCGTTGTGGTGCATCTCAGGCAAGACCGCGTTGTAGCACAGGGTCTTTGAGTTTTCGTTTATCTGGGTCTTCCAGCGAAAGGCCACCGGCTCCGTCAGGGGCGTGCCGTAGACCACGGGAAGATAGGAAAACATCGCACTTGCCAGCTCCCTCGCCTTTTCCTTTACCGCCTTTTTGCTCTCTTCAAGGTGGGCTCTGAGCCTTTTTACCCGCTCGCCCATGCCAAAGAGGGACATAAGGGCGGATAGCATAAAGCCCAAGGCGTATCTGGGTGGATAGCCCTCCGGCAGGGGCAGGTGTAAGAGCCCTTTCCCCTGAGCCACCTCTTTTAGCCTTCCTCCGGAGCTTACGCACACCGCACTTGCGCCTCTTTGTAGAGCTCCCTGTAGCACGCTTATGGTCTCCTCCGTGTTTCCGCTGTAGCTGGTGCAGACCACAAGCCAGCCCTCCTCCACGAAGGCCGGGAGCTCGTATCCCCGAAGGGAGAGGATGGGCCTGTCAGTCTTGAGCAAGAGCTCCATAAAGTCGCCCACTATGCCCGAGCCCCCCATACCGCTGAAGACCACACCTTTGTAGCTCTGTGGGTCAAGGGTAGGGCACTCGTGCTCCTTGAACTGCTCGGGAAACTCCTCTAACATCCTGAAGGCGTCCATGGCGTCCCTCCTCTATAGTTCAAAGGTTACCTGCCTGCCCTCCGCCAGTTTGAGCTGTGGGGTGTGTCTCAGGAGGTTTATGGAAAACTCCAAGTTGTCGTAGAGGTTTATGGAGTAGTTGTCCCAAAAGACGCAGGTGCCCGCAAGACAGAAGTAGCCTCCGCTGGGTGGTGCCAGCTGTTCTGCTATAAGCAGGGTGTAGTTTCCCATGTTAGACTGGGCGGTGTCCTCCGCTCTCACCACCACCTTTATGTCGGGCATGATGGGCCTTACGGAGGCGCTGCAGGCCAGCATTACCCTGTTTACCACCACCTCGTTCCTGTGGTTTTTATTGTACCTCCTTACCTTGGAAGTGACCACGAAGTATCTATCCCCTTGGTGGTTGTTCTGCTCGTCCACTACCTCGTCTGGGTTGAGCTCCATGCCAAACCTTCTTGCCAGACTGTTGCAGGTGTCCGCTATGCGGTCCTCGTTTTTGTAGTAGCCTAAGAGAATAACCTTCTTGCCCTCCTCCCAGACCCACCTTTCCACCTGCTGGGCCTCCTTCTCAGTGAAGGGAACTTCAGGATAGTTAAAGACCACGGTGTCGTACTTGGGGAGCTCCTCCCACCTGTCCACCTCTTCTACTATCAAGCCTCTTCTTTCTGCCTCCCGCCGGAGGATGGAAAAGTAGTAGTGGTCAGTGATGGTAAACTCCTGGTGGGTGATGCTCCAAGCAACCCGAGTGGGTCTGGTCATGGCTCTATTATACCACCGGTCTGAGGAAGGCGGTGTGTATGCTTTTTCTGCCTTTTTTGAATTCTACCACTGCCTTGTTTTCTTCCAGACTTACCACCACGCCCTCTCCGAAGACCTCGTGAAAGACCTTGTCGCCCACTCTCAGCCTGTGGGAGACCTTCAGCTCCGGGGCATAGCTGGTTTTGTTCTTGGCAAAGGCAGAAAGGTCTAAAAGGTGCTTGGGTATGTAGGAGAGAAACCTGCTGGGCCTGGAGGCACGCGTGTAGCTCATGAAGAGCAGGTCTCTGGCTCTGGTGACCGCCACGTAGAAAAGTCTTAGCTCCTCTTCAAGGTCTTCTCGTGCCCGTTCGTGGGGTAGGATGCCCTCCTCCAGCCTGGGTAGGAAGACTACGGGAAACTCCAAACCCTTGCTGGCGTGTATGGTCATAATCTTTACTGACCCTTCCTCCTGGCCTTCTTCCACCATGAAGTCCGCCTCCTGAAGGACCTCCTCTATGCGGTAGCCCTCCGCCTGCTTTTGCTTTAGATACTTTAAAAGCTCCTTCACGCTCTCTTCTCTTTCTTTGTCCTCCTTGTAGTGGGTCTTCAGGTATTCCCAAAAGTCCACCTCCTGCAGGAACTCCTCCAAGGCCTTAGAGTAGTCCTCCATGTGCCTTCTGAGCTTTTCCATACTCCGCAGAAACCGGTAGAGCTCCTCCGCGCTGGCCGGCGGTAGGCTCTTTAGGGCTTTGACAGAGCCCTTAAGCCAGTTGCCCTCTCCCAGCTCCAAGATGTGCCTTACCCTCTTCTCTCCAAGACCGCGAGTGGCCACGCCCAGTGCCCTGGAAAAGCTCAGCTGGTCCATAGGGTTTAGCAGAGCTCTGAGAAAGCAAAGAACGTCCTTTATCTCCGACCTTTCAAAGAAGCGCACCGCACCTACCACCCGGTAGGGCACCCTCATGTGGTGGAGAGCCCTCTCTATGGGCTCGGTTATGTATCCTACCCTTACCAAAATGCCTATGTGAGAGGGCTCGTAAGTGCGCAGGAGCTCCCTCACCTGCTGGGCTATCCACAGGGCTTCCTCCTCTTCCTTTTCAAACCTTCTTACGGAGGGCTTTTCCTCACCCTGACGGGTAGGCTGTAGCACCGGGATGAGCTCCTTCCACTGGGCTCTGGAAGCCTGCAAAAGCGCGTTTGCCACGTAGAGGATGTAGGGCTTGGAGCGGTAGTTGTGCTCAAGCTTGACTATGTAGGGGTTGAAGTCTTCCTTAAAGCGCAGGATGTTGTCCGGGCGGGCGTATCGCCACTCGTAGATGCACTGGTTTGGGTCTCCCACCACGCACACGTTCTCCGTGGCCAGGAGCTTTATCACCTCGTACTGCACCGTGTTGGTGTCCTGAAACTCGTCCACTAGCAGAAAGTCAAACTCCTCCTTCAGAGAGGGGTCGGTCTTCAGGAGCTCGTGCAGGTAAAACATAAGCCCGCCGAAGTCCAGCAGGTTCATCTCCTTTAGCATCCTTAGGTATTCTCTGAAGACCTTCTCCAGCTCCCGCTCTTCTTGCGCTAAGTCTTCTACCCTCTGAGAGATGTAGTTTTTCAGCCTTTCTAGTTCTGTAGCCGTGGACTTGGCCAAGTGCTCTACGAGCCGGTTTCTGTCGCCTTCAGAGATGAGACTAAAGCTGGGCGACAGGCCCACCTTCCTGCCCTTTTCTTTCAGGAGTCTGAAGGCGAAAGAGTGAAAAGTCCCAGCCCAAGGGAGTTCTACGCCCACCACCTTTTTTACCCTGTCTTTTATCTCCTTTCCCGCCTTGTTGGTAAAGGTGATGGCCAGGATACGGTCCGGGCTGAGCCCTTTCTCCTTTATGAGAAACTCCACCTTGTGGGCCAGCGTTTTGGTCTTTCCCGAGCCTGCACCCGCCACCACCAGCAGAGGGCTTCCGTAGTGTCTTACCGCCTTCTCCTGGGAAGGGTTTAACCTCTCCACGGGTTTACTCCGACAGACTCCTACGGCGGGCACTTGCCAGCCCCAAGTACTGGGTAAGGGCCTCTTTTTCTCCCCTCTCTATGAGCCCCTGGAGCTCCCTTAGAGCTCCTTCAAAGACCTGGAGACTTTTTAGCACCTGCTCGGAGTTGTGGAGAAAAATGTCGCGCCACATCACCGGGTCAGAGCCCGCTATGCGGGTAAAGTCCTTAAAGCCACCGCCAGGGTACTTGAAGAGGTCCAAGGAGTTGCTGAGGTACTCTATGGCGCGCACGAGGGCAAAGGCTACCGCATGGGGCATATGGGAGACCGCCCCGAAGATAAAGTCGTGGAGCTCTGGGTCCATCTCCTCCACCAGCGCACCCATGCTCTGCCACAGCTCTTTTACTTCGGTCTTTGCCCTTGGGTCCGTCCTCTGAGTGGGCGTGAGGATAAAGCGCCTGCCGGAAAAAAGCCCGCGCTCTGCGTGCTGTACGCCCGCCTTCTCAGTCCCCGCTATGGGATGGCCTCCCACGTACCTCCCTCCCAGAATCTCCTCCAGCTCGTAGACGAGCCTGCCCTTCACCGAGCCCACGTCGGAGACTACGCACTCGGGGCTCAGGGTCTCCCTGAGCCTGCGGGCTAAGGAGGTAAAGCTCCCGACGGGCGTTGCCAGCACGACCAGCTGGGGGTTGAAGCCTTTCAGGTCTTCCACCTGCGTGGAACCCTCGTGCAGGATGCCTAACTCCTTTGCTTTTTGCACTGCATTTGGGTCTTTGTCCACGCCGAAGAGCTGGCAACCAACCGCTTCCCTGCAGGCGAGGGCAAAAGAGCCCCCTATGAGACCTACGCCCACTACCGCAACTCTCTCAAACATCCTGATAGACTATCTTACCCTCAAAGAAGGTGTAGACCACCTTACCCTTTAGGGTCTTGCCCCAGAGGGGGGTGTTCTTGGACTTGGAGAGGTTAGTCTCCTCGCACAGGACCCACTCCCTGTTGGGGTCAAAGAGCACCAGATTGGCCTTCTTGCCCTCCTTCAGGCTTCCGCAGTTTTCCAGTCCAAGAAGCCGGGCGGGGTTGCAGGACATGAGCTCCACCATGCGCATCAGACTTATGTGACCCTCCCTTACCAGCTCAAGCATCAGCGGTAGGGCAGTCTGAAGACCTATCATGCCCGGCATTGCCTTTTCCAAAGACCCCTTTTCCCAAGTTGCGTGGGGTGCGTGGTCGGTGGCCACGCAGTCTATGTAGCCCTCCACCAAAGCTCTCAGCAGAGCTCTTCTGTGCTCCTCACCCCTGAGGGGCGGGTTTACCTTAGCGTTGGCGTAGGAGTTAAGGAGCTCCCCCTCGGTGAAGAGAAGATGGTAAGGGTTTACCTCACAGCTGACCTTGGCTCCCTTGTCCTTGAAGAGCTTCACCAGCTCCACCGAAAGACCGCTACTCAGATGCTGTAGGTGAACGTGTCCGCCCGTGCGGTAGGCGAGGATGCAGTCTCTGGCCACGAGCACCTCCTCCGCAGAGGTGGGCCTTGGGGCTATGCCAGTGAGAGAGCTCACTACTCCCCCGTCTATGTGTCCGTAGGCGAGCCTGTCGTCCTCGCAGTGGTTCATCACAAAAGAGCCCAGCTGAGCGGTAAGCTCAAGGGCCCTCTCCATGAGCCTAGAGTCCATGAGGGGCGCACCGTCGTCGGTGAAAGCCACACAGCCTGCCCTTTTCAGGGCGTAAAAGTCCACCAACTCCTCACCCCTTCGCCCCTTGGTCAGGGCACCTGCGGGAAGAACCTTGCAAAGACCTACGCTTTCCGCCTTCCTTATTACGTACTGAGCCACCTCGGGGGAGTCTATGGGGGGTTTGGTGTTGGGCATGCACACCACCGCGGTGAACCCACCCGCCACCGCGCACCTCATGCCTGTGTGCAGGTCCTCCTTGTACTCCTGTCCCGGGTCACGAAGGTGAACGTGAAGGTCCACGAAGGAGGGACAGGCGATTAGCCCATCCGCCTGTATGACCTGAGCCTCCATCTGGAAGAGTTGCTCCCCTATGGCCTTTATGTGTCCCTTCTCTACGAGTATGTCTCTGACGCCCTCTACGCCCTGAGAGGGGTCCACCAGCTTGGCCCTCTTTATGAGGATTTTTGAC